>JASHTS010000098.1 GCA_030040425.1 Acidobacteriaceae bacterium | reverse complement strand
CCTGCGCGCATTGGTGAAGTATCTCGAAGACATTCCCGACGAGGAGATCGTCGACCTGAACATTCCCACGGGCGTGCCCATGGTGCAGGAACTGGACGGCAACCTGAAGTCGGTGAACCGGTTTTATCTGGGAGACGCAGCGCAGATCGAAGCGGCGGTGGGTAAAGCGGCGAGCACGGGGGCGGCGGCGCGGTGAGTGCAGCCTCTTTATTCTGGGCACGGGTTCGCAGGTCTGCGACTACGCTGTCATCCTGAGCGAGGTCGCGCACGCGCACCCGCGCGAGCGCGACGAGTCGAAGGATCCGCATGCGCTTTCGGCTCCTTCGACGGTCTATCATACCGGACGATATCGATGTCAGAGATGGTGGGGATTCCGGAGGTTGCAAAGCGCCTGTCGCTCGACGGCGGAACAGTGCGTCGGTTCATCGCAAGAGAGAACGAGACCCTTAAGCTCACGCTGCTACGAGGGAAGGGCGACAAGCTCCTGCTCTCGCGGTCGGACGCTGATCGTCTCATTGCAGCATATGAGGCGAGGAGAGGCCCAATACCGGAAGCCGAGGAGGGTTCGCCCACCGACGACCGATTCGGCTTTTTCTATATCATCCAGCTCGTGCCAGAGGCATTACCCAATCGGGTCAAGGTCGGTTTCGCGGATAGCGTTGACAGGGGATTGAACGAACACAGGACCGCTGCGCCCACCGCGATTGTTCTCAAGGCATGGCCATGCAAAAGATCGTGGGATTACGCTGCAATGGCCAGCATCACCCGTGAAGGATGCAAGCTCGTACTCAACGAAGTCTTTGAAGGCGAGGTCCAGGGGTTCATCAAGCGCGGCGACCAATTCTTCACCTTAATGCCGACACCGAACAGTGAGAGAGAGCTGTCAGAGCACTTTCCTTTGTATGAGAAAGACGAAGCGAATTGAGGCGAGCGCTTCATTTTCCACGAAGTCGACTACCGGCGAACGAACAACTGCAGGTCCTTCGACTCGGTCGCCGCTGCGACCTCGCTCAGGATGACAGCGGCTTGTGGCTGATTGAGAATCGTGGTGACCAAGAATCATGGTTGTGAGGATAGCAAGACGACGATAGATCGCGAGTTTGCGCGGGTCAATATCGAAGCGTAGAGTGTTGGCCGTGCGCGACGAACGAATCTACTTCACGTACATTGTGGCCAGTCGCAGCCGCACGCTCTATATCGGGATGACCGGCGATCTTTTGAAGCGCAGCTTTCAGCATAAAGACAAGACCTTCGAGGGCTTCTCGTCCAAATACAATTGCGACCGCCTCGTCTGGTTCGAGCGGTTCACGGGCCCACGGAACGCGATTGCACGCGAGAAGCAATTGAAGGGATGGAGGCGGGAGAAAAAGATTGCGTTGATTGAGAAGGTGAACCCGACATGGGCCGATTTGAGCGAGGGATGGTACGCGATTGATCCATCGCAGGTGCGAAGGGCTTTAAATGCAGCTGCAGGTCCTTCGACTCGTCCGCTGACGCGGGCTCGCTCAGGATGACAAGGTTTGGGGTGATGCGCACAATCACGGGTGCAACTGCAGGTCCTTCGACTCCGTTTGGCCCGTGTCCGGGCCAAACCTCGCCCAGGATGACAGCGTTGAGTGCGCGGATCGCGCGGGGATGCTTTCCCAGGTCCCAGAAGCGGGATCTCCGCCCCACGGACGAAGACCTGTCCGTGGGGACCCTGGACCTGGGGCACCCAACAGATTTGCGGTGTGGCGCGCTGCGCAAGCTAGTCGTTGTAGTTCAGGCTTTCGAGGCCGAGGTAGACGGCGCCGGAGCCCAGCTCTTCTTCGATGCGGAGCAGCTGGTTGTATTTGGCGATGCGGTCGGTGCGGCTGGCGGAGCCGGTCTTGATCTGGCCCACGCCCGTGGCCACGGCGAGATCGGCGATGAAGGTGTCTTCGGTTTCGCCGGAGCGGTGCGAAATGACCGAAGTGTAGCCATAGCGGCGGCCGAGCTCGATGGCTTCAAGGGTTTCCGTGACCGTGCCGATCTGGTTTACCTTGATCAGAATGGAATTGCCCACGCCTTCCTCGATGCCGCGCTGCAGGCGCTTGACGTTGGTGACGAAGATGTCGTCGCCCACAAGCTGGATGCGGTTTCCGAGCTTGTCGGTCAGCGTGCGCCAGCCTTCCCAGTCGTCCTCGGCCAGGCCGTCCTCGAGCGAGACGATGGGGTACTGCCGCACCCACTCCTCGTAGAACTGCACCATCTCGTCGCTTGAGAGCTCGCGCTTGTCGCTCTTCTTGAAGACGTATTTCTTCTTGTCCTTGTCGTAAAATTCGCTGGAGGCGGGATCGAGGGCGATGGCGATCTGGCCGCCGGGCTTGTAGCCGGCCGCATGGACGGCTTCGAGAATCAGGTCAATGGCCTCGGTGTTCGACTTGAGCGAAGGCGCAAAGCCGCCCTCGTCGCCCACAGCGGTGTTGTAGCCCTTCTTCTTGAGCACGCCTTTGAGGGAGTGAAAGGTTTCCGCGGCCCAGCGCAGCGCCTCGCTGAAGCGCTCCGCGCCGACGGGCATGATCATGAACTCCTGAAAATCGACATTCGAGTCAGCATGCGCGCCGCCGTTGAGCACGTTCAGCATGGGTGTAGGCAGAATGCTGGCATTCACGCCGCCGAGATAGCGGTAGAGGGGGATCTCCAGCGTCTCCGCGACTGCGCGCGAGGCGGCCATGGAGACGGCGAGGATGGCATTGGCGCCCAGCTTGCTCTTGTTGGGCGAGCCGTCGAGGGCGATCATGGTCTGGTCGATGAGGCGCTGGTTGGCCGCGTCCATGCCTTCGAGCTCGGGCGCGATCACGGTTTCCACGTTGGCCACGGCCTGCAGCACGCCTTTGCCCAGGTAGTGGCTCTTGTCGCCGTCGCGCAGCTCCACGGCCTCATGCTCGCCCGTGGAAGCGCCCGAAGGCACGATGGCGCGGCCCATGGCGCCGCCCTCCAGAAACACGTCCGCTTCCACGGTGGGATTTCCGCGCGAGTCCAGAACCTCGCGGGCGCGGATGGCAACAATCTCAGTCATGGCATTCCTCACGATGCGGTGCAGCAGCCGGTCATTCAATTGCGGGCGGCGATCCACGGCAAGTGCTTCTCCGGCGGTGCTTTGGATGGTACCTAGAAGCTCCTGCAAACGGACCCTCTCCTGTGCGTCAGAAATCTCGATTCCGCTTGGATTCTAGCAAACGGAGCCTTTTCGGAACCTGTGCCGGCAATCACGCGAAGCGCGGCGCATTCCTCATCCCGATACGGTCCACCATTGGGGTAACTCTCTCGATTCTTAGCGGCGAAGGCACCCGGCATGTTTCCGGCGGTACGCGCAACTCGCGCCCGGGTTAGCCTGAAATGGAAGCATTTGGCGTTGCAGGGCTGAATCCGCAGCCTGCACACAACCTTTTCCACGGAAACGGGTCTTAAGTGGATAGGGAGATTTTCGCCCAAGCCGCGATTTCCGTGAGAGAGTTCTCGCAAAGGAGTCCAGGATGAGACGCCCCGTTTTCGTGTGCGCCCTGTTTCTGCTTGCGGCCGCCGCGCTGGCGGCGCAGACCGCGCAATCGAACCCCTACAGCGGAACCTCGAATCCTCCTCCAGACACGGGCATCATCGATGAGACATCGCAGCAGCCGGCCGCACCGCCTTCCAAGCCCTCCCCCATGCAACCGATGGCGAAGCCGGCTGTGCCCGCGCATCCACAGGCCGCGCCCATGCAGCCGTCGCCGGCGGCCTATGCGCACAACTCTGCCGACGGCACCGACGATGGCATTGTGCAGGTGGCTCCCGGGACCACTTACGAGCCCGAGCTGAATGAGCGCGCGGCGGTAACCGATCCCGACGGCGACATCGTCCATCCCGCTCCGCTGCCCCCGGGCATGCTCGCCTCCGGCACGGAGATTCGCGCCCACCTGCTCGACAGGATTTCGACTGCGTACGCCCGGAGCGGCGACACCTTCCGCTGCAGCGTGGCCAGCGACGTTTTTCGCGGCAATGAGGTTCTGATCCCCGCCGGAGCTGAAATCGACGGCTCTGTGGTCCAGGTCTCCACCGGCCACTTCGGGGGCCACGGGTCCATGCTGCTGCGGCCGGAGACGGTGATTCTGCCCGACGGCTCCCGCTTTCATCTCTATGCGCAAACCAGCGGCGCGCCGGATTCGAATGCGCGCGTGGGCGGCGAGGGCACCATCTCGCCGGGCTCGCACCTGAAGAAAGACAGCATCGAATACGGCGGCGCGGTGGGCGCCGGAGCCATTACCGGCGGCGTTCTCGGCGGACCTGCGGGCGCGCTTGCGGGAACCCTGGTGGGTGCAGGCGCGGTCACGGTGCACCTGCTCGTGAATCATCCCCAGGCCACGCTCGAGCCGGGCGCGGTGCTTGAGTTCTCGCTCACCGAGCCGCTCAACCTGGCCGTGGCTGCGCCGCCTGCCCAGGGCGCAGCGGCAGAGCCGAGCCAAGTTCAGCCGGATCAGACCCAGCCCGCGGCCGACGCGCAGCCCTCTCAAGAGGCGCAGCCGTCCGCAGATGCCGATTCGGGCGCGGTTTCGCAGAACTGAGCCGGAATCCCGCTGGAACTGAAGATTGAGTTGAAGTAAAGGTTTTTTGGGGGCGTCGCGAGTACAGGGTGCGGCGCCCGTTCTTTTGTGCGCCGCCGCCCGCGCCGCGCGAGATTCAGCCCGACAGGGTCAATCCCGGTGAGAGATACGCCCGGTAAGAATTACGCCGCACGGCTCGGATGAAGCAAGTCCTCGCCGTCGGTTCCCGGGTGCGCGGTATCCGCTTCGAGCGCGGCGATCTTGAGCAGAAGGACACGCTTCAGCTCCAGCAAGGCGTGGTCATCCGGGCTGATGTCCGAGCTCAGTTCCACGCACCGAACGGTTTCGCGGAGAACCGCAGCGAGCGTTTTGGAAGAGTTTCTGGTCACAGCACCACCTACGATGCGGCCCGTTATCTGGTTGGATGCTCTCCTTGGCGGTGCTTCCAGGTCAAGAGTCTGTCACAAAAGTGTTAGTTACCCGGCCGGCGCGCGGTCCTGAGCCCTCGAACAAGGCTGCGGAGCGGGGCGCCCGCCGCATTTACACTGAAGTCTCGGAAACGCCGCGCTCCAGGCTTTTTCAGGAGCGGCATTCCATTTCGATTCTGCAAGCGGCCAGGCCCCAATCCAATATGGATAAGTTCGTCATTCGCGGCGGCAATCCCCTCACCGGCTTCGTTCACATCTCCGGGGCGAAGAACTCCGCATTGCCCTGCATGGCGGCGGCGATTCTCACCGAGGACGGGGTCACGCTCGAAAATATTCCGCATGTGCGCGACATCGAGACCGAGCGCCGGCTGCTGGCCTCGATGGGAGCCGAGGTCGATCTGCGCGAAGACCGCACGATCCTCAGTTGCCGCACGCTCTCCGATCCGGTGGCGAAATACGAGATCGTCAAGACCATGCGCGCAAGCGCGTTGGTGCTGGGGCCGCTCATCGCCCGCACCGGCATGGCGCGCGTGGCCATGCCCGGCGGCTGCGCGATTGGCGGCAGGCCCATCGACCTGCACATCAAAGGCCTCGAAAAGATGGGCGCGGAGATCGTGCAGGAGCACGGCTATCTTGAGGCCCGCGTCGATGCGCAGATCGGTCGCCTCCGCGGCGCGCATATCGTCTTCGACAAGATCACCGTCACCGGCACCGAGGATCTGCTGATGGCTGCAGTGCTCGCCGAGGGCGAAACGCTGATGGAGAACTGCGCGCGCGAGCCCGAAGTCTGCGACCTGGCCGCGCTGCTCATCGCCATGGGCGCGCGCATCGAAGGCGCCGGCACTTCGACCATCCACGTGCAGGGCGTACCAAGCCTGCACGGCGCGCGCTACCGCATCAGTCCGGACCGCATCGAAGCGGGCACATTTCTGGTAGCCGGCGCCATCACCGGCGGCGATTTGACCGTGGCCAACTGCAATGCTGCGCACCTGGGCGCAGTTATAGCCAAGCTCGAAGAGGCCGGCGCGCGTATCGATGTACTGGCGCCCGACGCGGTGCGCGTGCGCGCCGGCGGACCGCTGCGCGCCGCCGACATTTCCACTGAAGAATATCCCGGCTTCCCCACCGACATGCAGGCGCAGTACATGGCCCTGGCCACGCAGGCCGAGGGCGTAAGCCTGGTGCGCGAAAACATCTTCGAAAACCGCTTCATGCACGTGCAGGAACTGGTGCGCATGGGCGCGAACATCAAGGTGGACGGCAGCACGGCCACGGTGCGCGGGCCGGCGCGGCTCTCGTCGGCGGCGGTGATGTGCAGCGACCTGCGCGCTTCGGCTTCGCTCGTTTTGGCCGCGCTGGTGGCCGAGGGAGAAACCGTGGTTGACCGCGTGTATCACATGGATCGCGGGTACGAATCCATTGAAGAGAAGCTCTCCCAGGTGGGCGCGCAGATACAGCGCCTGGGCAATCTTTTTGCGCCGCGCGAACGGGCGCATTCGGCGGCCTGAGCATCGATCCGGCGCCGCCGGCGCATCGGTGTCCGAGGGTTGCTTTCTTCGGGTCGCAAATATCTCAAACTTAGGAATCTGTCCTGGCTTATCCAGAACAACTTCGCCCCCCTTTGCGCGTTACAATTCTTGAACCGGAGTCTTAGGCACGTATCCGGTATCGATCCGATTCCCCATGGAGGAAACACATCGTGAAAAAAACTGCTTTGACAGTCCTGCTTGCTCTTTGCATGACTCCGCTTGCCGGGATGGCTCAAGTGGTGGTGCGCATCGGGCCGCCCGCGCCGATCCACGAGCACATGGGCCCGCGCCCGCATCCCGGCTGGGTGTGGCAACCCGGGTACCAATACTGGGATGGCAATCGCTACACGTGGCATGCGGGTGTGTGGGTTGCACCACCGCATCCCGGCGCAGTCTGGGTTGCGCATCACTGGGTTCACCGCCACGACGGCTGGGTGCTGATTGAAGGGCACTGGCGGTAAGAAAGGCCAGCGGAGTCGGCGGGGTTAGCAGAGCTAGCGGAGTTAGGAAGCCGAGGACTTCGCGGGGTTACCCAACGAAGTAAACAAAAGGCGGGGCGCAAACCCCGCCTTTTTCTGTCCACTGTCCACTGCTCACCGAATCTCGATCACATCCTTCGCGCGCGCCGCGGCGGCTTCGGCCTGCTCCATCAGCTTCTGCGCCGCATCGAAGAACGCCGCCGCCTGCGGGCTCTTGGGTCCGGCCAGCGCCACGGGCAGGCCGCGGTCGCCGCCCTCGCGAATCGCGGGGACGAGATCGATGGCTCCGAGAAACGGCACGTTGAACTGCTTCGCCGTGCGCTCGGCGCCGCCGCGGGAGAAGATGTCGATTTCATGCTGGCAGTGCGGGCAGGTGAAGCGGCTCATGTTCTCGACGATGCCCAGCACTTCCACATTCACCTGCGCAAACATGGCCAGCGCCTTGCGCGCGTCTTCGAGACTCACATCGCTCGGCGTGGAAACCACCACCGCGCCGGTGAGCGGCACCGTCTGCACCAGGGAGATGACCACGTCGCCGGTGCCTGGGGGCAGATCGACGATGAGGTAATCGAGCTCGCCCCAGTCCACCTGCTGCAGGAACTGGCGAATAATCTGGTGCAGCATGGGGCCGCGCATCACCAGGGGCTTGTCGCCGGGCGAGATGTAGCCGACAGAGATGGTTTTGAGGCCGTGGGTGAGGTTGGGCTCAATGATGTTGCCGGGACCGACTGCCGGCTGCTGGCTCGAGCCCATCATCAGCGGCACGTTGGGGCCGTAGATGTCGGCGTCCATCAGGCCCACGCGCTGGCCCAGCTTCATGAGCGCGATGGCCAGGTTGACGGCGATGGTGGTTTTGCCCACACCGCCTTTGCCGGAACCGATGGCGACGATCTTGGAAACTCCCGGTAAAGCCACCGGGGCGGGCATTGCATGGCCATGCGCCATACGGCGAAACCCTCACTTCCTCAATAAAAATTTTACAGGAAATTGCGTGCCGTCGCGACGGCGGGCTGAAGTCCGCACGCGCCGGTAATGGACGATTGTGCGGCACGGCTGAAGCCCTGCCCTTTCAAAGCCCGAATCATGCGGCTAGCGGGATTCCGCCGCGACGCGCGCGAGAATGGCATGAATCTCGCGCACGCCGTCGGTGAGCGAGGCCGGACCCGGCTGCAGAATCGAGTCGCCGTCGATCTCGTACACGTGGCCGTTGCGGACGGCGCTGATTTGCGACCATCCCGGCCGCGCAGCGATTGCCTCTTTCTTTACCCTTTTGCCGCACCAGGAGGCGAGAATCACCTCGGGGTCCCGCGCGACGACCTCGGCCAAATCGACCACGCGGTCCTGAGCCTTGCCGCACCGGCGCAGCTCGGGGAAGACGGGCTCGCCGCCCGAAACCTCGATCAGCTCTTCCACCCACTCGATGCCGCTGATGAGCGGCGAGTCCCACTCCTCGAAATACACGCGGGGTCTGCGCGGAAACTTTGCTGCCGCTTCGCTGGTTTCTTCAAGGCCGCGCTGCAGCTTTTCGATCAGCGCCTCACCTTCGCTCATCTTGCCCACGAGCCGCGCCAGCGTGGCGATCATCTCGAGAATCTGGGCCACGCTGCGCTGGTTGAAGTGCATCACCGTCAGGCCGCGCCGGACCAATTCCTGTGTGATTGCAGCCTGCACATCGCTGAAGGCGAGCACCAGGTCGGGCTGGAGCGCAAGAATCTTCTCGAAATTGGCGTCGCGAAAGGCGGAGACGCGGGGTTTCGAGCGCGCTTCCTTGGGCCGGCTGGCGTAGGCAGAAATGCCCACGATGCGCTCCTGCTCGCCGAGCAGATACAGCGTCTCCGTGGTCTCGTCGGTCAGGCAGACGATGCGCCGGGGATACTCGGCGTGCCTGGCCGTCGATGGAGTCGCTTGGGACATCGTTGGGGAAGAGTAAACGAATTTCCTCGAATGAAAATTGTAAAAGTTGCCACCCGCCGCCAGACCCGATAGGCATATAATGATGCCATTTTCAACCTCGAAACGACCCTCTCCTCCCCAGCCTGAAAGCACCCCCTCGGATTCAGAAAACTGAACCTTTGCTGGTAGACCGGACCTGGTTGACCGGATTGTGACTGCGCAGGTTCTCCTGTGCGATTCACTGGCGCGGGCGCAGGCCCCTCGAATGAGAGTCATGCCGCGGAAGTCGAACTGCACCGGGTTTGAAAGAGACATTGAGCACATAAATCGCATCAGAGGAGGAAAACGATCATGAAAACGCGGACGAAGATGGCTTTGCTGGTTCTGGCCGCTTTCGTTGTTGCGGCATGCGCGATATCGAGCTGTCACCATGTGGGTGGGCAGCAAATGGGCGCGGTCGATCCCGGCGTGCGGGGCGGCACACCCGGCGCCGGCGGACCGCTGAGCGACCTCACCTCCGATGAAGCCGCATTCTTTCAGGACGGGCAAGGCCGGTTCGCGGAGGTTGAGACTGTCAAGGGCGGCAACAACACCGGTCTTGGACCCCGATTCAACTCCAATCAGTGCCTGTCTTGCCATGCGCAACCGGCCCCCGGTGGGAGCAGTCCCGCGCAAAATCCGTTGATTGCCGTCGCCACGCTCAACGGGGCAAAAAACATTGTTCCCTGGTTCATCACGGCCAACGGCCCCGTGCGCGAAGCGCGGTTCAAGCTCAATCCCAACGGGACCAACGATGGGGAAGTGCATGATTCCTTCGTCATCACCGGCCGCAGCGACGCGCCTGGATGCAACATCGCCCAACCGGATTTCACGCCGGCCGGAAATCCTCTCAGCGGTCAAGGCGGAAATGCCAACATCATTTTCCGCATCCCCACACCGCTTTTCGGCGCCGGCCTCATTGAGGCAATTCCAGACTCGGCCATCCTCGCCAACATGCAGGCCAATGCGTCGGCCAAAACGGCGCTGGGCATTTCCGGCCATCCCAACGCCATATTGAGCGGCAATGCCAATATCAGCGCCAATGACGGCACCATTACCCGCTTTGGGTGGAAGGCGCAAAACAAATCCCTGCTCATGTTCGCGGGCGAGGCCTACAACGTTGAAATGGGCATCTCGAACCAGTTGTTCCCGCAGGAACGCGATGAGACCCCGTCCTGTTTGTTCGTTCCCTCACCCAACGACACACTCAACTTCACCACAGCTTCCACCGGGGCTGTGAATCCGGCTGTGGTCTCCGACATCGAGGCATTCGCCAATTTCATGCGGATGCTGGCTCCTCCTGCTCCTGCGCCGGAGACGCCTTCCACGGTGAGTGGACGCGCAGCCTTCACCACAGCAGGATGTGCCCATTGCCATACGCCGTCGTTTACCACGGGCGGCAGCATTGCCAGCGGCTCCAGCACTTCACCGAGCGCCGCCCTGTCGAATCAAACCGTGAATCTGTTCTCCGACCTTCTGGTGCATCACATGGGCAAGGGGCTCGCGGACGGCATTACCCAAGGCAGCGCCGGCCCCGATGAGTTCCGCACCGCTCCGCTCTGGGGTGTAGGCCAGCGCGTATTTTTCCTCCAGGACGGACGCACTTCCAACTTGGTGGAAGCCATCGAAGATCACAAGAGTCCGGGCAGCGAGGCCAATAAGGTGATCGACAACTTTAACCGGCTGAGCACGCAGGAACAGCAGGACCTCATCGATTTCCTGCGTTCGCTTTAGTCTCAATCCTTGAGGAAGGAAAGGGGAGAATTCAGGCGCAATGGGCTGGCTGCGCGTCGCCGCCATCGATCCGCCTGGCGCTGCTCTCAGAGTCTGCCCGCGCTCCCCTCCACGACGCCTGCCGCAGCGGCCCGCTTGGCCTCTTTGCGGCGGGCGTGCTCGGCCTCGCGATGCTCGCGGCGGCGGAGCGCATCGGCATAGCGGCGCAGCTCGTCCGGAGTCTGCGGCTCGACCGCCGGCACCTTCGCCAGCCGCCCCTGCTCGTCAATGGCCACAAAGACCAGGTAGGCGCTGGCCACGTGCGACAGCTCGCCGGTGCGCGTGTTCTCGGCCCACACCTTTACCCCCACTTCCATCGAGCTTGAAAAGGCGCGGTTCACGCTGGACTTGAGCGTAAGCAGGTCGCCCAGGTGCACAGGCCGGATGAAGTCGATGTGGTCCATGGCCGCGGTCACTACGTGCGTGTGCGAGTGCCGGTAGGCGGCCATGGCGCCGGTCAGATCGATGAAGTGCATCAGCCGCCCGCCCAGTAAATTCCCCAGGATATTCGTGTCGTTGGGCAGGATGATCTCCGTCATCTCCGAGTGCGTGCTGGCCACGGTGCGCCCGGCCGGGCTGCTCTCCGATTCGCTCATGCCTTCCTTGCTCCTTACCGCCCCCTGCTTTGCGGCCTCAACCGTGGCCGCCCCACGCCTCCCGCCGGCGCTCCAGTTACAATACAAACAGGCAGCATGAACAGGAGGCACGCGGACCTGGCCGCCCGAGGGCCTCTTCGGGATTCTGTTTCAGTTTCAGCATTCCCAGCCATTTAGGCAAATTCCTCTTTGACCGCTCGCAGACCGGGGCGGGAGCGCGACAAGCTATGGACAAGATCGCAGGCCTCAAAGAGATTCTCGCACTCGATCCCCGCAACAGCTTTGCCCGTTACGGGATCGCGATGGAGCTGATCAGCCGCGGAGAGACGGCTGCGGCGCTGGCTGAGTTTGACACCCTGCTGGAGAACGATCCGGACTACACTGCCGGCTACTTCATGGCCGCGCAGACGCTTACCCAGGCGGGACGCAAAGCGGAGGCCGTTGCCCGTCTCCAGGCCGGCATCGGTTGCGCTGCCCGCAACGGCAATAGCCATGCCCTGAGCGAGATGCAGTCCATGCTTGACGAGCTTGAGAAGTGACCTGCAGCGCCCCATGAGGAGGCGCCCCGGCAGGATTTGGGCCGAACTGCGGCTGAAATATCTTTAGGGATTCTTTATGAACCTGCTGCAACATTTTTCGAAGCGGCGCCTAGACTTCGTCCATCTATTTAGCGTCTAAGAAGTTATGGCAAAGTACTCGATTGTTGTGCCATTCCACAATGAAGAAGAGAACGTGACCGTTCTCTATGCGCGCCTCAAGCAGGTGATGGAGCAGGTGGGCGAGACCTTCGAGCTGGTGCTGGTCGACGACGGATCGAATGACCGCACCTACAAACTGCTTGAGGAGATTGCCGCCGTGGACAGCCGGGTGCTGGTGGTCAAGCTGCGCCGGAACTTCGGCCAGACCTCGGCGCTGGCTGCGGGCTTCGACCACGCCTCGGGCGAGTTCATTCTGGCCATGGACGGCGACCTGCAGCACGACCCCAACGACATTCCCGCCTTCCTCGAAAAACTCGACGAGGGCTACGACGTGGTCTCCGGCTGGCGCAAGGAGCGCATCGACAACTTCGTCTTCCGCCGTATCCCCTCGCGCTGCGCCAACTGGACGATGGCCAGGCTTTCCGGCGTTGCCATTCACGACTTCGGCACCACCTTCAAGGCCTATCGCCGCGAGATCATTCACAATATCCCGCTCTACGGCGAGATGCACCGCTTCATCCCTGCGCTGGCAAGCTGGTACGGCGCCTCCATCTGCGAGATACCCATCCACAACGTCAACCGCAAGAACGGCCGCAGCCATTATGGCCTGGGCCGCACCTTCCGCGTCTTCTTCGACCTGCTCACCATCCGCTTCCTGCTTCGCTACATGAGCCGGCCGCTGCACTTTTTTGGCGGTCTGGGCGCGCTGAGCATGCTGATCGGGTCCGGCATGGCCGCCATTCTGCTGGGCATCAAGATCTTCAATCCGCACGTGGACGTGATGTATCTTCACGGCCCTATGTTTGTCATGGGTGCGGTGCTGATCGTGGCCGGCATTCAGTTGCTCGCTCTCGGCCTGCTGGGCGAGCTGCAGGTGCGCCATTACTACACCGGCCAGCATCCGGCTTCCTATACGGTAGACAGGCTGGTGCGGCTCGCCCTTACCGATGAGCAGAGCCTGACCAGCGACCGGCAGGAAGGGAACTTCTAAAAGCAGGGAACCGGGAACTGGCAGCCGGAACTGCCGTGGCCGCGCGCGGGAAAGAACAATGCATCGGCTGCGGCCCCTCGCCTGAAGCGCCGCGCCCTATGCCTGCGGCCGGTTGAGGATGCCTTGCACATATTCCAACTGAATCGGATCGCAACGGTGCTCGCGCTCGGCGCCGTCCAATTCTGTTTCCCATAGGGATGAAGCGATGGTAACCAGGCACTTGCGGCAAAAGGAATCTATGCTTCCATCGGCGTTGATGCGATGTACGAAGGGTTGCGTTGTGAACACTACGGGGATACTCCAGGACGGGAAGACTGCTTTGGGGGATCTTCCGATACCCCTATTGTTCCACAGAACTGAATCGGGTTGCCTGAACGCCGCCGAATGACTTCGATGCGATGAAAGCGGCGATTCGAGCCGGATCGGGCTGCGCATCTAAACCAGTACCGGCTCCCCAACGTATGGGGAGCATGAATCGAGACCCTCGTGGCCGCATCCCCCCCTTCGATCTTCCTGCATGCCTTCCGTGTGGATGGTTCCATCAGCTCCATCTGCCGCCGATGCCACATCCTGGTTGCAACCAAGCCCAATGAGATAGACCTCCGCAAGCCGGAGAACGCTCATGTGTGCTGCGCTCTGGATTTGCTGCACCTGCTGCACCCGGAAGCCGTGACATAGACACGGGCGGCTGCATCCCGTTCCAGGGCGCGCCGGAAGCGCCGCCCCTTGCTCGTCCGGCGCAGCTTCGATGTTTGCCCTCTTCTCCCATCGCGGTGTTGAAAAATAAGCAAGTTGCTTGCTTTTGGCCGCGCTTTTGGTTCATCCTTAACCCTGACATGCAAGCCATCCAGATTCAGGAGACGGGTGGACCCGAGGTCCTGCGCCTCGCCGAGCTGCCTATTCCGCATCCGGGGCCCGGCCAGGTGCTCCTGCGCGTGGAGGCCACGGGCGTCAACTTCGTTGAAATTTACTTCCGCAGAGGCGTTTACAAGGCGGCCCTCCCGTTCACACCGGGCAGCGAGGCCGCAGGCACCGTGGAAGAGCTCGGCCCGGGCGTTTCCGGTTTTGCCGCAGGCGACCTGGTGGCCTCTGCCGGTGTGCTGGGGAGCTACGCCGAGTATGCGCTTGTTCCCGCCGCGCAACTGGTCAAAGTCCCAGCCGGGCTGGGACCGGAGAAGGCTGCGGCGGCCGTGCTCCAGGGCATGACCGCGCATTACCTTGCCTACTCCACCTTTCCCCTCAAGGCCGGAGATACGGCGCTCGTCCATGCAGGCGCCGGCGGCGTGGGTCTGCTGCTCACGCAGATGGCAGCGAAGATAGGCGCGCGCGTCTTCACCACCGTCTCCAGTCCCGCAAAGGCCGAGCTTTCGCGCGAGGCCGGCGCAGCGGAGGTGATTCTCTACACCGAACAGGACTTCGAAACCGAGGTGAAGCGGCTGACCAACGGCAAAGGCGTAGACGTGGTCTACGACTCGGTGGGCAAAACGACCTTCGACAAAAGCCTCAATTGCCTGCGCCCGCGCGGACTGCTGGCGCTCTTCGGGCAGGCAAGCGGCGCCGTGCCGCCCTTCGATCTGGCCCAGCTCAACAGCAAAGGCTCGCTCTACATCACGCGGCCCTCGCTCTGGCATTACATTGCGACGCGCAGCGAGTTCGAGTGGCGCGCCGGCGACGTGCTCAACTGGGCCGCCAGGGGCGAGCTCAAACTGCGTACCGAGCACACCTATCCTCTGGCCGAGGCCGCCCAGGCGCAGATCGACATGGAAAGCCGCAAGACCACGGGCAAGATTCTGCTGGTGCCGTGACGGCAGTGGTCAGTGAACAGTGGTCGGTGATCAGGAAATGCACAATCCGGACGCTGCTCGCTGAAAACTGACCGCTGACCACTGACCACTGATCACTGTTATGACCATCTCCATCTCGCCCACAGATCGCGTCTTCGTCCTCACCGGCGCCGGCATCAGCGCCGAGAGCGGCCTGCCCACCTTTCGCGATTCGGACGGCCTGTGGGCGGGCTTTCGCATCGAGGATGTGTGCACGCCCGAGGCATGGGAGCGCGATCCGGCAGCCGTGTGGGCGTTTTACTCCGCGCGCCGCGCCGCTGCAGAAAAAGCCCAGCCCAATCCGGCCCACCTGGCTCTCGCCGAACTGGAGCAGTCGCTCAATTCAGGCGGCGAGGGCCGCTTCTTTCTCTGCACGCAGAACGTGGACGATCTGCACGAGAGGGCCGGCAGCGTAAACCTCATTCACATGCACGGCGAGCTGGCCGGATCGCGCTGCGAGCGCGAGTGCGGCGCTGCGCCGGTGGAAGACCGCCGCGTGTATGCGAGCCTGGACGAAGTGGGCCGCTGCGCCTGTGGCGGACGCCTGCGCCCGCATATCGTCTTCTTCGGCGAGACGCCGCTGGAGATGGATCGCATCCGCCGCGAGATCCGCAAATCCACGCTGATGCTCGTGGTCGGCACCTCGGGCTCCGTTTACCCCGCGGCCAACTTCGTCCACTGGGCGCGGTTTGAGGGAGCGCGCACGGTCTATATCGGCCCTGAAAGCCCCCTCAACGCCGAGGCCTTCACGCACGTGGTGGAAGGCAAGGCCGGCCAGGTTCTGCCGGGCCTGTTCCGCGTGGGAACCTGAGCAGGACGCCAGTAATGCGGCCTACTGCTCGCGCACCCGGTTCAGACGCCTGGTGGTGGGGTCAAAGAGCAACTCTTCGCTGAATGCGAATCCGTTCGCCGAGTCATCGATTTGCCCGCGCGCCTCCGCGCCGCCGGTGGGCACGATGGCGCCTTCGGCGTCGTTCTCCTCCGCGCGATCGAGCATGGCCCGCCTGGGCGCCTCGCGCAGGTCCTGGCTGCGCGCCGCGCGTTCCACTTCCTGTTGCGTGAGAAACAACTGGTGCCGCGTCGATGCCATGGTCCTTTTCCTCCGTCGCTGAATTTCCTTCCCAAACACGACGGGCGGCCAATCCGGAAAATTTTCCGGTTTCAGCCGCCCTTATTCTCCATCGTAGCGAATTCCGCGAAATAATCTGCAAATCGCGCTCAAAAATTGAACCGGTAGCGCAGCTCGGCCGCGATCATGCGCGGGTCGTTGTAATGAAACCCTCCGATAGTAATGGAGTTATCGAGCAGTACTCGATGGTTTGTCACGTTCACGGCGGTCACCGAGGCGCGCCAGCTTTCTCCGAAGGAATGGCCGATCGAGGAGTCGAAAGTGGTGTGCACGGGCAGATACGGTCCGTTGTACGGGCCCTGGCCCGATCCGGCCAGCCCATTCGAGAAACCCGAGCCGTAATACACGTTGCTCGAAAACCAGGTGCGCAGGGGCAGGTTGGCTGTGAATCCCGTGTTCAGCGTGTTGCGCTGGTCGTGATCGAGCGAGATATACTGCGGGCCGAGATCGCAGGCCGGGTCAGTGGGAAGGCTGCACGTGAATCCGCCGATGATGTTGCCGCGCTGCTCGGCGATCTGGTTCGAGTAAGTCACGTAGAACTGGCCGTAGTGAGAAATCGGCGGCGAGTGCATCGTCATCTCCCAGGCGCGGATCAGCGCCCCGTCGACGGCGATGGGGAAATACATGTTCGATTCGCCAAGGTTGGAGTGGTCGAGGAAGTTGTTGACGCGGTTCTTGAAAGTATCGATGTCGAGCATCCATCCGCGGTAGGGAATCTGGATGCCGAACTGATGTTCCTCGTCGCGCTCGGAGGGAATGGGCGTGAAGGCGTTTTCGCCGCCTCCCAGGCTATTGGCGTAGTTCAGCACCGAGCTTGAAACGGTGAGAATCGGCGCGGGCTGAAAGAAATGCCCGTAGAAGCCGCGCAGCACCCAGTTCAGGCGCGGAATGCGCACGGTGGCGCCGATGCGCGGATAGGTCGCGCTTTCATCGAGCTCGGAGCGATAGATGGAGAACCGCTCGCCGCCCAGCAGCGTGACGTACTGGCCCAGGCGCAGATGGTCCGCCAGGTAAAACTCCACCAGGCCCGCGTTGGCGTTCGCCGCCTGGTTGGGATAGACGGTGGCAGGGTCGGTCGTATTATCGGTTACGCCGAACAGATCGCTCTCATGCTGAACGAAGGAGTAGAGGCCCGCCGAAAAGCTATTCCATCCCAGGTCCCAGCGCGCGTCGGCCTGAGCGCCGCCGTAGTTCGAGAGCTGGTGCCAGGTGGTCGCCGCAGGCAGGTCGGCCGG
>JASHTS010000097.1 GCA_030040425.1 Acidobacteriaceae bacterium | reverse complement strand
TTGGCTCCGGGGATGGGGATGACGGGAACGCCGGCCGCGATGGCTGCGGCGACGAGCGCGTGGCCGGGATCGCTGATGCCGGGCATGCCCGCGTCGGTAACCAGCGCGATGGCCTCCCCGGCCTTTAGGTTTTGGACGAGTTCCGTGGCACGGGAGCGCTCATTGTGCTGGTGATAGCTGACGGTTTTTTTCTCGATCTGGAAATGATTCAGAAGCTTTTGGGTTTGGCGCGTGTCTTCGCAGGCGATGCGGTCGGCGCGGCGCAGGACGTCGAGCGCGCGGAGGGTGATGTCGCCGAGGTTGCCGATGGGCGTGGCGACGAGGTAGAGGGCGGGGGCGAGAGGTGGCGGAGGCATGGACATATCGAGCTAAGACAATATTAGGGAACAGGGAATAGGGGATAGGGAACACTGGACAGTGAACAGGGAGCAAGGGAACAGGGAGCAAGGGAGCGGGGAGCAAGGGAGCGGGGAGCAAGGGAGCGGGGAACAAGGGACCGAGGGCACATCTGGCATGGTTCCCGGCTGCCCGCCTTCCCCCTTCCTAATCCCTACTGCCTTTCCCCTGCTTTTCTCATTCGCTCGCGTCCTGGCGCTCGATGCGGCGCTGCTCTGCCAATAAGGACATGGAACTCATGAGATTTTGCACGCTGACGATGCCGACCACCTTGCCGCTTTCCGTGACGGGAATGAGGGCGAGGCCGCGGCCGGCGGTGAGGCGGCGGATGGTGGCGCCGAGCGTGTCCTCAGGGCGGGCGACCTGAAAGGCGCGGGACATGACGGACTGGATGTAGCCGTTGCCTTCGGTGCGCAGCGCGTCCACGATGCGCTGGCGGGAGACGATGCCGACCAGTTGCGGACCGCGGACGACGGGAAAATCCTCCTGGAGCGAGTGCACGCAGCGGATGAGCGCGTCGGCGAGGGTATCGGAGGGCGAGAGAGTGGCGAAATCGGTAAGCATCACCTCGCGCATGCGCACGGTGTCGACGACAGACTGGAAGAAGACGCCCTGGTCTTCAATCTGCGCGCCGATCAGGATGAAAAAGCCGGCAAGCACGAGCCAGGGATTGTGCAGCGGCATGCCGCCGAGCATGAAGACCAGGGCCAGCGCCTGGCCGAGTCCGGTGGCCGCGCGGCCGGCGGGCCCATGGCCGTGCTTGCGGGCAAAACTGGAGCGGATGAGCCGTCCGCAGTCGAGCGGGTAAGCGGGCAGAAGGTGGAGAAGGCCGAGCAGGGCCTGCATCCAGACCATGCTGCGCAGCAGGTGCGCGGGGCTGATGAGGGGATGCTCGTAGAGGCGGACGCCGCTGGTGGCGCCCAGGATGGCAGCGGCGAGAACCAGGGCTGTGGCCCCGTTTGCCAGGGGTCCGGCCAGGGCGAGAGCGAATTGCCCCGGGCCCTGGGTGGCGGTTTCCTGACTCTCGGGGTTGGCGTAGGCGAAGAGGCCGCCGATGGGCAGCATGAGGATAGCGCGCAGGCGCAGGCCCAGCCATGCGGCCACGAGCAGGCGCGCAATTTCGCGCGTGACTACGGCGGCGAGGAGCAGGATAAAAAGACCGAGGCCGCGGGGCCATCCGTCCGACGCGCTGATGGCGAAGAAGACGAACAGCAGCAGCGGAAAGAAGACGTGAACGCGCAGCTCCACGCCCATCCAACGGCCCAGCGGAATGGACCATCCGCGCATAACCCGATTGTACGGGGTCGGGGGCGAAGGCAAGGGCATTTTTCAAGGGAGGCGCGCAGACGGGTTGCTAATCTGGTGGGCGATGCGGATCATTGCGGGAAGGTTCCGGTCGCGGGTGCTCCTGTGCCCGCGGGGGATGGCGACACGGCCCACCAGCGACCGGCTGCGGGAGACTCTCTTTAACGTGCTCGCCCCGCGCATCGAAGGCGCGGCCTTTCTCGATCTATACGCAGGGTCGGGCGCGGCAGGGCTGGAGGCACTGAGCCGCGGCGCACAAGCAGCGGTGTTCGTAGAGCGCGCGCCGGCCGCGTTGAAGACGCTGCGCGCAAACCTTGACGCGCTGGGCGTGGAGCGCAGCTTGTTTCAGGTTCATGCAGCCGGCGTGGCGGCGTTCCTGCGCTCCGCACGTGCCGCCGGTGCGCAGGCAGCGCGTTACGACATTGTGTTTCTGGATCCGCCGTACGACGCGGCCGCGGAATATGAGGCGACGATGGCGCGGCTGGGCGAATCAGGCACGGACTTGCTGCAGGCGGGCGCGGTGGTGATTGCCGAGCACCGGCGCAAGGAAAAGCTAAAGGAACGGTATGGAGAACTCGCGCGCACGCGACAGCTCGAGCAGGGCGATGCGGCGCTGAGTTTTTACGCGGCTGCCGAGTGAGCTGAGTTAGTACAGGTCCTTAAGACGAGAAATTGGCCCGCGTCCGCCGATGCGCGCAGGAGGCGCATCGGCGAGGCCGGGTTGGATGCGTCACTACTTCCTGGGCTTCTCTTCTTTGGGCGCAGGGGAAGGCGCATGTTCGTGCGCGGGAGCCGCGTGCGTCTCCGGCGCAGGATGAGAAGCGTGCGCTTCAGGAGACCCGTGCGTTTCCTTCGCCGCGCTGGGCGCAGAGTGCGACTCGTGCATGGGTCGTGACTCCTGTTCGGCCCGCGCCGTGGTGGTTTCATGGGTTTCGGGCTTCGATTCAGGTTTAGGTCGAACCTCAGTCACCGTGGGAGCGGAGCGGGACCCGGGCTTGGGGCGAATTTCCATGGACGGACTCGCCTTGTGCTCCGATTTGGCCGTGGTGCTCTCATGGGTTTCGGGCTTCGACTCAGGCTTCGTGCGAGCCGCGGTTGCCGGACGAGATTCGTGCTCAGTGTGCACGGTCGTAGAGGCATGCGATTCGGAGCGAGCCGCGGTTGCGGGGCGAGTCTCATGCTCAGTGTGCGCGGTTGTGGAGGCGTGCGATTCAGAGCGAGCCGCGGTTGCAGGGCGAGTCTCATGCTCAGTGTGTGCGGTGGTGGAGGTGTGCGATTCAGAATGAGCCGCGGTTGCAGGGCGAGGCTCATGCCCGGTGTGCGCGGCGGTGGCGGGATGGGCGGCTGCATGCGACTCGCCTTCGGGCCGGGCGCTCCGTGCCGTGGATGCAGGCCTGGTGAAGACGACATTGTGCGGATGGCCGCCATTGACCTTGGCGTAGGAGGCGTGGTCTGCGCGCGCGGCGGCAATGCGCTGTTGCTGGTAAGCGGTTGCCGGCGTGTGGTGAGCATTCATGGCCGCTCGCTCCTGAGCGGTTGGCGCGTGGCGCACGCCGCCGGGACCGCCGTTATAGGCCACGTGGCGTGCATTGACGATGGTGTCGCGCTGGATCACGGTCCGGTCTATGTAGGTGTCGCGAATGACGGTGGTGTTTACGCGCATGACTGCGGTGTTATAGGCGAAGACGCCGCCGCGCCATTCTCCGCCGGCAAAGCCGACGCCCATATAGCCGAAGCCGTAATCGATTCCGCCGTAATAACCGACGCTGGTTCCCCAATAGCCGGGAAAAAACTCGTACCGGCCGTTGGCCCATCCCCAGTATGGAGGCGTCCAGAGAGCGCCGGTAAAGGGCGCGGGCACCCACTCGCCGGGAACCCAGTAGTAGCCGTCGTCGCCCCAGGCCCAGTAACCGGGCGTCCACATCCAGCCCGCCTCGGGGCAGAGCGGCTGCTCGTAAACGGGTAGTGCGGGCGGGGCGAATCCGGCGGTGATGGAGATGCCGATCTGCGCATGGGAAGGCGCGGCGGCGAAAAGGGGGAGAAACAGCGCCAGCAAGAGCCAGCGCCAGGATTTTGGATTCATCACAAAAACCCTCCGTATCTGTGTCGTTTCGGGCCTATGCAGCGAGGTGAAACCTGCGGAGACACGCACCCGGCTTGACCCTCGATTGGAACCGGAACGAGCTCAATAAGTTGCACCGCGTGTTCCCTCCCGGCTGCAAAGCGCTGGCGGTTATGAGAGTTAGAG
This sequence comes from Acidobacteriaceae bacterium, assembly GCA_030040425.1. Taxonomy (GTDB): domain Bacteria; phylum Acidobacteriota; class Terriglobia; order Terriglobales; family Acidobacteriaceae; genus Telmatobacter. The sequence continues at coordinate 1,273 of JASHTS010000097.1, read as the reverse complement.
CTCACAAAAGCCGGCAGACGCCACGGCTGGAGACGCGGTTAAAATGAGGGCGATGCGAAGCAAGGCTCCGATGGCAGCCGTGGTGGCGCTGGCGCTCCTGTGGGCGCGGAGCGGCCGGCCCGCGGAGCAGCCGGTGACCGCGCCGCAGCTCGCGATTCTCGATACCGACATCGGCGACGACATCGACGACGCCTTCGCGCTGGCGCTGGTGTTGCGCAGCCCGGAGATCGAACTGCTTGGAATCACCACGGAGTTCGGAGACACGGAGCTGCGGGCGCGACTGGTGGACCGCTATCTCGAGGCGGTGGGACGAGCGGATATTCCCGTGGCTTCAGGGGTGGAGACGGCGGCGCCGAATCACTTTACGCAGGCCGCCTATGCGCGCGCAGAACCGGACCATCCACACGCGGACGCGGTGGATTTTCTGCTGACGCAGATTCGCGCCCATCCGGGAGCCATTACGCTTATCTGCATCGGACCGCTGGTGAACGTGCAGGCGGCGATTGCGCGCGATCCGACGACCTTCCGCAAACTGAAACGCGTGGTGATGATGGGCGGGAGCGTTTATCGCGGTTATGGGGGTCCCAATGCGCCTCCCCAGCCGGAATGGAACATTCTGAACGATCCCGACGGATTGACGGCTCTGCTCGGCTCGGGCGTGCCGGTGTTCATGATGCCGCTGGACTCCACGCAGATACAGTTGGATCAACCGGCGCAGGCACAGATCTTTGCGCATGGCTCGGCGCTGACCGACCAACTGGCGTTGCTCTATCACGAGTGGTCCGGAGCCGGCGAATGGAAGACGCCGACTCTTTACGATCCGGTGGCCGTGACCTACGCGCTCCGTCCGGATCTGTGCCCGGTGACGCCGATGCGGCTCGAGGTGGATAGCCGGGGCGACACGCGGCCCGTAGCGGGAGCGGCCAATGCGGAGGTCTGCCTGCACTCGGACGAGGCGGGGTTTCTGCACCTGCTGCTGGGACGGATTCTCGAATAGGTTTTCTTCGCGAGGGGATTCGCCGGGTCCGAATCCGGGACGCCCGCGGGAGGGCTTGAGCCAGGATGCCTGCGCGAAACCGGTTCCAACTCCATTGACAGGGGCGGAAAGTAGGAGAAAAATGACGGGTCGAAGAAATTCAAAGGGAAAGATGCCGTCCACGGGAGGAGAAAACGTGAAGAACCGGGTGTTCGCGGGGAGAGTGTGCGTGCTGGCGTTGGTATGCGCCGGCATGCTGGCGGCCGGATGCAAGTCAGCGCCGGATCTGACCCAGAC
>JASHTS010000096.1 GCA_030040425.1 Acidobacteriaceae bacterium | reverse complement strand
CGCAAGATGTCGAAGAGTTACGGCAATACCATCCTGCTCACCGATCCGGCGCCGGTGGTGCGGCAGAAGCTCAAGACCATGGTCACCGACCCCGCGCGCGTGCGCCGCACCGATCCCGGCGATCCCGACAAGTGCCCGGTGGGCGATCTGCACAAAGTGTTTTCGACCCCCGAAACCATGGCCAGGGTCTACGAGGGCTGCCGCTCGGCGGGAATCGGCTGCATCGAATGCAAGGGCTGGGCGGCGAATGCGCTGGTGCAGATTCTGGAGCCGATCCAGGCGCGGCGCGCAGGCTTCAGCGAGGCGCAGGCAACGGAGATCCTGGACCAGGGTTCGCGGCGCGCGGCCCGGCGTGCGGCAAAGACCATGGAAGAGGTGTATGCCGCCATGCAAATGAAGCTGACTCGCGAGACCGGGGCGTGCTGAAGCCGGCTTGAGTTTGAGACGCGAACCCGGCCGCGTGGCGCAAACGGCCCGCGAGCGGTGCGGCAGCCAGAATTGGGAAAAGAAAACCTTGGCTGAGAAGAATCTCAATTTCGACGACAGCGAACGAGACGCCCGTAACCGGACGGAGGAGGCTGGCGCGCCTGACCGCGGCGGCGTGCCGGACGGTATCGAGGAAGTCGAAGCCATGGCTGCTCGCAGCGGGCAAGCCAACGAAGGCGCCCGCGACTCTGCGTCCGGAGCCGGCTCGGCGCAAAAGTCTGGAATGGAGCAGAAGCACGCAGACAAGGCAGCCGCGGCCGCCAAAGCCCGTTCCCAATCCGACGATCAGTCGCCGTTTTCGGTCATCGTCGGCCAGGTTTACGAGGGTCCCCTCGATCTGCTGCTTGACCTGATCCGCAAGCAGGACATCGATATCTATGACATCCCCATCGCGAAGATTACGGCGCAGTTTCTGGCTTACGTGGAACAGTTGCGGGCCAGCGACATGGACGTAGCCGGCGAGTTTATCTATACGGCTTCGCTGCTGATCCACATCAAGAGCAGGACGCTGCTGCCGCGCGCGCCCGTCGGGCCGGAGGAAGCGGGCGAGGACCCGCGGCGCGAGCTGGTGGAACGGCTGCTCGAGCACGAGCGCTTCAAGAATGCGGCGCAGATGCTGGCGCAGAAGCAGATGCTGGAAGCGGCGAGCTGGACCAACCCGGGCATGCGCGAGTTCCGCGAAGACGCAGGCGCGGAACCGGAGATCGCCGCCGACACGGTGGATTTGGTGCGCGTCTTCCGCGACATTCTGGAACGCGCGCGCAACCGGCCCATTCTCAACGTGGAAGAAGACAGCGTAACCGTGAACCAGATGATCCAGTTTCTCGCCCGCCGGCTCCTTTTTGAAGAGAAGCCCGTGGCGCTGCACAAGCTCTTGAGCCACACCCGCTCCGAGCGGGCGCTGATCGCCACGTTTCTGGCCTTGCTGGAGCTGGTGCGGCTGCAGGCCATCCTGCTGCGGCAGGACCGGGAGTTCAGTGAAATCTTCATCAAAAAACAGGCCGGATTCGAAGCGGTAATGAACCAGGGGCTGGCCAACGCGCCCGACGACTGGAAGTAACGGTCTCGTAAGTGGTTGGTGAATCTCCCCGGACCGCATCGGGAAGCTTTTCCCGTCCTTTTCCTCGCTCGCCCGGCTCGACGCGCGGTTCTCCACAACCACGGCTCAAGTTTGCGCCGCCGCCTGCCGATAAGGGCGACGATGGCCGCACACACGTCAGAGACGAAAGGGATGGAAGCCGCCGCCGATTCGGCGCAACGACAGCCGGCCGCCGAACTGCGCTACGTGGCGCGCCAGCCGATTCTGGATGTGGCCGGCCATGTGCATGGCTACGATCTGATCTTCCGCAATGCGCCCGAGTGCATCTTCCGCCGCGACGCGGAGATGGCGATGGAAACCATGCTCGACAACGAGGTGCTGTTCGGTCTGGAGCGGCTTTCAAACAGCCTGCCGGCCTTCATCTCCTGCACCGCGGAGGCGCTCACGGAGAATCTGGTGCTGGTGCTTACACCCAGCCTGACGGTTCTGGGCGTGCCGGCGAGCCTGGAGCCCACTCCACGGCTGGTCGACGCCTGCCGCACCCTGAAGGCTCGCGGATTCCGCCTGGCCCTGGACGAGTTCGTCTGGCACCAGGACCTGCGCTCTCTGCTTGACCGGACCGACTACGTGCGCATGGACTTCAGAAAATTCGATGGCGCAGAGCGGCAGCAGTTGCAGCAGCTGGAACCGGATGCGGTCAGGCTGGTGGCGCAAAAGGTGGAGACCCAGGACGATTTCCGCCAGGCCCGGGAAATGGGTTTCACCCTGTTCCAGGGCGACTATCTTTGCCATCCGACGCTCCTGAAAAAGCGCAAGATTCCCTCCAACCGGATGTATCACTTCGAGATTGTGCGCGAGCTCTATCGCGATCCGCTGGACGTGCACAAAGTGAGCCACCTGGTGCGCAGCGACGCGGCGCTCATGTACCGGCTCCTGCGCCTGGCCAACTCGCCCATCTACGGACTCTACCAGGAGGTGCGGTCGATCGAAACCGCCATCCGGTTTCTGGGCGAGACCGCGTTCCGGCGCATCGTCTCCGTGGCTGTGCTCAGCGAACTCAACTCCGATCAGCCGGCAGAGGTGCTGCAGATGGGCCTGCTGCGCGGGCGCTTCTGCGAGCTGGCCGCGCGCGTCTTTGGCCAGGATCCCGCCGAGCAATACCTCGTGGGCATGTTCAGCCTGTTGCCGGTAATGCTGGGCGTCCCCATGGACGAGATTGTGGGCAACCTGCCTTTTCGCACCGACATCAGCCTGGCGCTGATGGGAACGGCCAATCCGGAGCGGACGCCTCTGGCCTGGCTTGAGTTTCATGAGCGCGGCGATTGGGAGTCCTCTGACCGGCTCGTCGCCCAGCATAGCGGGAGTCCGATCCAGCTCGCCCAGGCTTACGAGGAAGCGCTCATCTGGGCCGCGGCCGCCTCGCCCGGCACTGCCTGAGCAACTTCTGCCCTCTTCCCGCCTAACCCTCTCTCTCTGAACAATTCATCCTCCTTTCATCTTGCTGGTCTATATCCCTGTCTCAAGCATCATCTGACGTCCGGACACTTGCATCTCCCCTCCTCGTCCGGACGGAATTTCTACCTGGAGCTCCCGCATGGCGGATATAGCAACCACTGTCGAAACTCTCCCCGCAGGCGCATCGCTGCTCGACAAAAAATTGAAGAAGTCGCCGGCCTGGATCAGCACCGTCATCGTGCTGGTGGCCCTGATCGGCGGGCTGGCGTACATCGGCTTTCACGTAGCCGGCGACCTCGGCAATATCGCCATCGTCAGCATCTGGCCTTACCTGTTGCTGGCGCTGGCGCTGCTCATCGCACTGGGATTCGAGTTCGTCAACGGCTTTCACGACACCGCCAACGCCGTGGCCACGGTGATCTACACGCACTCGCTCGACCCCAACATCGCCGTGGTCTGGTCGGGGTTGTGCAACCTGGCCGGCGTCCTGGTCTCCTCGGGCGCGGTCGCCTTCAGCATTATCACGCTGCTGCCGGTGGAGCTCATTCTCAAGGTGAGCTCCGGCGCGGGCTTCGCCATGGTCTTCGCGCTGCTCATCGCCGCCATTCTGTGGAACCTGGGGACCTGGTGGCTGGGGCTGCCGGCCTCGAGTTCGCACACCATGGTAGGTTCCATCATCGGCGTGGGCGTGGCCAACCAGCTCATCAACGCCGCGAGCGGAACTTCGGGCGTGGACTGGTCGCAGGCAGCCAATGTTTTTCGCGTTCTGCTCATTTCGCCGCTGGTCGGCTTTGCCTGCGCGGCGGTGTTGTTCCTGGTCCTCAAGCCGGGCTCCCGCATGATGGGTTCGGTGGGCTTCGCCGTGATTCTGGCCCTCGCCGGCTTTTACATGTTCAAGTGGAGCCTGCTGTGGTCGGTCGTGTTCGCAATCGGCGTGACGGCTGCGGTAGCCATCGGACTCAGCCTGATCCCTGCGCCGGA
>JASHTS010000011.1 GCA_030040425.1 Acidobacteriaceae bacterium | reverse complement strand
TTTTCCGGCGGCGATTGCGAAAATTGCGGCGTGGCCATCAACGCCGCAAATAATACAGCGATCATCGCTGGAGGATTCTCAGGCGAAAGCGGCGACGGAGTCCAGGTGCTGAACCTGGCTTCGGATGACTTTCAAACCCCGACTCCGATGTACCGCACCGTGTCAGAAAACATCTCCATCGATTCGGGCCGGAACCTTGTGCTGTCTCCCGATGAGGCAGGCTATTACGAATTGCTGACCATTGGCAGCAGTGGCGCCATATCGAATGAGTATCAAAACTCCTTTGACACCGTAGGCGGAGAACCCGACTCAGCTGCGGAAGACTGCACCACGGGAATCGCTATGTCAGCGATCGAGTTCACCGACTATATCTACATCACCGACCTGACGCAAGCTACGTTCACCGCAGGCACGCCTGGAACGTGGACTGCTCCCGGTCAATTCCTTGCCGTAGGATATTCGGTCTATGACAGCGAAGGATACGCGGATTACGGATACTCATTTTCCGCGGGAACGTCGGGGATTACCGAGGCGCCGGGCACCAACCACGAGGGTGTAGTCACCGGTGAATTTGGCGGTAGCTCGTACACGGCACTTCTGCTTCCTTCCACTTCGGGAAGCGGCACACCGACACTGGCCGATTGGGCGTATGTATCTTCCATGCCCAACACTCCGAATGGGGACGGTTTCTCCGCTGGTTATGATCCCCACACCGTGGCGGCCTATACCAGTCCCAACACGAGCAAGTCTTATGCTGTGTTCGCGGATTACGCAGGCTATTCAACGCATCCTTCGTACATCGGAGTCGTCGATCTCGCCTGCGTTCTCGCTCTACCTCGCGACGCAGGGACCCACGACGTGACCAATGCCGGGACGGCTACGGCAGCCTGCACGAATTACATCTCCGTTCCCTAGTGCCCAAATTATCCGTGTATTCGGGTCAGGCAACTTAAGGACGATAACTGGAAACCAGAGAGAGCGGCGGGACTCCCCGCCGCTCTCTCCGCATAAATCTCGGATTCATTTGTGGTTACTCGAAGAGTAACATCGCTTTCCACGCCCGGATCATGCATCTTGCGAGCGAGCGAGTTTTTAAGGTATATGATTCTAGAATCCCTCCGGAGAAGACAATTGCGAGCCCATCGCATTTTGTGTCCAGCAGTCCTGCTCCTGGCGTTTATGGCAACCGGGGCCGGACGCATCGCCGCCGCTCCCTCTTCGCGGCCGAAGGTTCATACCTACTATATTGCCGCCGACGAGATCGTCTGGGATTATCAGCCGGGGCCGCGAGTCTATGTGCCCCGGGGAGAGCACGAAATCAATTCGGTTCCCACGCCCAAATCCACGAAGTATCGGAAGGCTGTTTTTCGCGAATATACAGACGCCACTTTCTCCACTCTCAAGCCGCGCCCTCCCGAATGGGAGCATCTGGGGATTCTGGGGCCGCTCATCCGCGCCGAGGTGGGCGATGTGATTCACGTGGTGTTCAAGAACAATCTCGGCGTACCGTGCAGTATGCATCCTCACGGGCTGTCCTACGACAAGGAGTCAGAGGGCGCATATTATGGCGAAGCTCCACGGGTTCCTCCGGACGCCTCGCACAAAGGCGATGCTGTGCCGCCGGGCCAGGAGTTTACGTATACGTGGACTGTGCCTGAGAGCGCGGGGCCTGGACCGATGGATCCGAGCTCCATCCTGTGGATGTACCACTCGCACTTCAACGAATCGCGGGACATGAATTCGGGGCTTATCGGCCCGATCATCATCTCCCGCAAAGGATCGACGAAGCCGGACGGGACTCCAAAAGATGTGGATCGCGAATTTGTTACCGCTTACGCTGTGTTCGATGAGAGCGCCAGCGGTTATTTTATGATGAACATCGTCCATGATCAGAAGTATCAAGGGAGGGAAATTGCCAATCCCAACTTCAGCAAGTCTTTGGAGTATTACACCATCAACGGCTTTACTTACGGCACGCTGCCGGGCCTGACCATGAAAAAAGGCGAGCGGGTTCGCTGGTATCTCATGGCCAACAGCAATGAAGACGACGTGCACGCGCCCCACTGGCACGGTGCCACGGTTTTGTCCATGGGCATGCGCACGGACACGCTGAGCCTGGGGCCCATGGGAATGATAGTGGCCGACATGATTCCGGAGAATCCGGGCCGGTGGCTGTTTCACTGCCATGTGAACGATCATTTCGATGGCGGAATGTATGCCATCTACACGGTAACGAAGTAGGAGCTCGATCGAACTTTTGGGAAGCTTTGCTATGGTCAGATTCCTTTCGCAACTGAGGGCAAGAATTCACCGCGGGCACGGAACGGCTGCTACCAGCCGCTGCCTGGCGCTGGCATTCTGTTTAGGCATTTTGCTTATTTCCTTCGCCTCCGCTCAAGATGTCAGCCAGGGGCAAGGCGCCGCGCCTCTGGCTGTCTTTGCTGGGCAGCCGATTGACGAGAGCCAGCTTCCGCCCAGCCAAAAGCGGCAACTCCAGAACATGGATGAGCAGGTATTTGCGGTGAGGCGCCGGGCTCTGCAAATGGTTCTCGACCAGAAACTGGTTGCAGCGGAGGCCAAGAGACAAGGCATGACCGTGGAGGAGCTTTTCAAGGCCGAAGTGGAATCGAAGGTGGCAGATCCGACTGAGGACGAAGTATCCGCCTACTATGAACTGCACAAGGGGCAGATCAATAAGCCGCTGGACGAGGCAAGGGACAGTATCCGGCGCGATATGAAGACTGCGGCGTTGGAGAAAGAGCGCCAGCTTTACCTCTGGGGCCTCATGGAAAAGGCAGTTCACGCCGGGCAACTCTCCGTGCTCCTGCTTCCGCCGAAACTCTCACTCCCCCTCGATCCCACGCGGCTCAAAGGTGACCCCAAGGCACCCGTAACGATGATCGAGTTCACAGATTTTAACTGCGAGTCGTGCGCGAAGGCGGAGTCGACGATCAACCAACTGATGGCGAAACATCCGGGGAAGATCAAGCTATCGTTTCGAGATTTTCCGCTCAGGGAGTTGCATCCCGACGCGGCAACGGCCGCCGCAGCCTCGCGTTGCGCGGGAGATCAGGGCAAGTTCTGGGAGTTTCACGATCTTCTTTTCATGAATCCTGCCAAACAGGGACGGGAAGATCTCGACGCATACGCGCGATCGCTCAAGCTGGACGACAAACAGTTCGATGCGTGCTTAAGCAGCGGCAAATACGAACAAGCGGTGAACGAGGACTTCCAGCTCGGACTCCGGGCGGGAGTGGTTGTCGCACCGGGATTTTTCGTCAACGGTACCTTCGTCGATGGCGCCGAGCATGCAGATGCGTTGGAGAGAACTGTCGATCAGGCGCTGGCCGAGGAACAATCAAGTCTCGCGCACTGAGGCGGTGTGTGGCGGATAGGAATTTGTTCCTGGGCTTGATTGTTCTGGAAGTGACCGTGGACTTTTCTATTCGGGGTAAGCCGGAGAGAGAGCCGAGTGTCGAGTCAACCTCCCATCCGCTCCATGGCGAAGACGGCGCGCCAATCGCCTGTTCCAATCGACATCGCGGCTAGTCGCCCAACGAAATCGAGCGCGCCGAGAAACGCGCTGCTCACGCTTCTCGTGGCCGTCTCCCTTCTCATCTTCTGGACTCCTTTGAATGTCCTCCTACACTACCCAATATGGTCAGATTACGCCTATGACAAATACTGCTATCCGGTGGTAGTTCCCTTCCTGAGCTTGGCGCTCTTGTTCCTCGAAAGGCGCAATGTCTTCCGGAGCGTTCGATATGACATCCGGGCGGGAATGCTTCTTTTGCTTTCCGGCATGCTGCTAAGGTTCCTTGCGGGGCAGGTCGCAGGTGAAATCGGCGCGGACAACTATCTTTCCATCGCGCTGCTTGGGTTGGTCACTTTCTGGATCGGTGGATTCATCCTGTGCTTTGGAATGATCGCGTTTCGCGCTGGAGCATTCTCGCTTCTATTGTTATTCCTTACAGTGCCGATCCCGGATTTCCTGCTGGATAAGCTGATTGGTGCCGTGCAGTATGGGTCTACAGAAGTATGTTCATTCATCTTCAGCCTCTTTCGAGTTCCGGTTTTACGCGACGGGTTGACTTTTACTCTTCCTGAGATTTCGATCCGCGTGGAAAAAGAGTGCAGCGGGATTCACTCGATCATGGCCATCGTCCTTGTCAGCCTGGTCGCGGCTCACCTTTTTCTCGCCTCCAACTGGAAGAGGACGCTTCTGGTCTTGTTCTCGGCACCCATCGTATGCATTACCAACGGGCTGCGTATTGCAATTCTGACGCTTCTCGCAGAGTACGTTGATCGAAGCTTTTTGTTCGGCTCGCTGCATCATAAAGGCGGCGCGATTTTCTTCACACTCGCATTCCTGCTCCTCTACATGACGATGCTGCTCTTGAAAACGAAGACGCCGCGGGCTGAAGCGAAGATCGTTTCATCGCCACCAAGGGCCCTCTAGATTGGTTTGGCGTTGGTTCGACGGGAACGCATTGCCCCGATCCTTCAATAAAGTGAATCTCCCTGGGCGGGGTAGGGCTGACCAAATTTATTCTTGTGGGGCGCCGGGGTTTCTGGGCCGGCGATGGGTGCTTCGACGCTGCCGAGATCCACGGCGCGAGAGGGAAGATGGATACGGCGGTCAAGGCCGGAGAGCACGGACTGCGGGACGCCCTCGATCCAGAAGTGCAGACGGTAATCGCCGGGAGGAATGCCGCGGAGATCGAAGGAATTCGCTCGATCTGCAATCGAATAGAGCGGCGTAGACAGAGTGAGGATGACGGCGCTCATCTCCGGATGAATATTGCAGAAGATATAGGAGACGCCCTCGCGCGAAAAGGTGACCGATTTGCTGGAGCCGGCTTCATAGAGACCGAGGTCGAAGCGCTTGCCGTCAAAGAGCGAGAAGACATTGTGAAAGAAGGGATCGGCGTTGGGGAACGCGACCACGCTGCCGACAGGAACCACTTGCAGATGCGGAGTGAACATGCGGTTCTTCTGGAGCAGGGTGTATTCGCCGTGCGGCGTAAAGGGCAGAGCCGGCGTTCCGGGAAGAGGTTCGAGCCAGATGACGGCAGGGACGGCGCGGGGTTTCGCGGGCTGCGAGGCGATGAGGCGCAGGCGCAGTTCGGCGGTACTGGCCGAAGGGACCGGCTGCGCTGCGCGCGCGGCGCCAAAGGAGACAGCGAGAGCCGCGAGCAGGAACCGGCAGATGGGCCTGGTTTTCATCAGAATTTATATCCTGCGGCGAGACCGATCACGTTGCTTTGGGCGGCCGATCCCTCGACCGGCGAGCTGGCGATATGCCGGTATTCGAGCGAAAAGAGCAGATAGGCGATGGGGCTGAAGATTACGTTCCCAGTATACGTGCGGTTGCGCGCGAGATTCTGATAGAAGTTGCCGGCGATGGCGTATCGGCTGACCTCGCCGGCGAAGGCGTTGTCGATACCGAAGGCGCCGTTGAGCTCGATGCGCTGGCTGAATTTCTCCTTGAGCTGGGCCCATCCGCCGACGTCGTCCAGAGCGCGCAGATACACTGTGCCGGTAATCGGAGCCTTATAGTAGAGGAAATCCTTGTAGGCTCCGGCGCCGAGACCGCCCAGCGCGAGGCCGCGATATGCGCTGGCGCTCGCCTCAAGGCGCGCGGGCAGATGCAGGCCGGCGTCGAGCGTGGCCGCCCAGGCGTCAAAGCTGTTGCCGAAGGCGGTGTGATGCGGCGCAAAGTAACCGCCCGCGCCGAAGTGGCTCGACTGCTCGTCCGACTCCGAGCCGAGGAGGGCCATGCGCGCTTCAACGCCGGGCCAGCGGCTCTGTTCCGCGCTGCTTGCCGGAGCGGGCGCGGATGAAGATGCAGAGTAAGCGAAGGCGGTAAGCGGAGCGTCGCCGACATCCATGAGCGCGGCCTCGAAGCGAAGGTCGCGTGAAGCGGGAAGCATGACGTCCTGCCGCGCCCCGACCTGCGGGTTCCAAGTCCAAAGATTGCCGGACCACGCGAGCGGCGGTTCGGCCACGGCAGTGAGCGAGCTGGGCGCATCGGGGCTGAAGATGGGGCGGTCGAGGGCGAAGTATGCCTCGGTGCGGCTCCAGAGCAGGGCGGCGTGGGCGGTGCGCAGACGCAGGAGCGTGGAGTTGGCGTTGTAGTAGCTGGAAGCGGTGTTGCCCTCAGCGGGAAAGCCATTGAAGTCGACGCGCAGATCACCGAAGCTGCGCGCGCCAAACAGATGCGGGCCACGCGCATCGAAACCAAGCAGAGTTTGCCGCATGGATGCGCCGGTGTCGCCCGGTCCGGAGATCGCGACAGCGGGCGTGGCTGCCTGATCGACGGCACGGGTGTTGACAAAGCCGTTGAAGAGCAGCAAGCCCGTGAGACGAACAGGATATTTCGACTCGCTCTCAACTTTTTCCTGATCGAGCGTGGCGATTTGCGATTGATTGTAAGACGCGCGCTCGCGCAGGTCGTCGAGGGACGCGGACGAAGATTCGGACGAAGGCGGAGCGGATTCAGCGGAAGAAGACGCCAGCGGTGCAGGCGCGGCAGCCTGGCCCGGAGCGGCCGGCGCGATCTGACCCGGCGAAACCTGTTCTTCGAGGGCGGCGAGTTCCCGGCGCATTTCATCCAACTGGCGCTGCGACTCATCGAGCAGAGATTGCGTGCGCGCAATGGCCTCCGCGAGCTTCTGCATCTGCTGCGCGACGGAGGGCGGCGTGGACTGGGCGGCGAGCCAGCGCGCGGGACAAAGGAAGACTGCCAGGATGAGCGGCCCTACGCGCGCGAGACGCAAGGCTCCAGGTGCGGGTCTACTTCCGTATCCGTAGATTCTCATGTTCGTTCACCCCATTCGGACCATCAGCCTCCGGCGCGGATGTGGAATCCCGGGTCTCAGGAGCCCGCGCAATCTTCATCTGGAAGATGGTTTCACCGCAGCGGCTGCCCAGGAGAGCGACTTCTCCACCGTGCTCCAGGGCGATGCAGTGAGCCAATGTGAGGCCAAGGCCGGTTCCCTTCTGTTTGCCTTCACTGACGAACGGCTCAAACAGGCTGCCGCGGATTTTGTCCGGAACGCCGGCGCCGTTGTCGACTACGTTGACGATCACACTTTGTTCCTGCACATCGAGCGTAGCTGTGACCTGGTGCGCCACAGGGCCGCAGCGAGCCGCCTGGCAGGCGTTGAGCAGCAGGTTGAAGATGGCGCGCTCAATCTGCTTGCCGTCGACGATCACGGCGGTCTCCACCGGATCGCCGTAATGGGTGAGAAGGGTGACGCCCTCGGCGTCAGGATGCGCGCGGACCAGGGCGACGGCACGCTCGAGCAGCGTGGCCATCAGCTCAGGGGAGCGGCGCGCATTGGAGCCGGTGCGGCTGAAGATGAGCAACGACTCGATCATGTCGGTAGTGCCAAGCACGGCGGCGCGAATATCGGCGAAGATCTCGGCGCGTTCCTTGGAGGAGAGTCGATCGGAGGCAAGAAACTCGGAGTTGGCGTAAATGGCTGCGAGATAATGGCGCAGATCGTGGGAGACAGAGCTGGCCATGCTGCCGATGGTGGCCAGTCGCTCGGATTCGAGCAGGGCGCGGCTGGCCTCTTGAATCTGCCGCCGCATGGCGGCAAAGGCCTGGCTGAGCTGGCGCACCTCCTGGGTGCCATGGCGGGGCACGCGATACTTGCTGTCGCCGCGTCCGAAGGCGCGGACGCTGCGGGAAAGCTCTTCGAGAGGCCGCGTCAGCAGTCGGGAAAGAATAGTGACCAGCGCGGCGCCGGAGAGGAGAGCGAGCAGACCGGCGCTGAGCACGATGCGGTCGATGCGGTTGATCGATTCGGCTGCGGGCTCAAGGGACTTGAGAACGACGAGATGCAACGGAGCGGTGGAAGAGGCGGAGAGATCCTCGGCGGCGGCCAGAAAGCTCGAATCTCCGATCCTCACCGTGGAAGGCGTCCTGGGGGTGGCGGACAGAAGTCCGGGCTGACGGGCGAGATCGGCCTGCAGGGAGGGAGCCAGCGTGCCGGCGACGGCCTGACCCGCGCTGAGAAAGGTGGCGTCGACGCCGCTGGGCTGGCTGATCTCGCGCACAGTGCGATCGATGGAGACGCCGCTCACAACATAGCCGAGCACGGTGCCGCTTTCCGCGCTGCCGAAAAAAAGCGGACGCACGGAGCATGAGTAGAGCGAGCCGCCGTCAATGAGATAGTGCTTGCCGGGAGACGCAAGCAGGGCCGAAAGGCCGTCGCGCAGCGTGTTTCCGCGGGAAGCGCTGCGAGTGTAGAGGGCCACGATGCGGCCGCTCGCATTGGCGAGCGCGAACAGATCTGTGCTGCTGATCTGCCAGAAATCGGAGGCGCCGTCCTGGATGGTCCGATCGTCACCGCTGGTCATGAGCGCTTTAAGCGTGGGCAGCTCGGCCAGGAGCGCGTTTTCGCGATCGAGCGCGCGCAGCCGTTCGGCCTGCAGATTCTGAAAGTTGACGACTGAGCGCTCGAGATCCTGCGACAGATCGGATTCGACCTGGTCGCGCAAGCGGTGACGGATGAGAAGAAGGCTGAGGCAGGTGACGATAACCGTCACAGCGGCCGTAGCCAGGATGAGGAGCGCAAAGGTGCGAATGCCCTGGCGCCGAGGGGCACGATGGGACGGCGGGGCGATTTCGTTCTCCCGGTGCGCGGCATCGCCCGGCGCGGCTTCAGGGGACCTGGTGTTGCGGCGGATTTCCTGTTCCTGTGCCACATCAAGCCTCACCCACGGCGAACCATCGACCGCGGCGGCTCAGCCAGGCTGCAAAGCGGGAAAACCGGGAGAGAATCACGGGACGAATTTATACCCTGCGCCGTAGATGGTGAGCAGGTGCTTTGGATTCGCCGGATCGGGCTCCAGCTTTTGGCGTAGCTTGAGAATCTGATTATCTACCGTCCGCGTGGTGGGATAAAAGTTGTAGCCCCAGACTTCATTCAAAAGCACATCGCGGGTGAGCACACGCTCGGCATTATCGGTAAAGAATTTGAGGAGCTTGAACTCGTGGGCGGTGAGGATGACGGGGACGCCATTGCGGCGGACGGTCATCTTGCGAAAGTCGACTTCGCAATCCGCGAAGCGATAGGTGGTTTGGGCGGCCGGCTTGCGCTGCCTGCGAATGGCCGCCTGCACGCGCGCGGTCAGTTCCCGCGGGCTGAACGGCTTGGTGACGTAGTCGTCGGCGCCGAGCTCGAGAAGGAGGACCTTATCGGCGACTTCGGTGATGGCGCTGAGCACGACGACGGGAACGTCAGGCGCGAGGCTCTTGAATTTCTGGCAGAGCTCGCGTCCGGAGATGTGCGGAAGGATGAGATCGAGGACGACGGCGAGCGGGCGCTCGCTCTGAAAGAGCTCGATGCCGGTCTGGCCGTCGCCGGCGACGATGGCTGAGTAGTGCTCCGCGGAGAAGATGCGGCGCAGGACCTTCTGCATGCGCGGATCGTCTTCGACAATAAGGATCGAGCCGAGATTGACCGCGGTCGTTGATACAGGTCGAGCGTCAGGAACCGGTTCCATCACATGAATCATAGTTCAGGGCCTCTTCTTCCATTTTGCAGGGAAGCGCCCTGATTCGAGCGGTTTGCCGCATTGAAATTACAATCGTATGACAATTTTATGCCTTAGTCGGCGTTTCCGCCGGTCCCGTGCCGGAGGCAGGTGCGAGGACGTCCATTCCGGGAGCGAGGCCGTCGCGCGCCAGCACCGGTTGCGGTACGGTGGCGTGCTCGATTAGAAGGCTGAACAGCACCACCGCCCATAAGGGTAGCGATAAATCGAATCGTTCGGCCTCCGCGCAGCCGCGCACAAGCACAAAGAGCAGGAAGGCGAACAGAAACGTTCTGAGACGGCCTTTGGCCAGGCGGCGAATCTGCCGATACAGGCTGCCATATATCCCCAGGAACATGCCAACTCCAACCATGCCGTATGCGTAGAACTGCTGCAGCAGCTCGTTGTGCGCGTGGGGCGCTTCGAACTGATCGGGACCAAACGGGGGCACCACTTTCCACACGGAATCGAATCCGTGCCCGATCCACGGCTGTTGCATTGCCTCAGCCGAAAAGTACGCCCAGATGCCAATTCGGCCGCTCAATGTCGATGACTGATTGCCGGCGCCGGTGTAGATTTCGTAGTACGAATTCAGCAGACCCCACGAGAGCGCGACAACCGCCGTGACAGCCAGTGCGATCAGTGCCCTGCTCCTGCGGCTGACGGTTTTGTCGCTGATCAGAAGAAAACCCTGGCCCGCCATAAAGGCGACAAGGGTTGTTTTGCTGAGCGACCGCAGAAGCGTAATTGCGAGCAGTGCGGAGGGCAGAACCATGCGCGCCTTCCTCTCCCGCATAAGGAACTGAGCGAAGAAAAATGCGAGGCCGCAAATGTACCCGATAGAATTCGCTCCGAATAACTCTTCGTCGCCGAGGCGCAGATCCGACTGCGCCGGCATGATCCAGGCGACCGCCGCCACTGCACAGACGCCCCACACATAACCGTTCATGAGACAAACGGAAACGTCCTCAAGCGAAACTGCACGGACGAGCATCATCACCATGGCGGCGTCAGCGGCCATCGCACACCAATAAGCGGCGGATGTCGAAATCGAAGCGGTGCAGCTCCACGCCAGGCTGACGCCTGAGAATGCGAGAAAGAAAAGCGCCCATTGTACGCTCGCCGATCGCGCCAACTCTCTGAATTGCACGGGAGCCGGACCCAGCGTACAAAAGCCGACGGCCATCAAAAGAAGATAATCCAGGCCCAGGTTGATTGCGGTGCCGGTCCGAGGGTCCGTTCCGAACAGATGAACCGTCAAAACGAGAAGGAATGAGCCGAACGCGAAATAAAAGCCGGCGAGGAAGGGAAGAACGCCACCGGTCGCATGGCCGGAATCACAGCTTTCATACGCGCGCGTATCAGGCGGCATATCGATCCTTCAATGCGTGTACATCTCGGGCGCGCCCTGGCTGCCGGCGGGCGGAAGATGGCGCAGGTAGACGACGATGGACCACAGCTCGTCATCGCTGAGCGTTCCTTTGGAGCCGGGCATGCCGGAGGGCCAGATGCCGTTGTCGAGAATCCATTTCAACTGGCCGTCGGTATAGCGCTGCACGTTCGGCGATGCGAGCGAGGGGATGGGCGGGGAGATGTGATCGGCGAACGGGACGCCGGTGTTCTGACCGTCCAGACCATGGCAGGCGACGCAGTAATGCGAAAAGGCTTCCTTGCCGTCGGCGAGGGTGCCCGCATCGTCGGGGAGCGGATTCTTCTCCTTTTTGTTGCCGACAAAGACGTGGTGCTTGGCAAAGGACACGACCGCGGTCTCTGTTCTTCCCGGAGGCGTGGCTTTGCATCCCAGAAGGCCGGCCAACAGGCAGAGGGCGGCAGAGCCGGCGAGCGCGCGCATGCCTAATCCACCACGTGGAGCTTCACCGTCATGGAGCCGTGGCCGGAGCCGCAAAAGACCGAGCAGTGGCCGATGAAGTCGCCCGTTTTCTGCGGGGTAAAAGAGACCTCGGCCGTGCCCCCCGCGCCCACTTTCACATCGACGTCCAGATCGCGAAAGCGAAGACCGTGCGCCACGTCGGCGCTTTTGAGCACGAGGACAACGGGCTCGCCCCTTTTCACGGTAATCTCACCGGGATCAAAGGCAAATCGGCGAGCGGTAATTTCAATGCGGTGCGGGGCATCGGCGGCATGAACAGGGCGAACGGACAAAACGGGCGCGATGAGCAGGAAGGCGAAAAACATTTTGAGCGGCAATCTCTCTGGCATAGGTTCTCCGTGGGCAGGCTTTCAATCGAGAGGCGCGACGAGTGCGTCAAGCAAGACTTGAAAGAGATCAGGTATTCAAAAACATCAGGCGTTCAAAAAGATCAGGGATTCAAGAAATGGAGGAGGGCTTTGTAGTCCTCTTCGCTGAGGTTGGCGCGCACGCGCATGTGCAGTGCAATAGTGCCGGAAATGCGCGGCGAGAAACCTTCAGGCGGGTTGTGGCAGCGGGAGCAGTTCCGGTCGAACACCTGCTGACCGCGGTCGGGAGTGGCCGCGGCCGAAGACCTCTGCGGCCGAAGATGCTGTTGTTGTTGCGAGTCCTGAGGCGCGAGCGCGAACAGCGGCAATGCAGCAAGAGCCGGAACGATCATCGCCGCCAGTCCATTGAACCGCTGCATGGATTTCCTTTCACACGAAAACGAGCGCGGCGCGGAGAAATTCGAAAGCCGCCGCATTGGCAACAGGCTAAGGCGCATCGGAGAGCGATGTGTCACGAAAGCGTCTGAAGTTTGTCACCTGATTGTCTCGGATTTCCGCCGCTTGCAGCGCGCGCCTGGGAGCGAATTTCGCCGACGCGAAGATCGCGACAATGGAATGACAAATCGGTAACAACTCACGCACGGCACGTCTCCATACTGCCCTCCAATGCAAGAGAAATTCACGAGGGAAGCCGTATGAAGACTGCATCGACGCGAGCCTTGTCCTTGTTGCCGGCAGCAATCCTGTTGCTGGCGATGGCGGGGTACGGGCAAACTCCGGGAACCGGCGCGATTTCAGGCAACGTGTACGACCCGCAAAGCAAGAGCGTTTCCGGCGCCGAAGTGACGGCAGTGAGCCTGGCCACGCACGAAGAGCGGATGGCGCAGGCGAACTCGGAGGGCGCCTTCGAGATTCCGCTGCTGCTGCCGGGAAGTTACGTAGTGAAAGTAAAAGCGCAGGGTTTTGCCGAGAGCGAATCCAACGCGATCCAGGTGACGGCCAGCGAGACCACATCTGTGAATGTGCGCCTCGCAGTCGCCACGCTGGCGCAGAGCGTGCAGGTGAAGGCGAGCGCGGAAGAGGCGTCGCTCGAGAGCTCCACGCTCGGCGGGCTGGTGGATGAGACCGCGATCGTGATGTTGCCGCTCTCCAACCGGAATTACACGCAGGTCCTGGGTCTCTCGCCGGGCGTGGTGGTGGATTTGCCGAATGCGACAGCTTTGGGCAACGGGACGGAGAACGTGGCCTCTGACGGCGCTACGCCGCTCTCGAACAACATCCAGTTCAACGGCGTGGATGCGAATAATCTCGCCGAAAACTCAGCCGCGAACGCCGAGAATGACCCGGGCACAGCGATTCCGGCGCCGGATACGATCCAGGAGTTCCGCGTGCAAACGGCGAACTACGACGCTGCGTATGGCCGCGGATCGGGCGCGAATGTAGACCTGATCAGCAAGGCGGGCACAAATGCTTTTCATGGAAGCGCGTGGGAATTTGTGCGTAACAACGTGTTCAATGCGAGCGATTTCTTTTCGAATCTCGACGGGCAGCCGAAGCCGGACCTGAAGCAGAACCAGTTCGGCGCCGCGCTGGGCGGGCCCATGCTGCACGACCGGGACTTCTTCTTTGTCTCCTACCAGGGATTGACGGCGGTGAACGGTTTGGGCGACGAGCAGACAGCGATTCTCCCGCTGCTGACTGCCGACCGGTCTGCGGCGTCGCTGGGCGCGCAGTTCTGCCCGGCGGGCCACCTCGACAGCCAGGGGCAGCCGGCGACCGGCTACCTGACGCAGGCGGGCGGAACGCAGGTAGCATGCGACGGATCGAACATCAACCCGGTGGCGCTGGCCATTCTGAATGCGAAGTTGCCCGGCGGGCAGTTGGCCGTGCCGAACCCGCAGGCGGCGCTGCCGAATACGGGACCGGACGCCTCGGATCAGTTCCCGCTGGGCCAGTCGACGTATGCGATTCCCGCGCACTATCGCGAGGACCAGTTCAGCGTGAACCTGGACCAGGTGCTGACGCAAAAGAACACGCTTGCGGAGCGGTTTTTTTATTCGCGCGCGCCTACGATGGAGCCGTTCTCGCCCAACGCGGCTAACGTGCCGGGATGGGGCACCAATCAGCTGATCCGAAGCACGATGCTGGTGCTGGCGGATACACATGTACTGAGCCCGAACCTGGTGAACATAGCGCGCTTCGGCTACACGCGGTTCGATGGAGCCGCGGTGGTTGCCAATCCGCTTTCAGCGGCGGAGATCGGCGAAGGAACGCCAACGGGACTGGCTTCGCCCACTGCGAACGCTCCAGGATTAACGGTGGGTGGATTCACGATCGGCGATGCAGGGACTCCGTCGCTGTGGGAGGTGACCAACTCGTTCATCGGGCAGGACACGCTGGCGCTGACGCGGGGGCGCCATAACCTGCGTTTCGGCGGCGAGGTGAAGCGTCACGAAGTTGACGTGAACGAGCCATTCAACACCGATGGTTTGCTCGAGATCGACACATTCGACGATTTTCTGCTGGGCGAGAGCGCGGCAGAGAACAACAGCCCGCTGGGGCTGAGCAACGTGAGCAACAGCCAGGCGGGCGGCGGCATCTTCCGCAGAGACGAGCGGTACACGGACTTTGACATCTTCGCGCAAGACGACCTCAAGCTCACGCCCCGGCTCACTTTCAATGCCGGCCTGCGCTACGAGATATTTGGCGCTCCCATTGAAATCCACGGAAGATTTTCGAACTTCGATCCGGATCTCGCAACCATGGGGCCGGTTCCAGCTGCGGGAACGTACAGCGGATACACCTTGCCCTCGAACTATGCCGGCATGGTTCCCGCGGGCATGGCCAAGACATCGTTTCCGGGACTCTATAAGACGCCATTTGGCGATGTTTCGCCGCGGCTGGGATTTGTGTGGCAACCGACGAACCGGCCTGTGCTCGTTGTGCACGGCGGGTACGGAGTGTACTACGACAGGCACTCCGGCAACGTGGCGGAACAGACCGTGTCGCAAGCGCCATTTGCCACCCTGCAGATCATCGACGGCAGTCCCAATGCGGCGGCCACGCTGCAAAGCCCCTTCGTGCCCACGGTGCTTCCCTACTCGAGCTATCCCATCTTCACGCCGCTCACGCCCGATTCGTCACCGTTCATTGAAGCGACGAATCCCAACATGAAGGACGGAACCACGGAGGAATACAACCTGAACATCGAGTGCGCGCTGGGGCGCGGATACCTGCTCGACGCGGGCTATGTGGGCACACACTCCTGGAACCGGTCAGGTCAGGTTGAATTCGACCAGGCGCTGCTCGGAAGCCCGCAGAATCCGGTCTTCGGGCAGACCTCGAACTCCATCGACAATGTGCCGAACCGGATGCCGTGGCAGGGAATCAGCGAAGGATCGCTGCTAACCGACTCCGTCTTCCTTGCCAATTACAACGCCCTGCAGGCCAGCGTGACGCGGCGCATGCAGCACAACTTCGAGCTGCAGGCGAGTTATACGTGGGCGAAGAACCTGGACGAAGTGAACGGCGAAGTGGGCACCGATATCTACGAGTTGCAGTTGCCCACCAACAATCAGCTCGACCTGCGGCGATCGTCGTACGGACCGGCGGGCACAGACCGCGACCAGCGGGCGGTGGTCAATTTTACCTGGTCTTCGCCGAAGCTGGAGGCGCTGCCGGCGATGCCGCGGATGGTTCTCGCAAACTGGCTGGTCTCCGGTGTGGCTGTGGTGCAGTCGGGAGTTCCTTTGAGCATCTTCGACGAAAACGCGGGCTCGGTCTACGGTCTGATTCCCGGCGAAGTGCGCGCGGAGGCGACGGGAAGCAATCCGCATACCCACGGCTCCATGTACTCGCGGGTGCTCAACGGTTACCTCGACCCCAATGCATTTACACGCGCGCCCGAGGCGCCTTATGGGACCAGCCTGGCCGACCAGGATTTCGGCGACAGCGGCGTGGGCTTCACACGCGCACCGGGCCAGCACAACTTCGATCTGGCGGTAGAACGGGCATTCCCCGTGCGGGAGGCGAGCAGCTTCCGCTTTCGGACCGAGTTCTTCAACCTGACCAACACGCCGCAGTTCGGGAACCCAGGCCAATATCTGGGTTACACCGATCCCACGCTCGTGAATCCGACGGCGAGCTCGAGCTTTGGAAAGATCACGAGTACGGTGGCGAACCCGCGCATTATCCAGTTCGCGGCGAAGTACGTTTTCTAGCTTGCGAAGAAACAAGAACGCGCACGGGCAGAGGGTACTCGCGGAGGCAAGGATGTTGACGATCGAAGATATTGAATCCGCGTGCAGTACATCGCAGCGGGTGGAGACTCCCCCGCATGACCTGGATTTGCCGGATTTTTCCTTTGAGCAGACGTTTTATCCTTATGGATTTCCGGCCGCGGTGCGGTCGAACTCCGCCGCGGCGCTGGATTTGTATAGAAAGCTCTGGGGCAATTTTGCCGCCTTGCGCGACACCGACCCGATTGCCGTGGATGTGCACGTGGCGCCGGGCGAGTCGGACGAGTGCCCGCCGGAGCCGGGCTACGAATTGATGCAGCCGCTGCTGATGTCGGTTGCCGACAAGGACAACTTCAGCATCGTGGATCTCGACCGCTGCACGGCCTCCATCAAGGTTTCGGAAGCAGCGGTGGCGGATCCGCTCTACCTGCTCTATTACCTGCTGGGGTTCCCGGAATTCTGCATTGCCACGAACTACGCGACGGTTGTGCACGCCGGTTGCGTGGCGCTGCAGGGGCGGGGCGTGCTGCTGTGCGGCGATTCGGGCGCGGGCAAGTCGACGCTCTCCTACGCGTGCGCGCGCAGCGGTTGGACCTTTGTCAGCGACGACGCAAGCTTCCTGCTCAACGGCGGGACGGAGCGCATGATCACCGGCAATTGTTACAAGGTGCGCTTCCGGCCGCATGCGCGCGAACTGTTTCCGGAACTCCGGGGACTGGGATTGACGCCGCGCGCGTCGGGCAAGCCGTCCATTGAATTTCCCATGAGCGCCGCGCCGCAAATTGCGCGCGCGCAGACGGCGCGGGCGGAATTCGTGGTATTCCTCAATCGCCGAACAGGCGGAGAGCACACGCTAATTCCCTACCGCAAAGATGTGGCCAGGCTGTTCATGCGCCAGGTGCTGATGGGATCCCCCGTCTCGCGAGCCTCGCAGTATGCCGCCGTTGAGCAACTGCTGACGCTGGGAGTGCTGGAGCTTCGCTATACGAGCCTGGAGTGGGCGGTGGAGCGGCTGCGGAAGCTGGTGGAGGAAGGCCGGTGATCGAGCCGGTCGTCGAACCGGCGAGCGACCCGGTTCTGGCCGCGCCCGGGCAGCGGCGAGAGCTCTCGTTCTGGCGCGATCCGCTGCCGTGGCTCAAAGAGAGAAACTTCAGCCGCGGCTATTGGCTGTTTTTTTCGGCAGCCTTCTTTTACGACGCCGGGTATTCGGTCTACTTTTTTCTCTTCAATCTCTACCTTCTGGACCACGGCTTCAACGATCGCGCCATTGGCCTGATCGGCGGCGCGCTCACGCTGGGCTCGGTGGCGGGCACTTTGCCCGCCGGCGGAATCGCGCGCAGGTTCGGCGTGCGGCCGCTTCTGATGGCGGTGTTTGCGGGTGCGGCTCTATTGAGCGCAGCGCGGGCAGGATGGATGTGGGAGCCGGCGCAGATCGTGTTGGCGTTTCTCTCCGGCGTGGTCATGAGCGGATGGGCGGTGTGCTACCTTCCCGCAGTGGCAAGGCTGACGAGCGAGGAGAACCGCACCGCGGGATTCAGCCTGATCTACTCCGTGAGCGTAGGGACGAGCATGGTGGGCGGCATCGTGTGCGGTTACCTGCGCGAATGGCTGGCCAGGGCCGGTATCGCCATGCAACCCGCAGAGGTAAAGCGGCTGATCCTCCTTGCATCCTGCGCCATCGCATTTGCGGGGCTCATTCCCGCGCTGCGCCTGCACGTGCCCGAGCCGGAAAACGAGGATCGCAAGACAGAGAGCAGGCGTGCGTGGCCGTTTCGGAATCTGCACCCTTTCCTGCTTCGCTTTCTGCCCCTGATGGGGCTGTGGGCTGCAGTGTTGGCCGCGTTTACGCCATTTGCGAACGTGTATCTGGAGCGCGATCTGCGCGTGCCCATGGCCAGCATCGGACTGGTGTTTACCGCGGTGCAGGTGGTGCAGTTGCTTATGGGCCTGGCGACGCCGTATCTCTTTCGCAAAACCGGATTGTTGAACGGAATCGTGCTGACGCAGATGGCCGCAGCGCTGGTGCTGGGCTGGCTGGCCGGCGCGCGCAGCCCGGCCCTGGCCGTGGCGCTCTACATGACCTTTGCGGCGGCGCAATGGGCGAGCTCACCCGGACTCTACAACCTGCTGATGAACGAGACGCCGGACGGCGAGCGCAGCTCCGCTTCGGCGATGACCATGTTTGTGAGCGCGCTGAGCGGAGCAGGAGCCACGGCGCTGGCCGGCGCGTTGTTTGCGCGCTTCGGTTATCCGCCGGTGCTGCTGGGTCTGGCGTTGACGGCCGCGGGCGTCTCGCTGCTGTTCTGGCTTCTGGTCCCCAGCAAGGAAACTCGGGGAGCGCGGGATGCAGCGGGCGCTTGAGCTGCGAATCGAACCAGGATTACTGGCTCTTGCCTTTCCAGGCGGGAAAGAGCAGGCGATAGACGATGCCGGTTTCCCAGATGTTCTCGTTGCCTGATGGAGAAAAGGAGCGGGAGTAGCTGGTAAGAATGCGCGTGTTGTGCGGCAGGTTGTAGTCGAGGCCGAAATCGGCGCGCTGCGTGTTGACGAGTGGAAGGCCGTCGCTCACCACGGTGTCGCGGCGAAAAGTCTGCTGCATGCGGAAGAGTGGCTCAAAACGGCCGCGCCAGCTATCGGCGCCGCCGAACATGAGCGTGCGAAGGTCCGCCTCGGCCCAGTAGCCCTGCACGTGATGGCTGCGCGCGAACTCGGAGCGAAAACGAAACGCCGCGCCCTTGGTTTCCCACCAGAGGTGCGCGCCATAGAAATTTTCCTCCGTGTTTTGGAGAGATCGGTCGTAAGACAGGCCGCCTTCAAGGCGCATCTCAGGCAGGTAAAGAGCGAGGCGCCCACCGGAGGAGCGCTCGGAGCTGAACTGCTCATTGGAGCTGCGCGCAGAGAACCACGCCGTGTAATCGAGGGAGTAATCGCTGGTGGAGACGGCGGAGCCACGCAATTCGCCGCCGACGCCCGTGAACGTGGAGAGAAGTCCCAGGCTTTCAACTGCGGGACTGTCCTGGAAGTTGCCGATCCACACGGGCGAGAGCCGCTCGTTGTATGTGTTAAACGGAAGCAGAAAGCTGCCCGCAACGAGCGTGGCGTGGGGCGAGGCGAGGATGTCTCCCTGGAGATAAGTGACCGCAATGTAGTGGAAATGGTCGTAGCCCGATTGGCCGCCGGTGTTGGGAGAGATTTCCTCAAGAAGCGCTGCGCGCGATTCAACAAGAAAGTGGCCGCCGAGAGGAGCGGCCAGCAGCGGCTCGATGATGGGCTGATAGCTGGTTTTGCCGCCGCGCGTGCTGGTGAGAAACGCAGCGCCGCCGGAGAGGAGCGGGGAGTTCTGCGCGGCGGCCCCGAGCCCGAAACACGAAACGAGGACGACAGAAACGGCGACAAGTTTCGTCTTCGCCGAGGGAGCGAAAGAAATGGTGGTGAAGTCGGCCATGCATTGAACAATAACCACATGCACGGTTGAGCGTGTCGCCCGAAGGTCAACTCTTTGTCAAGGGAATGTCATGAGCGTTCACGGCGGCGTATGGCTCGAGCGGCGGGGGAACGGAAGATCCGGAGTTGCAAGAAACCGTGACAATCGTCTGACAACCGCGTGACAACCGGAAGTTGCGGATGGGCAACACTCAAGAGTGAATCGCGGTTTCTCCGCAGGCACACGCTGGATGTACGGAGACGATCAACTCGCGGAAACTCCCCCGTATGCCGCAGCACGCTGGACAACGGCGCAGGGGAAGCCCTCAAGAGAAATGGCCGCATGCGCGGCCGCACTCCGGTGCTTCTGCGATCCGCCGCCCGCGCAGTGCGCGCCGCTTCAGGAACTTTCCGGCACAGAGTGGAAGCGGCTGCTGCGCTGGCTCGACTCGAGTGGCCTTGCTCTTTACTTCTTCGATCGAGTGAACGAGCTGGGCGCGATTCGCTGGCTGCCGGCCGGGGCTTACGCGCGGCTCAAACAAAATCTTGCCGACAACACCGAACGCACGCGGGCGTTGATCGCCGAGGCAGATGCGCTTGAGGCCGAGTTCCAGCGGAACAATCTCACCTATGCCCTGCTGAAGGGATTCTCGCTGTGGCCGCACTCGGCGCCGAAGCTCGAATTGCGGTTGCAGTCCGATCTGGATTACCTGGTTGCGGAAAATGACGCAGAAGAGGCGCGGCGCATTCTGGAAGCGAAAGGCTATCATCGGCAGGCGATCAGCGGCCGCACGTGGGAGTTCAAGACCACTCATCCGCCGGCGCGCTCCCTCAAGGACCTGTATAAGCCGCACGTGCGTAAAAGCGTGGAGCTGCATCTCGAGGCGAGCGGAGAGGGCGAACGCTCGCTTCTTGCGCGCAGGGAGATGCGCGATTTCCGCGGCAGGGAGATGCCGGTGCTTCCGGCCGTGGAACTCTTCTTGTGGCAGGGAATGCATGTGTTCAAGCATATGTGTAATGACATGGCGCGCGGGTCGCACCTGCTGGAGTTTCGCCGGCACGTGATCGCGCGCGGCGATGACACGGAATTTTGGCGGCAATTGCAATCGATGGCCGGCGATTCGCCGCGGAAGTATCTGGGGCTGGGTGTGGCAACGCGGTTGATCGAAGCCGCCTTTGGCGCTTTTGCCCCCGAGGAGCTGCGGTGCTGGAGCGCGGACCGGCTGCCCGACGGCGTGCGGCTCTGGGTGGATATGCACGGATACCGCTCCCTGCTGAGCAACTCACCAGGCTACAAGCTCTGCCTGCTCCTGCAACAGGAACTCGCGATGGTTGGAATTCCCGCAAAGCGCACGCTGCGCGAACAACTGCTGCCGCTCCGGCTCCCTCCGGCCATCACCATTGCGGCAGAGGGCGAACCGCCGGCGGCAAGATTGCGGCGCGCACACGCGCAGCTTCGCTTTGTGCTCTACCGGCTGCGCTTTCACGTCGTGGAAGGACTGCGCTATTTGTGGGCAGCGGCACGCTGGCGAAGGCAAAGGGAAGAGCGCTCGTGAGACTTCCCTGCCCTTGGGCGCGCCGACTGTAGATCGCGCGAAAATTTCGAGCCACCTAACAAAGGAATGACAATTTCCTGACGCGCATATGACACGCCGCAGGTGCGGATTCCGTAGTGTCGAGAGCGAAGAACGGAAACTCCATGTTGCTGAGCCTCCCATCTCCTGCGAGGAATGGCCCCGCCCGGCGCACCTGCCGGCGGGAGACTTCAACGCCAAAACGATTGGCGCGCTGGAGCGGGGTTGTGGCGTTGGCGTTCTCCGCATGGATTGCACGTGGCACTGTGGCGCACAGTCAGGCGCCAACGGCAACCGGCGATTGGGGCGCGGCGGCTTCAGGCGCAGGACAGGCCGGAAACGCGATGGGCAGGCAGGTGACGCCCGACGGCGCCACGTCCGGCACATCGCAATCATCGGCCACAGTCGCGCCAGCGTTGACGATTTCGTCGAGCCAGATCGTTGAGATTCTCGAACAGAACCCGGACCTGATGGTCGAGCTCAAGTCGCTCGTGGCCGAACGCCTCACAGAACAGGGCGTGGAGACGAGCGCGGATGAGATCTCCGACGGCAAGTTTTACAGCGAGATTCAGGCCAATGCAAAGTTGCGCGCGGGAATTGCCGCGTATCTGCGCGCCCGTGGCTATTTGGCAGGGGACGAATCGCAGAACGGCGAAGCAAGCGCGGCGGGGAACGATGCTTCGATGGCGTGGCAGACGCCGGGCCTTACGGATGGCGATTTTGCCGATGCGCTGCGCGAAACGGGCGCAGCGCAAGCGAACGGGTTGACGATGGGGCGGCTTCAAAGCGATGAAAGTGCACTGGCGCTGCCGGCGAACGTGAGCGCCGGTTACACCGTGAACCGGGCGGCGACTGCGGGAGGCCTGCGAACGCGCAATGAAGCGGCGAACTCGTCCACAGAGGCGCCCAAAGTGCTGCGCGAGGCCGCACCTTACAACCTGCAATCGATGCGCGACCTGTACACGCAGATTCCGGAATCGACCGTACCGCTGAGACGGTTTGGCTCCGATGTGTTCGTGGAGCGCGACGCGCCCGCGGCTGCGCGCGGCATATCGGGGCGCGATACGCCGCTCGACGTGCCGCTGGGGCCCGATTATGTGCTGGGCCCGGGCGACTCCCTCACTATCGATCTTTGGGGCGGAGTTACGCAGAGCATTACGCGGACGGTCGATCGCGCGGGCCGGGTCCTGTTGCCGGATTCGGCGCCGCTGGCTGTGGCCGGGCTTACGCTCGAACGCGCGCAGGGGCTGATTGAATCGGCGCTGAAACGGCAGTACCGGAACGCGCAATGCGCGGTGACGGCTTTGGGGCTGCGCTCCGTGCGGGTCTATGTGGTGGGCGACGTGCAGCGTCCGGGCGGCTACGACATCAGTTCGCTGGCCACGCCGCTGAGCGCACTCTATGCGGCGGGCGGGCCGACTTCGACGGGATCGCTGCGCACGCTGCTCCATTATCGCGGCAGGCAACTGGTGGAGACGGTGGACCTTTACGATTTTCTGCTGCACGGGATTCGCAAAGGAAGCGAGCGGTTCGAGAGCGGAGACACGCTGCTGGTGCCGCCCGCAGGTGCGCAAGCGGCGGTTTCAGGCGCCGTGAAGCGGCCGGCGATTTACGAGCTGAAAGGCAGCGAGACCACGCTGGATGCGGTGATCGCGGATGCAGGTGGGTTGACGGCTTCCGCAGCTCCAGGCCGCGTGCGCGTAGAGCGCATCGGCGCCGACCACAAGCGCGAGACCGTGCGAGTGGATCTTGCCGAAGATCCGCCGGGCGAAGAACCGGGGGCGGATTTCGCGGTGCAGGATGGCGATCGCATAACCGTCGAGCCGATCCTGCCCTACAGCGCGGGAGTGGTGTATCTCGAAGGACACGTGGCGCGGCCGGGACGGCTGGCCTACCACGATGGAATGCGGCTGAGCGATGCGCTCGAGAGCTACCGAGACTTGCTGCCGGAGCCTGCGGCGCATGGAGAGTTGGTGCGGCTGGTTGCGCCCGATCTGCATGCGGAGACGATCGCGTTCAACGTGCCCGATGTGCTGATCGGCAACGCCGACGTGAACCTGCAGCCGTTTGACACGATCCGCGTCTATGGACGATACGAGATCGATGCGCCCAAGGTGACGGTGCTCGGGGAAGTGCTGCGGCCTGGCAATTACCCGATGTCCGCAGGGATGACGGCAGCGCAACTGGTGAGAATGGCAGGTGGATTCAAGCGCGATGCGATGCTGGAGAGCGCCGACCTGACAAGCTACGACGTGGACAACGGAAAGGGCGTGGCCGGAAATGTGTTGACGGTGCGGATTGGCGCCGCGGTCTCCGGCGCGGACGCGACGGCCGACGTTGCGCTGAAGGTGGGCGATACGCTGATGGTCCACCAGATGACGGGATGGAATGAGATCGGCCAGTCGGTGACGATTCAAGGGCAGGTGAAATTTCCGGGCGGTTATGGATTCGAAAACGGCGAACGGCTGAGCTCGGTGCTGATGCGCGCCGGCGGCTTCTTGCCCGATGCGTATCCCATGGGCGCTGTGCTGGTGCGGGAGCAGGTGAAAGAGCTGGAACAGAAGAGCCGCGACGAGCTGATCCGGCAGATCGAGACGAGTTCGGCAGCGGCGCGTCTGTCGCCTACGGTAAGCGGCGCGAACGCGGGTGCGGCGCTGGAGACGATCAAGGCGCAGCAGGACGAGGTGATCGCGGAGCTGAAGAGCCATCCGCCCGCAGGCCGCATGGTGATCCAGATTACAGCCGACATCAATCGCTGGGCGGGCACAGCCGCGGACATCGAACTGCGCCGCGGCGACGTGGTGACGATCCCGAAGCGGCCTGGATTTGTGTTGGTGACGGGGCAGGTGTACAACGCCACGGCGCTCACCTTCACGCCGGACAAGACGGCAGGATGGTACCTGAGCCACGCGGGCGGCGCCAGCGCAACCGCAGACCGCAAGGAGATTTTCATTATTCGCGCCAATGGTTCGGTGGTTGGGCGCCGATCGGGAGGGTGGCTCGGAGGCGAGGTGCTGGAGACGCGGCTCAATCCCGGTGACGTGGTGGTGGTGCCGCAAAAGATCATCGGCGCTTCGGCTCTGTGGAGAAATCTGCTGGTCACCGGGCAGCTCGCCGCATCGGTGGCGCTGACGGCCGGTGTAACGGCGGCGGCGCTGTAAGGAGGTTGCGATGAGTGCGAACGCGGCGCCGGAACGGCTGAAGCTCGTGGACCCGGCGCAGCGCGCGGCGCAGGAGCATTGGGCCGTGCGCTCGCGCCTCTTATGGAACCATCGCAGCACGCTGATGCGGGTTGCCGTCGTGTCGTTCCTGGTGAGTCTCGGCATCGCGTTCCTGATTCCGAAGCGTTACAAGTCGACGGCCAGCATCATGCCTCCGGACCAGCCGAATTCGAACGCATTGATGCTGGCCGCGCTGGCATCGCACGCAGGCAGCCTGGGATCGATCGGCAGCCTTGCGGGCGGGCTGCTCGGCGAACACTCCTCCACGGCGCTGTTCATTGATCTGCTGCGCAGCGGCACTGTGAGCGGGCGGTTGATTGACCGCTTCAATCTCCAGCACGTCTACCGCACGCGCTACCGCATCGACACCGCCAAGCATCTGGCGCGGCGCACGAGCATTGCCGACGACAAGAAAAGCGGCGTGATCACGATTGAGGTCGAAGACGAGAGTCCGGTGCGCGCGCGGGACCTGGCACAGGGCTATCTGGACGAACTGAACAAGCTGGTGACACGAACAAACGTTTCGGCTGCACACCAGGAGCGCGTGTTCATTGAACAGAGATTGCATGCGGTGCAGGCGGACCTCGAGCGTGCGCAGCTCGATCTGAGCGCCTTTTCAAGCAGGAGCGGGACCATCGACCTGGGCGACCAGACGCGCGCCATGGTGGAGGGCAGCGCACAGGTGCAGGCAGAGCTGCTGATTCAGCGGTCGGACCTTGAGTCGTTGCGTCAAATGTACGGCGACGACAACGTGCGCGTGCGTGAAGCGCAGGCTCGCATTGCGGCGCTGGAGAGCGGTTTGGAGAAGATGACGGGCAGCGGCGCTTCCGCGCAAGCCGACACCGCAGTCGATTTGTCGGGAACGGGCGATGGCGCGGGCGACTTGTACCCGCCGCTGCGCCAGCTTCCACGGCTTGCCGTACCCTATGCCGATCTCTATCGGCGCGTAAAAGCAGAAGAGGCTGCGTTCGAGCTGCTCACGCAGCAGTACGAATTGGCGCGCATCGAGGAGGCGCGTGACGTCCCTGCGGTGAGCGTGATCGATGCGCCGGGCGTGGCGGAGAAAAAGTCGTTTCCGCCACGAACGCTGCTTACAGCCCTGCTCACGTTCCTTACCGTGGCCTCGGCGGCGGCCTTGATTCTTTTCCGCGATCATTGGTCGAGGCTGGAGAGCCACGATCCGCGGAAGGCACTCGCAGACGAAGTCTTGCCGGTGCTGCTCGGCAAGTTTCGCGGGATTCTTCCGTTTCTTCGCGCGAAGCGAGGCGTTGCATGAAGAGGCACCTGACCAATGCCGTCTACGGCGTTCTCGATTACGCGTCATTCCCGGCGGGCATGCTGCTGGCGGCGCCCATCGTTCTGCATCGGCTGGGCGCGTCCGAATACGGCCTGTGGATGATCGCTACCGCAACGGTGAGCGTGGGCGGCATTATCGCGTCGGGCTTTGGCGACGCAAACATTCAACGCGTGGCCCGGCTGCGCGGAAACGGCGACACGCAGGCGATGGCGCACGCGGTGCGTGGCACGCTGGCGATCAACCTTGTGCTGGGCACCGTAATTGCGGCCATTGCATGGATTGCGGCGCCGTTCGCCGCGCGGCGCATCGCGGCCTTTCACGCTGTCCCGCTCGCCGAAACATTGGCAGCGCTGCGCATCGCCAGTCCGCTTATCCTGGTTCGCGCCGTGGAAACCGTGGCCGTAAGCACGCAGCGCGCATTCGAGCAATACCGCGAAACGGTGCGCATCAGCACGGCTTCACGTTGGCTGACCCTGGCGGCCGCAGGGGCGCTCGCGCTCGGCGGATACCGCGCGCCGAGCATTTTGACAACGACGGGAATTTTCCTTTTCCTGGGAACATGCCTGCAGTTGCGACAGGTAAGAGGGCTGCTGGGAAAATCCGCGCTGATTCCCGCATTTGAGCCCGAGGCCACGCGCTCGCTTCTTCAACTCGGAGCCTTCACCTGGCTGCAAGCGTTGGGTGGTGTGATCTTTTCGCAGCTCGACCGCATCCTGTTGGGAATCACGCTGGGCGCACAGCCGGTAGCCCCGTATGCGCTCTGCGTGCAGTTTTCACAGCCGATCGTCGGCGTGGTCGGCTCCGGTCTCAATTTCCTGTTTCCTTATCTCGCCGGGCGCGCGGAATCGATGTCGCGCGAGGAACTGCGCAGGACACTCGCAAAAGCGCTGGCGTGCAATCTGGCGGCGGTGGCCTGTATGGCCGGAGGGCTGCTGCTCGCGGGCGACCGGCTGATGCGCATCTGGGCGGGCGCAGCCGTGGCGCACAGCGCACAGAAGATTCTGCCGCTGATTGTGGCGGGCTCCGCGCTCACCGGCGCCAGCGTGACCGGCTTCTATGCGCTGCAGGCGCTGGGACGATTCCGCACGGTAGCCTGCATCAATCTAGGCGGCAGAGCAGCCATGCTTCCCCTGATGCTTGTACTGCTCAATCGATCAGGGCTTGAGGGCCTGGCAGTTTTTCGGCTGTGCCTCGGGTCGATCGCATTGCTCGCCTATTTGCCCCTGGTGCGCTTTCTGGCGCGAGACAAAGGCACGCTCCACGCGGGCGCGCGCGCGCCCCTTCCATACGCGTTCGAGGAAGGCCCGAAATGAAGATACTTCTATCTGCCGCGTCTTTCTCTTCGGGGATCTCCGGTCTGCAGCGTCACGCATTCAATGCAGCGCATTGTCTGCTGGAGCGGCCAGAGATTGCGGCTCTGCATGTGGTCGTCGCGCCGTGGCAGGCGGAGTTGCTCCCGCAGGTGGGCCTTATCCCCGGTGGGCGGCTCTCGACGCACATCGCCGAGATGGGACATTCGTCGCTGAGTCGGAACTGGTGGCACTATCGCAAGCTGCCGCAGCTTGCCGCCGCACTAGACGTGGACCTGGTGCACTTCACCTTTCCCATGCCGGTGCATGCAACGGCGTTTCCATGCCCCACGGTAGTCACGTTGCACGATATGTACCCTTACGAGATTCCCGCCAACTTCGGGTTTCCGAAATTTGTTTTCAATCGCATCACGCTGCGCCAGTGCCTGGCAAACGCCGACGCCATTGCGTGCGTCTCACGCGCGACGAAACGCAGACTGCGGGAATATATGCCCGAGGCCGTGTGGGCCAAAGCGACCCGCATTTACAACTGCGTGGAACCGGCGCAACGCGCCCCGGCCACGACTCCGATGGCCGATTGGTCCGGAGAGCAGTTTCTGTTGTGCGTGGCGCAGCACCGCCGGAACAAAAACGTTCCTTTGCTGCTCGGCTCGTTCGCGCGGCTTTTGCGCCTCGGCCAGATCGATTCAGGATCAAGATTGGTGGTGGTAGGCATGACCGGACCAGACACCCCGCGCATCGTGAAGCTCATTGCACACCTGGGTCTCAGCAAGAGAGTGCTCCTGCTCGAAGGGCTATCGGATGCGGAGCTGCAATGGTGCTATACACACTGCGAGGCGCTGCTCGCGCCCTCGATCACCGAGGGCTTCGGGCTGCCGGTAGCGGAAGCCCTCATGGCCGGCGGACGCGTGGTCTGTTCGGATATTGCGCCGCTGCGCGAGGTGGGTGGAGAACACTGCCGCTATGTGGCGCTTGGAGCCGACGGGGAGGCGCTTTTTGCCGAAGCAATTCGAGAGGCGCTGCGCGCGCCGAAGAGAGAGCCGGTCGTCAACCTGCAGTTTTCGAGGGCGGTTCTGGCGGAACAGTACATCGAACTGTATGGCAGCCTCATTGCATCGTTTGCGGCGAAGAGAAGCGCGCGACGCGCGGAAGCCGTCCACGCTGAGACGCTGGAGGGGCCATCGCTATGAGCTCAGCCGACCAGCGACTGGTGTTCGACGCGGAGGTAACTGGATTCGGCGCGACCGAGCCTGGGCCAGCCGAACTTCACGCAGAGGCTGCCGCAGAGACGCAAACGCGGCGGCAAGCGGCGGCGCAGTTGAGAAACGCTCTCAGGGCCTGCGCTGTGGCCGGGGATTTTCTTGCCGCCGGCGCAGGCGTCCTGCTGAGCGAGATTCTTTTTCGCGAACACTCTCTTCGCGCCCATTGGAGCGGCGCGCCGGGCAGAGTTTCGATGCACGGAGAAGCGGCTCTTGCGGTGCTTGCCGGATTGCTGGTGGTGCTGTTCAATCGTGGCGACCGAGGCTATGTTGACGGCGGAAGCCTGCTCTACATTCGCGAAACCGAGCGCGCGCTCAGGAGCTCGACGCTTTCGCTACTCCTGTTGCTGCCGCTCAACCTCCTGCTCGTAGCGCGCCTCTCTGTTGCGGCGTGGATGGCGTCGCTTTTTCTCGCGCCGCTGTTCCTGATTCTCGAAAAGCAATTGATGGCGGCGGAGATGCGAAAACTGCACCGGCGCGGACGCGGAGTAGAACGCGCAGTGGTGTATGGCGCCGGAAGCGCAGCAAGGCGCGTGGTCTCAGCGCTGCTCGATTCGCCGCAACTTGGGCTGTTGCCGATTGCAGCGATTCACGACGGTGCTTCACCGGCATCGGGATGGATGTTTGCATTGGGATACCGGGGGCGCGGCGCGATTCCGGTGCGCCACGGACAGCCGCAAAGGGTTCTCGAATCCTGCGCATGCGACGTACTGGTGATTGCCAGCGAAAGCGCGGCGGGGAAACAGCGGGCGGAGATAGCGGGCACAGCGGAACAGATGGGCATGCGGGTGGTGTACTTTGCGAATTCCGGCGTCCAGGAACCGGAACTGCCGGAGTTGCTCCGTGCCGACGGACTTTTGCTGACTTCGAGCGCTGATCCGCCGCCGGGACACTACGCGCCGGCAAAGAGGGCGCTGGACCTGGCGCTGGCTTCAATTCTTCTGGTCGCTCTGTCGCCGCTGCTCCTGGCGATTGCGCTCTGGGTCCGGATGGACTCGCCGGGATCGGCGCTGTTTGTGCAGAAGCGGGTAGGTCACCGGGGCCGAATCTTCGAGATCATCAAGTTTCGCACCATGCACCGGGGCGCGGCCAAGTACGACGAGTCTCCGGCCAATCCCGCCGACGGGCGCATTACGCGCGCGGGGAGATTCCTGCGGCGGACCAGCCTGGACGAACTTCCGCAGCTCTTCAATGTTCTTGCGGGCGACATGTCGCTAGTAGGACCGCGGCCGGAGATGCCTTTCCTGGTGGAGAGACATGCAAGCGAGCACCAAAGGCGGCTGCAGGCTGTTCCCGGCATTACGGGATTGTGGCAACTGAGCGCCGACCGGGAGTTCAGGATTCACGAGAACGTTCAGTACGATCTTTATTACATCATGAACCGCAGCTTATTTCTGGATGCGGCGATCCTGATCCATACGCTGGTTTTCGCGATGCGCGGGGTATGAATGACGCAGCCGTTCGATCTCTGCCAGACGCAATTTGAAGAACGAATCGGCGAGACGTCAGCCGGCTTCGGCTGCGATGGCGCGAAAAGGGACGATTGTTTCCTTCACCACGCACACGCCGACGTTCTGGGCGTGAAAGTGTCTGCAATCGATTTGGCAAGAGCTGTTGGTCTCGCCGACGACTGGATCGCGGCAGGCAGGGCGGGATACATCTGCATGACCGGTGTGCACGGGGTGATGGAGGCAAAGCGCGATCCGGAGTTTCGCCAAGTCTTGAACGGCGCCGTGGTGAACGCACCGGACGGCATGCCGATGACGTGGGTGGGCCGGGCGCAGGGCTTTCGGGAGATGGACCGGGTCTTCGGACCCGAATTCATGGCCGCAATGTGCGAGCGCTCGGTGGAGCGCAGATTCCGGAATTTTCTTTACGGCGGAAAGCCGGGCGTGGCGGAGCTGTTGCGCGCGAACCTCGAGGAAAGATTTCCGGGACTGAAGGTCGTGGGAACATACACGCCTCCGTTAGGCGCGCTGACCGGAGCGCAGGAGGAAGAGATTTGCGGGCGCCTACGCGCAGCCCGGCCGCACCTTGTGTGGGTGGGGCTGAGCACGCCAACACAGGAGCGCTTCATGGCCCGCTTCGTCGATCGGCTGGACGTACCGCTGCTGGTGGGCGTGGGCGCTGCCTTCGATTATCACGCCGGGCTGCTTAGCGATTGCCCGCACTGGGTAAAGCGGGCGGGGCTGCAGTGGGTGCACCGGCTGATGCAGGATCCGCGGCGGTTATGGCGGCGATACCTGCGCAATAATCCCGCGTTTCTTTGGTACGTTGCGCAGCAACTGGCCGGCTTGCGGCGCCCGGATTGAGAACGGCGCGCTCACCGTGCCATTTTTCGGCGGGCGAGCGCGACGATCAAGAAAGGTTGACCCGAGAGGTGTGCATCAGTATTCGAGCGGGACCGAAGAGGTCTCGTCGCCGGTCTTGCCCCAGAGGACGGTCTCGGCTTCGGGAGTTCCCTTGCCCCAGAGGACGGTTTTGCCCCAGAGAACCGTAAAGCCATTCGGATCCGCTTCGCCATAGAGGCCGGTGGAACCCCAGAGCGCCGCTGAGTTGGTGCCGCTGATGAAGGCGCGGCCGCCATAAACGGCCGATGCAGACCAGGGACCGGTGGCGGTCCAGAGCGAACCAGCCTCAGTAGTCGCGGTGGTCTGGCCGTTGGCCGAGTTGTATACCGCAATCGGCGAGAGAGCATAGCCGGAGGGAACCGACAAGCCTTTGCTGAGCGCGGCGTTGACGGTAGCTGCGATATCGAGGTAACCGGCGCCGACGGTGAAGACGTCGTAGTTCGCATTATAAGTGACGCCATCTGCGGTAACGCTGCTGGACGGCGGGAAGTAAGTGCGATCGCCGTTGACCATCAGCAGAGCCTTCACTTCATCCGGAGTGAGGCTGGGAGCTGCCTGCAGGAGATCGGCGACAGCGCCGCTGGCCACGGCGCTGGCCATGCTGGTGCCGCTCATGGGAAAGTAATTCGAAGAGGGCGTTTCGCTTCCGTTGGTCTGGTAGAAGGAGTACCAGGTGTAGAAGGACGGATTCTGGTCGGCCAGGGGATCGTCAGCGAATTGAAGGCTGGTAACAACGTTGCCCGGCGCGACGATGTCGGGTTTGACGAAGTGATCGATGAAGGACGGCCCTTTGGAGCTGTAACTGGCAATGAGATCGTCGTTAATGGGCGCGGTCTCCATGGTGCGCATCGCGCCTACCGTAATGACGTAGGGATCGTTTCCGGGCGAATTGATCGTGCCATAGCCTTCCGGATTTTCATTGAGGTCGCGTCCGTCGTTGCCCGCGGCGACTACGACGACGATGCCGGCCTTCCACGCCTGCTCCACCGCCTGGCAAAGCGGATCGAGCGTGTAACTCTCGTAAATGGGACGGCCAAGGGAAAGATTGATGACGCGAATATTGTAGGTGTTCTTGAGAGCGATGGCCTCATCGATCGCGGCGATGACGGAAGAGTCGGTGCCCGCGCCGTTTTCATCAAGAGCGCGCAGGTTAACGATGTTGGTGTTGGGCGCCGCGCCGCGGAAGGTGCGGAAGAATTGCGGGCCGGTGGAGTCAGCGCCGTTGCCGGCGATGAGCCCGGCGACGAGCGTGCCGTGACCAAAGTGATCGTAAGCGTCATCCTGGCCGGAGACGAAATTCTGGCTGTAGACGATGCGGCCGGTGCTGAAGGGCGGATTCTCGTTGCGCTCGGCGAGAAGCTGCGCCGCGATGGGCTGGCCCAGCGGAAGCGTGATTGAATTCAGATTGAGATCGGGAACGGGCGTGATGCCGCTGTCAATGACCGCGACGCCCACGTTGGTGCCCATGTAACCCTGCTGCCACACGGCCGGAGCATTGATGGGCTCGGTGGTGTATTCGGCCGCATCAATAACAACCTCCTGTTTCGAGCTGACCACGCGATCGAGCGAGACGTATTTCACATTGGGCTCGGCGGCAATGCTATTGATATTTCCCAAAGGCACAATCGCGACGACCGCGTTGATCACACTCAGGACAACCGTCACCAACCCGCCCACAAGTCCCAGGACGCCTCCCAGCAGGGCGCCCAGCAGCCCTCCTGAAGACCCTGAAGACCCCGAACTCGTTGAAGAGCCCGAAGGCGGATTGTTGTACTGAATGATCACCTGCACGTTTTGCGAAGGGGAACCTGAAGCCATGAGCGCTTGGAGATCGGGTGAGATCTTGCTGTTGGTTGACTGAGCCGTTGCCGATGTTGCTCCAATAAGTGCCAGCAATAACCCGACGACCATTAGATAGCGTGCCCGTAACATATATACCTCCAGGATCTCGCAAACTATTCCACTTGGATTCTCAGGTCGAGCCAAACATTTCGACTTACCGGACAAAGCAACTCTTCGCTCATATGGACTGCGTCTTATGCGAAGGAAGTAATCGCATAACGCTAGTGCGCCATACATGAGAGTCTTATTTATATGGACTTTCGTCATCAATTACCAGCACGTTGTAGCGCGGATGCCGCATCTGTACCTGATTTTTGTAACATTACCCGAATAACATGCAGGGATTTGCATAACCTCGGATTTCACCGGAATCCGTCATCGTTTCAAGAGAGGCAGAGCGACATTTCCTGCGGCATGAGTAAGTTACCGATAAGCCGGATAAGAACGAGCAATTACGGGGCCACTCGGAAAATTATGCATGGCGAGTAAGTGGAATTACCTTTGAACCGGCAGCGATGCCATGGCCTCCCCATTTACGTCAGTAACCATCAAGATTGGCTAATAGTAATGTGATTCTCTTCGCGAGACGAAGCGTCGCGAAAGCTCAGCAAAACCTCAGCGGGGACCGGAAGCGCATGGAGGAGCGCGAGTGTGGAGGGGTGCTGTGCGTCAGCGAGCTCTGTCACCGGCAGGCTCTCGACGATGGAGCCGGAATCGAGGACGGCGATGCGGTCGGCGAGCTGCAGCACGGAGACCAGATCGTGCGAGATGTAAAGGAGGGTGAGATCGTGGCGGCGATTCAGCATCCTGAGCAACTGGACGATCTGCGTCTGCGTAACGGGATCGAGGGCGCTTGTGGGTTCGTCCGCAATGAGGAGCGCGGGGCGGTGCAACAGCGCGAGCGCGATGAGCACGCGCTGCGCCTGGCCAACGCTGATCTGGGAGGGGCGCCGGCGGAGAAATTCGGCACCAGAAGGCAGCTGAACTTCGGCCAGGAGTTCCTGCACGCGGGTCCGCAAGGCCTCGCGCTCCCCGCCGCGATGGGCTCTCCAGGCTTCGTGAAAGTGGCTTTCGAGGCTGATGGCTGCATTCAGTGCGGTCATGGGGCTCTGCGGAATGAGCGCCACGCTGCGCCCCAGCAGCGTGCGCAGTTTGCGTGGCGGAAGAGCGAGCAGGTTTTCGCCCTCGAGGACCACTTTTCCCTGGACGGATCCGCCGCGCCACGGCAGCAGACCGAGAAGGGCGAGAACCAGCGTGCTTTTGCCGGCGCCGCTCGAACCGACCAGGCCGAGGACCTCGCCCTGATGGAGCGTGAAGCGTACATCGCGCAACACGGGCTTGCCCGCATAGCCGGCCTGGAGATCGACGCGAAGAAGCGGATGGATACTCATCGCGCCCCCGCAAGATGGAGATCTTCGACATTCCAGACGAGGCTGGGCTCGAGCAGGGCGGGGCGGAGGCCCTGGAGCCGCGGCGAAACCGCAACCAGAATGTTGGGATAGACGAGATAGATAAACGGCTGCTCGTCGGCAACGATCTGCTGCACGCGATCGACGGCGCGCTTGCGGTCCGAGTCAAGGCGCGCGGTCGCCTGCAGGTTCATGGCGCGATCGATCTCCGCCTCCCACGGCGTGGCCGGCGTCTTCTCCGAGGGGTCCCACTGGTGATTGGGCGAGGAGCTGAGCCAGAGATTCATCATCGCGTTGGGATCGGGATCGACGTTCTCGAGGCCGAGGAGACAGGCCTCGTAATCCTGCGTGTGCATGAGACGCTCGATGAGCGCGGGAAAGTCCAGCGCCACCACGGTGACATCGATTCCCAGCGCGGCCAAATCCTGCTGGATGAGCGTAGCCATCTTTTGCCGCGTGGCATTGCCCGCGTTGGTGAGAATGGAGAATTTCACCGCGTGGCCGGATGCATCCTCGAGATGGCCTCCGTTCCAGCGAAAGCCCGCGCGCGCCAGGCTGGCTTTAGCCGCGGCAACATCCGTGTGCGGAGCGGAGAGGATGCGGTCAAACCACACCGTGTTTGCGGGCGAGATGAAGCCGTACGCGGGAGTGGCGTGGCCGAGATAAGCGATGCGCGCCAGATCGTCGCGATGGATGGCCTGGGAAATGGCCACGCGAAAGGCGCGGCTGGCGAACCACGCCTTTTCCCACGCGGGAAGTGGCGCATCGGGAAACTGGTTAAACCACATCTGCTCCGTGTTGAGGGAGGGCCCGAGATCGCGGACGGACGAGGGATCGCGGCGCTTGAGCAGCTCGAAGTAGTCGGGCGCGAGATCCTGGATGAGATCGTAATCGCCGCGCTCGAAGAGGCGAATCTCCTGTTCGGGATTTTCGAGGATATCGAGACGCACGCCGGCGGCAAGCGCGGGGCCGGCGCCGCCCACAGCGGAGAAATATGGGTTGCGTC
Organism: Acidobacteriaceae bacterium; assembly: GCA_030040425.1. GTDB lineage: Bacteria > Acidobacteriota > Terriglobia > Terriglobales > Acidobacteriaceae > Telmatobacter. The sequence continues at coordinate 17,247 of JASHTS010000011.1, read as the reverse complement.
GCAGGCGGACATACTGCGAGCGGCGATAGTCGGCGAGCACGAAAGGGCCGGAGGTGACGCGGGCTTGACTGGGACGGTTGGCGGGCTCGATGGCGATCTCGTCGAAGATTTTGCCGACGCCGACGATACGCTGGGGAAGACCAACCACGACGGTGGATGGATCGGGCGTTTCCACATGCACCGTGGCGGGGACAATGAATTCCTCGGCAACGGGCGCGACGTCGACGGGAAGGCTCAGAAGGCGGCGGATGGACCAGGCTGCGTCCTGCGCGGTGAGGCTGGAGCCATCGGAGAATTTGAGGTTCGGCCGCAGCCTGAAGGTGACGGTCTTGCCGTCTTCGGACAAGCTCCAGCTTTGCGCGAGCTCCGGCTCAACCTTCTGAGTAAAACGATTGAAGCGCAGCAGGACGCCGGCTGTGAGATAGCGAACCATCTCCGACTCCTGGTCGTCGACCTTCGCAGGATCAAAGGTTTTGGGGTCGTAGCCAATGGTCCAGGCAAGCTCGCCGGGAAGACGCGGCGCGGCTTGCGCGGAGCAGGGGCGGGCAAGCGAAACTGCGAGCGAGAACGCGGCGCAAAAAAGTAGACGGGGATGAGGGAGACGTGCCATTCACGCCTCCACCGTAATGGCTTCAAGAAGAAGCAGAACGAGGACCAGCAAGGCGACGGGAAAGTAGACCCAGCGGGTTTCGAGGAGCATCGCCGAGTTGTCGAGCTCGAGCAACATGCCGCCCCAGGAGGGTAGCGGTTCGCCGATGCCCAGGCCCAGCGCGCCGAGGTTGGCTTCGGCGATGACGAAGGCAGGAATGCAAACAAGGAGTTGCGGAAGAAGAAGCGGCAGGAGGTTGGGAATCACGCAACGCGCAAGCTGGATGCCGCGCAGGCCTGAGGCGCGCGCGTGCAGCATCCAGTCGGCGCAGCGCAGGTTGAGCGCGCCGCGATGGACGGCGCGCGCGCAGGCCGGCCAGCCCAGGGCGGCGAGCACGAGGAAGGTGATGGCCGCCGAACTGGCGGGCGAGGCTGAGAGCGGAAGCGCTGAACGCACCATCATGAGCAGAAACATCCACGGCAGCGCGAGAAAGACGTCGCAGCCGAGCATGCAGAGCGCGCCGACGGGACGAGGCGCGAAGGCAGCGAGGGTGCCCATGCCAGCCGCGATGGCCGTGGTGAGCGCGGAGGCGAGGCATGCGCCCGCAAGGCTGAGCAGAAGCGCGGCGGCCACGCGCACCAGCCGGTCGCGGCCCAGCGCGTCAGTGCCGGCGGGATGGTGGAGTGAGGCGCCGGCAAGCGGGGCTTCGCGGTCCTGGCGGGAGTAGCTGGCGCCGGGGATGACGACAATGACCAAGGAGGCAAGGATGATGGCGGCGAGAAGGGACGCAGCAACGAGCTTGAGCCTCATGCGCTCCTCCACAATTCCTGTTGAGCGGCCTGTTGGCCTGAGAGCATGCCTGCGAGCGTGACGCCGAGGGCCATGATCATGGTCACGGCCAGCAGCACGGGCAGATCGCGATTGAGCGCGGCGTTCCAGGCCAGTTCGCCGAGGCCGGGCACGTTGAAGATCACTTCAACAGGAACCAGGGCGCTGAGCGCGGTGACCATGGAGAGCGAAGCGAGTGCGGCGAGCTGCGGCGCAAGCGAAGGAACGATATGCGCGGCCACGAGGCGGTGGGCGCGCAGGCCCTGCGCACGCGCATGCAGCAGATGGGGATCGAGCCAGGCCTTGCGCAGCGCGTGATGAAGAAACTTGAAGTCGCGGGCTGCCAGCAGAAGCGCCATGACGAGCACCGGGCCGCCGCTGCCGGCGAGCAGGCAAATGGTAGCCATAGCCGCGGTGGGCACGGCGAGCAGCAGCGCCGCGGGCGTTTGCCAAAGCATGGCCGCGGAGCGATTGCGAATCGAGCTTGAGAAGAGCGAGGCACTGAGCGCGAGCGCCCAGGCAAGCGGGAGGGAGCGCAGCAAAAGGCCGCCTGTGACGGCCAGGCGCGGCGCGAGAAGGCTGGAGACCGGGACGCCATATTGCCGCGACAGCCCGGCGTCGCCGCGCGCCCATCCGCGCACCTCCGTGTCGAGGAGGTGCGCAAGCGAGTGGCTGCGCACCGCTTCAGCCGAGAGCTCGGCGCGGGCCGCGCCCGCGTAGCGTGTATCCATCTCCCGCGCATCGCTCAGGTAACCGGGCGCAAAACGGACGAGGACCGTTGCGCCGAACAGGACAAGAAGCACGATGGCGATGGTGCGGGCGAACAACTTAGCCGCCGAGAGAACCGGCCTCATAGCGAGAATGAGCCTTCGAGGGCAGGGTGCGCCGCCAGTTTTCTGCGTTCCTCGTAGAAGAGCTGCTTGCGGTGAATGAGCCGGCGCTGGGCAGCGCCGAGGAGCTCCTCCGCCGAGGCGCCGTCGCGCGGATAGACAGCGATGCCGGCGCAGAGAGAGACATCGAGCTCGATCTCGAGCTCCATGCATGCGCGATGCGCTGCCTGCTTGAGCGCCTGGAGGCGGATCTCTGCGGGAGTGAACTCAATGCCTGCGTAAAGAAGAGCGAATTCATCGCCGCCGGTACGGGCCAGGATCTCAGCGTCGCCCAGGCAGCGGCGAAACTCGCGCGCCATGGCGCGCAGCAAGGCGTCTCCGGCAAATTGACCATAGCGGTCGTTTACGTTCTTGAAGGAGTTGAGATCGCAGACGGCTACGGCGAACGATTGCGCAGCGGCTCGCGACTTTTCCGTCGCCGCGCCGTTGCTGGTCGCGGTCTGCGCGGCAATCTGCGTTTCGATCTTCGTCTCGATCTTCGTTTCCAGGCACGCGTAAAACTGCCGCGCGTTCATGAGCCCGGTGAGCGCATCGATTCCGTCATGCACGCCGGCCACGCGCACGCGCAGCGCGTTTTCGAGCGAGAGCGAGAAGCCCGAGCCAGCGGCCTCGAGCGCGCGCAGGTGGTCGCGCGAGAATGCCGCGTTGCGGCTGCAGCAGAGGGTGAGGGCGCCAAGCACCGCGCCGCGCAGATCGAGCAGCGGGATGGAGAGCGCCGAGCTGTTCTCCGTGAACAATGCGCTGCGGCGGCGGAAATTGGGCTCGACCGTAGGATTGCCGTTGAGAATGGGCCGGCTGCTGTGCGCCACCCAGCCGGAGAGACCTTCGCCCACGGGAATAGGATCGCCGGAGAAGGCTTCGTCGAAGCGGCCATCGGAAAACAGCAGCACCATGGAGTCTTCCTGCTTGCGGTAGACGGCAAGGCAATCGTGCGGAATGAGCGCTTGAAGGCGGCGGGAAAGCATGGCGCTCAAGTCGCCGGCGGTCAGCGTTGTTCCCAGAAGGCGGCTGAGCTCGAAGAGCAGTTTTGCCTCCTGGCCTGCCGCGGCGATGAGATCGACTGCGCTGGCCGATTGCGCATTGGCTGGCATGGGAACAGGGCTTTTGCCCGGTTCCGGCTCGAATCCGTTGCCCGGTGCGGCGCCGCGCTCAACGAAGAGATCGGTCTTGAGCGGCTTCATGCCGCGCTCGATCTCCTGCCGCGCCATCTCTTCGAGCTGCGGATACCGCTCTTCGAGCAGTTTGACGATGGCGGGATCGAACTGGATGCCGGCTCGTTTCTTGACGAACGCCATGGCTTCGTCGACGGACATGGCCTTGCGGTAAGGCCGGTCAGAAGCAAGCGCATCGAAGCAGTCCACAGCGGTAAGGATGCGCGCGCCGATGGGGATCTCTTGGCCTTTGAGCCCGTCGGGATAGCCGCTGCCGTCCCATGCCTCGTGGTGACCGCGGACGATGGGAACCACCGGATAGGGGAAGTTGATGCGCTCGAGAATGTCCGCGCCCACCACGGGATGAATCTTCATCTTCTCGAACTCTTCCGGCGTGAGCTTGCCGGGCTTGTTGATGATGTACTCGGGAACGGCGAGCTTGCCGATATCGTGCAGAAACGCCGCGCTGGTGAGCGCCTGCATGAGAGGCTTGTCGAGACCCATGGCCTTGCCAAGCTCGGTGACATAGACGCGCACCCGCATCAGATGACGGTGCGTATTCTGGTCCTTGGCTTCGACCGCCATGGCCAGCGCTTCAATGGTGCGTAGATGAAGCGCCTCGGTCTCCAGGGCGTGCCGCTCGCGGTCGCGCACAATGGCCATCTGTGCGCAATAGGCGCGGTAGACAATGTAGACCATGGGAATGAGGAGCAGCGAAGTGAGCCAGCCGTAGCGCACGCCGATGAAATTCGCAGACGCGGCGATCACGGCGCCGACAAGATAAAAGGGCGTGTACCAGAGGTACTCCTGGCGCCATTTGGCCAGCGGAGAAACGTGCGATTCCCAGGCGAGAATAAGCGCGACTGGAGCGCCTGTGGCGACAAAATAAACCGTCGAGGCGACTGCGAGCGCCGGCGTAACCTCGCCATTCAGCAGCCTGAGGCATCCCGTGTAAGTGAGGCAGGCGAGTACGGTGGCCGTGGTGACGTTGGCGATGTTGAAGAGAATCTGAATCAGCGTGAACGGCTTGATGACGCGGAAGCGGCACTGGGCAATCACGCTCGACACCGCGAGGATGACGGCCTGGAGCGGCGACATCTGCAGGATGCCGAGGAGGATGAAGGGAAAATTGACCGACAGGGTGCTCTCAGTCTTGGGCAGCGCCACTTTCATCCCCGAGCTGAGCAGGATGGCCAGCAGATACACAGCGAAGTGCACCCACTCCACCGAGGCATGGCCGGAGGCCAAGTTCAGGCTGGCCACTGCGCCAGCCACCACCAAGCACACGAGAGCCTTCATCCTAAAAGTCATCGCGCGTGGTCAAATTGCAGTTGAGGCAGGCACACGCGTTGGTCTGCTGCCGGCGGCCTGCCCCGCCCAAACCGGGGCGATCTTGACCTACCTCCAGCCAGTATGGTACCGACGTACCTACTCCAGCCAAAATGCTTCTTTAGTTGCACTCCTGCCGGCGTGGAAGCCCGGCGCGGTCGCCGCCGAGGTGCTCCCGAGGGGATTCGAGACTGCGGACACGGAGAGGGTCACCGCGAAGTGTAGAGCTGATAACCCGTAAAGGTGACATCGTTCAGGTATTCGAGGAGCGGCGACTCGGAAAAGCCGTTGCGACGATAGATTTCGTCGATCTCCGGGGCCGACCCGCGCGGCCAGAGGATGGGTGCGCGATAGATGGCCACGTGGTGAACGGGACAGTAGAAGACGTTTCCGCCGATGTTCACGGGCCCGAAGATTACTTCCGAGTCGCGTTCCACGGCCGCGTCGTACCTGGGCTTGCCCTCGTATCCCGGCTCGTGCTCGTTCCAGCGGCGCATTTCGGTGAGACGCAGGAGGGTGCCGTTCGCGGGATCCAGGGCAATCTCCCCGTGCACCGGAACCGGCGCCGATGATTTCGAGGGTACGAATGAAGAATATTGAAAGACTGCAACCAGGCCGGCCCCGCCGTGCTCCCAGTGGCTCCAGGTTACTTTGCCCTGCGCGATGGCCCTGGGAATCCAGGCGATCACATGACCGAACTCTTCGCTCGTGCTGACGCTGTCTTCGGGGCACTCGAATTCCCCTCCCTTTTCGCCCAGCGCGTGCAGCTCGTGGCCGTGGCGATAGACAACGGCGACGTGCGTGCGGTCGATGATGCTCAGGCGCCGGTAGCCGATCTTCGGCTCGCCGGGACACTCCCAGTTCACCGCAGGAGGCGCGCGCCACAGATTGAGCGTGAAGAGCTCCGTCTGCAGGCGGCCGGAGATCACGGTCGAGGTTCCTTCGAACCGCGTCGTCTCGCGCGTGGCCGTGAAGCTAGGCAAGCGATCGATGGTGTCCCGCACGAATCCGCTCGCCTTGTCGAGAAGCGCTGCCCGCGCAGTGGAGGATGGTGCGGGATCCGGCGGGATTTCTTCCGCGGGCAGATCGAGAAAGACCGATTCGTCGGCGATGGCCGTGAGGGCCTGCCGCGCTTGCGAACCGGGCAGTTGCTCTTCCAGGCGCGCGAGCCGGGAGGCGCTCAGGCGCTGGGTAAGCTTCATGTCGGAGATCTGTTTGGCCAGCCAGCCGTCCCATCGGTGGCGGACGTGGGCCAGCGCCTGCGCAAGCTGGTCCGCGGTCACTTCATGGGTGACGGCGGGCCGTCCCGCGAAGACAGGCGTGGCGAATCCGGCCAGCAGGACCGCGACTGCCCATCTCCGCATTCCCTTCCCTCCCATGGAGCGATGAACCGATTCTCAAAAACATTTTAGGGAACCAGAGGGCAGTATCGCACGCGAAGAGCTCGGCGATTGGCGTAGCGTGAGCATGCCTGGCGACGACACCGGCGCATAAAAGACGAACGCACGCGCTGCTATGATGGCTGCAAGCGAAAACGAACTATGGATTGCGGATTGAACGAAGGAACCGCGGCAGTTTTGAACAAGGCGCGGCGCTGTGCGCGGTGTACTGAGCGCCACCGCAGTGGGAGCGCGCGATGAGCGACGGCTTGCGCAAGGGACTGCCGAGTTATGGCGATGAGGCGTTCTCGCTTTTCATTCGCAAGGTTTTCATCAAAGCGATGGGCTACTCCGACGATGCCCTCGACCGGCCGATCGTGGGCATTACCAACACGTCGAGCGATTACAGCCCCTGCCATGGCAATGTGCCCCAACTGATCGAGAGCGTGAAGCGCGGCGTGCTGCTGGCCGGCGGATTGCCCATGGTGTTTCCCACCATCTCCATCCACGAGATCTTTACGCATCCCACTTCGATGTACCTGCGCAACCTGATGGCCATGGATACCGAGGAGATGATGCGCGCTCAGCCGATGGACGCCGCAGTGTTGATCGGCGGATGCGACAAGACGCTGCCGGCGCAGGTGATGGCCGCGGCGAGCGCCAATCTGCCTGCGATCGTGCTGCCCACCGGGCCGATGATTGTTGGCCATCACCGCGGCGAAGTGCTGGGAGCGTGTACGGATTGCCGGCGCCTTTGGAGCGACTTCCGCGCGGACAAAATCACCGCGGCGGAGATGGAGCAGATCAGTGGGCGGCTGGCGCCCTCCGTGGGCACGTGCATGGTGATGGGTTCGGCGAGCACCATGGCCTGCCTGCTGGAGGCGATGGGGCTTGCCCTTCCCATGAGCGCGACGGCGCCAGCCGTGCACGCCGACCGCATGCGCATTGCCGAAGCCAGCGGGCGTTGCGCAGCGAAGATGGCAAAGAGCGGTGCACCCAAACCGGGCGAGTTGCTCACGCCGGACGCGGTGCACAACGCGCTGGTGGCACTGCAGGCGCTTGGCGGCTCGACGAATGCGGTGATTCATCTTGCCGCGATTGCGGGCCGCGCGGGAGTGGAGTTCGATCTCGTCGCGGTCGACCGCGTGGGGCGCGAGGTTCCCGTCCTCGTGAATCTCAAACCCTCCGGTGCGCATTATATGGAACACTTTCACCACGCCGGCGGAATGCCGGCACTGCTGCGGGAGCTCCAACCGTTCTTGCGACTCGAGGCGCGTAACGTGGCCGGCGATACGATACGCGACGCGATTGCGCGGGCCGAAGAAGTGCCCAATCAGGATGTAATTCGCAACCTCGACACGCCGCTCAAGCAGGAAGGCGCGATTGCCGTGCTGCGCGGAAACCTGGCGCCGCGCGGCGCCGTTATCAAGCAATCCGCGGCTTCGCCCCAGCTCAAGCAGCATACCGGGTGCGCCGTGGTCTTCGATTCGATCGAGGACATGAGCTCGCGCATCGACGCGCCGGATCTCGACGTGCGCGCAGACGACGTGCTGGTGCTGCGCAACGCGGGGCCAATAGGCGCGCCGGGAATGCCGGAGGCCGGTTCGCTGCCCATCCCCCAAAAACTGGCGCGCGCGGGCGTGAAGGATATGGTACGCATCTCCGATGCGCGCATGAGCGGAACAGCCTTCGGAACCGTGGTGCTGCACATCGCGCCCGAGGCCGCCATGGGAGGGCCTCTGGCGATTGTCGAGACGGGCGACCGCATCCGGCTGGACGTGGAGGCGCGCGCGCTCGAGCTGCTCGTCGACCAGATGGAGATCAAGCGGCGACTCGAGGCATGGAGACAAAGGCCTTTGCGGCGCGATCCGGCCACGCGCGGCTATGCGAAGCTGTTCGAGCAATGCGTGCTTCAGGCTGACGAAGGATGCGATTTCGATTTTTTGCTGCGCGACGGCGGAAGGGCCAAATCCTGACCTCTTGATCGCAACTGCAACTGATAGCATGGAGGCTTCAGGGAGGTCGCAAATCCATGGGCACCGATTCGACGATCGGCACACTGACCAGCGAGCAGATTTCGAGCCTCACGCGCGAGACGAACTACGGCACCTGGCGCTTCCAGAAGAGCTGGAAGCCGATGTATGTTGCCGATGCCGAAGGCTGCTGGTTCACCGACGGCGCGGGCAAGCGCTATCTCGATTTCAGCTCGCAGCTGATGTGCGTGAACCTGGGACACAAGAATCCGCGCGTGGTGGAGGCCATTGCCGAGCAGGCGCGCGAGCTTTGCTACGCGTCGCCGGGCTACGCCACAAGAGCGCGCGCGCGCCTCAGCGAGAAACTTTTCGAAGTCCTTCCCGAGGGCGTAGAAAAATTCTTCTTTACCACCAGCGGCACTGAGGCCAACGAAGCCGCGTTCAAGATTGCGCGCATGGTTACCGGCAAGAACAAAATCATCTCGCGCTACCGCTCTTATCACGGATCGACAGCGGGGTCCATCGCAACCACAGGCGACCCGCGGCGCTGGGCCATGGAGCCCGCCGGGAAAATTGCCAACGTGGTCTTTGCGCCGGAAACCAACTGCTACGACTGCCCCATCAAGCACACCTATCCCGCGTGCAATATCGCCTGCGCGGATTACATCGAGCACATGATCCGCAACGAGAGCGATGTGGCGGCGATCATTGTTGAGCCGGTCGTAGGCACCAACGGCGTGCTGGTGCCGCCGCGCGAGTACCTGCCGCGGCTGCGCGCGATCTGCGACCGGCACGGCGTGCTGCTGATTGCCGACGAAGTGATGGCCGGATGGGGACGCACGGGCAAATGGTTCTGCGTGGACAACTGGGACGTGAAACCGGACATTCTGGTTACGGCGAAGGGCATCACCTCCGCGTATATTCCGCTGGGGCTTTGCGCGACGACGAAGAAGATCGCGGATTACTTCGAGGAGCATTATTTTGCGCACGGGCATACGTACGAGGCGCATCCGCTCACCCTGGGCCCGGCCGTGGCCACCATCGAGGAGATGCAGCGGCTCAAGCTGGTGGAGCGCGCGGCGGAGCTCGAGCCGTACGTGCGCGCAAAGCTCGAGGCGCTCAAGGCGAAGCACGCCTCGGTGGGCGATGTACGCGGGCTGGGGCTTTTCTTCGGCGTGGAGCTGGTAAAGAATCGCGCGACGAAGGAGCTCTTCAACAGCATGCGCGACAAGGTGGAAGGCAAGCCGCTGGTCGTCGATCAGATTGCGGCCAAGATGATGGCGCAGGGCGTGTCAATTCAGGCGTGGGTCTCGCACTTTGTCATCGCCCCGCCGCTGATCGTGACCAATGAAGAGCTCGACCTGGGCATTGCGGCGCTCGATGAGCATCTGGCGATAGCGGATGCGCTGGTCGAGAGCTAAGAAGGCGTCACCATACTGAGACCACCAGGTTGTACGCCATGTGCAGCGCCACTGCGGGCAGCAGCTTGCCCGACTTCTTGAACAGCATCGCGTTCAGCACGGCCAGGGTGAAGACGGGAATCCAGGCAAGCACCGGATGATAGATGGTGAAGAACGCAGCCGACCCGAACACGGCCTTCCATCCGCCCCACTCGCGATCCAGTGTGCGGTAGAGCAGCCCGCGAAAGAGATATTCCTCAGCGAAGGGCGCAAAGCAGACCGCGAGGATTCCGTACATCATGTGCAGCTCAGAGTTCTGCGCCATTTGCCCGGCCGACCTTTGCAAAACCTCGCGAACGACGGGAAGGTAGTGCAGCAATACCGTGTATTCGTGAGCCACTGCACCCAGCAGGAGCCCCACCACGCCGCCGAAAAGGACGAGAGGTGTCAGCTCGCGCAGGTTGGCGAGGAGCGTCTTCAGAGTGAATTTCGGCTTCTCCTTATACTCGGCAAAGAGAATGGAGCCGCCGTAATTCTCTGCGCGCGGCTTCATCTCCTCGCCGGGAAGCGCATCGGTAGGCAGCGCGCCGGCCGGCCAGTTCCAAATGCGCGCCGGCGGCACTCCGCGATTGGAAAGGAAGTGCATGGTGCCCAGGCACACGACAACTGCGGAAATCCCATAGCCGAAAAGTAACGCCACGCCCAGATGAGCCTGGCCGCTGGCGACCGCAATCATGGCGGTGAGAATCGAGGTCACTTCCAGGATCGCGCTGATCGCGACCATGGCGTGCATCAGCGTGGGCGGCGGAGGCAGTTGCTCCGACCATGGATCGTAGAGGAAAGGGAGCCGGGCACGGAAGTTCTGCCACATCGCGGCCGCGGTCATGTAAGAGAACACGATGCCGACAATCGCCAGGTGCCACTGCTCGGTGAAGACACCGATCGTAAAGGTCAGCATGCCCATCTGCGTCGCCCAGCGTCGTCCCGCCGGCGTCTTGGGAGCCTCGCCGGAGGATGAGGCCACGCCGACCAGCGTCACCGATCTCTCCGCCATGGTTTGCGCAAAAAGAAACCAGCCCGCCAGCACCAGCGCAATCTTCCAAAGCGCGCCGGGATAGAGAATTGCCGCATACAACAGCACCAGCAGCACCAGCCCGGTGGAGATCATCGCCCACAACCAGGCCTTGGCTTTGAGCAGGCTCTCCAGACCCCTGGGCCACGTCAGGGGAATCCACAGCGCCGTACCCTCTGAGGTGAGCGACCGGGGCCCCAGAACCCATAGAAAATAAGTGCCGAAACAGATTGCCGCGCCGCAAAGATAATTCCACTGCCCCTGCGCCTTCACCACCAGCCCGCGCATGTTGAAGAGCTGATAGCCTGCGGCGGTGATGGGGATGAGAATCGCCTGCACCACCGCGCCGCGATCGCGGATGAACCACAGGAACTCCTTGCGGTAAAGCGGTTCGCGCCCAAAGCTCGCCGGCTCGCCCGCTCCGCGGCGGACGCGCGTGTCGCTTCGGCCAACGTTGCCGCTCAAGCCCTTTTGCGTGCCCCACAAACTGAAGCTCACGCCCATCGCGGTCATGCCCGCACTGAGCGCCCAGCAGAAGACCAATCCCGCCGCGAAATGATACCCGCCATCGGCCTCTCCGCCCAGGAACAGTCCCAGCCATGGCCAGGGCAGCGCCGCGGGCAGCAGCAGAAACTTGCCGGCAGCCTCAATCAGCCGCGGCACCACATAGATGCCCACAAAGGTGAAGAGGAGAACCGCGTAGCCCAGCCAGCTCATCAGCCCCAGGATTCCGCTTCGCGACCGAGGCGGAAAGCGGATCATGATTCCAATCTCGATGGCCTTTCCCAGGCAGGCCGCGCCCACCGTCACAGGCACTCCGGCCAGCACCGCCGCCCAGATCCCGAGCTTCGCGCCGTACACAATTCCGTAGAGGATGCCCACATAAACCGGCCCGCACCAGAAGACTGAGTTGGCGCTGAGCGGCGCCAGCATCTCAGCCAAAAACGCCGCTGCCGGTGGAATGGGGTGCGCCAGCAGCCACTCCCACATGGGATGCCGACGCCTCTGCAGATCCAGCTCCATCCCCTCGCCCTGGCAGACGAGCATGACCAGCCAGAAAAGCAGCAGCAGCGAGCCGGTCATTTGCGGCAATCCGCTCCAGCCCGCGAGAGCTTTCAATCCAGGCGCGACCTCTCGCTCGCTGACAAGCCGCGCACCGCCATTTGCCGAGATTTCATTCCAGAGCCGGTCTTCAATCTCTTCCTGTCGCCCGCCGTAGTGGTCCGCTTCCGTCCTGGCTTCCGATTCGACGGCCCTGCGCAAGGCCGGCGGCGCACCGTTGCGGTCGGTCGGCCAGCTTTTGCTCAGCGTCTCCAGCAGCCGCGACTCCACCACGATCTTCCCCTGGCGCTCCGCCGCATAGCGCTGGCAATCCTGAACTCCCATATAAACCAGCAGCGCCGCCGCGCCATTGATAAACAGGGCCAGAAGGACTACGCCCAGGATCGCCAGTTTGCTCAGCATCGAGCGGCGGCTTTTTCCCGTCTTGTTGTGCAGAAGTTGGCGTTGCCGCTCACGGCGGCCCAGCGAACGCACGCGCGCCGCCCGCAACAGCAGTGCGACGGTCTTCCAGAACCCCGGAGGCGCGGCAAGTTCGCTGATCATGCGGGTCCGGATTGAGAGGTGAGGGCTACGAAAATATCTTCGAGGTCTTCGAGTCCCGTCATGGCACGCAGTGCATCGAGCGATCCTTGGGCCACCATCTTGCCTTCGGCGATCACCACCGCGTGCGAGCACAGCCGCGCCACATGATCCATCAGGTGAGTGGAGAACAGCACCGTGGAGCCCTGCGCCGCCGCCTCGCCGATCAGCTCGTAAAACAACCGCGTGGACTCCACGTCGAGCCCATTGGTCGGCTCATCCAGAACCAGAAGCCGCGGCTGGTGCAGCATGGCCAGCAGCAATCCCAGCTTCTTCTTCATGCCGCGCGAGTAATCTTCGGCATAGTTGTCCATTTCATCGGAGAGCTTCATGCGCGCGATCACCGGCTCCATCCTCTCCATCGCCTCGCGCGGATTGAGCCCGTGCATGGCGGCGCTCAGTTCCAAAATCTCCCGCGCGGAGAGATAGGAATAAAAGACGGGCTCGTCGGGCAGGAATCCGATTCTCCGCTTTGCCTCGACGCGGTCTTCGAAGGCATCCAGCCCATCCACAAGCAGCCGCCCGCGCGTTGCCTTGAGAATTCCCATCAGCAGCCGGAAGAGCGTGGTTTTGCCGGCGCCGTTCGGTCCCAGCAATCCGCAGATCTGCCCGGCCGGCACATCAAACGAGAGATCCTTGACTGCGGTCTTCCCGCCGAAGTCCTTGGTGACATGATCGATAACCACAATCGCCTGCGGTGCGGTTGCCGGTACAGGCGCCTCCGCCGGCTGAACGCTCTCTTGAAGGAGTTCATCGCCCATGGATACATCTCTCTAAATGGTGACTGGATCGAAAAATTAACGAGAGTATACCAGCAGTAAGGATTACTGACATTGCGCCCGAATCAAAAAAGTATCGAAGGTACCTTTTAAGGGAAAGGGTCGACGCACCCGATTGCAAACGCCTTTACACCTTGCAGCGCGTCGCGCCGGCACGACTTATGCAGTTTCTTCTGCGACTTCAGGCGCCGGCGCGGCAGCGCGCATGAGCGCGACGTAGAGGATGCCGGCTGTGAAGAAGCCGACAAACCAGGCGTAATCGTAGAGAAAATGCAGCGGCTTGACGGCGCGGCCAATAAGGGCAATGCCGACGCCGAGGACCAGCGCAGCCATGGCGCGCGGATTGATGCCGCGTGTGTAAGCGTAGGCGCCTTCGCGATGGTAGAGCGAGTTCACGTCGAGCTCGGTATGCCGGATGAGGAAGTAGTCGGCGACCATGATGCCGGCGACAGGACCGAGCAAGCCGGAGTAGCCCACGAGCCAGCCGAAGATGTAGGCATCGGGCGTGGCCAGCAGCTTCCACGGGCACATGGCCAGGCCGAGAAAGCCCGTAATCAGCCCACCGGTACGAAAGCTGATGACCCGCGGGTAAAGATTCGAAAAATCGTTCGAGGGCGAAACCACGTTGGCGCCGATGTTCACATTGAGCGTGGCGACAAGGATTGCGATCAGCGCGATGAAAGCCACAATGGGCGCGTGGAATGCGCCGATCAGGTCGATGGGGTTCCAGATAGCGTGGCCAAACAGCACCGCGGAAGCCGAAGTAACCGAGATGCCGACGAAGGTGTAAAGCACCATGGCCACGGGAAGGCCGAAGGCCTGTCCCCACGACTGCGCGCTCTGCGATTTCGAATAGCGTGTGAAGTCGGGAATGTTCAACGCGAGGGTGGCCCAGTAACCGACCATGGCGGTGAGCGAGGGGAAGAAAACACGCAGGAATTCACGCGTGGAGTGGAATTGGCTCGGCGTCGAAAGCATGGTGCCGAAGCTGCCGGCCTTCATACGCACCCAGATCAGCAGTGCCGCGGCCATCACAAACATGAAGGGCGCGCCAAAAGCCTGCAGCCGGCGGATGGAGTCCACGCCGCGCCACACGACCACCAGGTTGAGCAACCAGAACCCGAGAAAACACGCCCACAGGATCGCCGCGTTGCCCTTGGCCGCGGGCCAGATCACTTGGAGCATGGCGTCAATCGCCGTGCCGCCGATCCAGGATTGAATGCCGAACCAGCCGCAGGCCACCACGGCGCGCAGAAGCGCCGCAAGATTCGCCCCGCGCACCCCAAACGGCGCGCGGATGAACACCGGAAACGGAATGCCGTACTTGGCGCCCGCGTGCGCGTTCAGCAGCATGGGCGCCAGCACGATGAGGTTGCCCAAGAGCACCGTGCCGATGGCCTGCTTCCAGTCCATGCCCTTGGCAATCAACGACGACGCAAGCTGATACGTCGTGATCTCCATGCACATGGAAAACCACAGCGCCGTGTAGTTATAAAACCCCCACGTGCGCCGCTCGGGCGGCGTGGGGCGCAGATCGCGGTTCGATAAGGATGGGTCGACGGTGCTCAAGCAGCGCGGCCTCCAGGTGTAGATAGATATACAGGAGCGGCCGTGAGAACGCGATAAGGAGCTCGATTGTGGCACGTGAGAGGGTCGGATGGGCTATCACGCATGTCCCGGCTCCGGATGAAAAAGCGGACTCGGCAATTAATCGCCGAAGTATGGCACCCAGCCCAACACGTATTCTCCGTTCTTTGACATCCTGACGGCATGGTCAGAGGCGAGATCGCCCATAATTACTCTGTGATGATAACCTTCGACTTGCCTTTGGTTGAGAAGCAGTTTTTCTCCGTCTGGCGACCATACGATGGGCGCATCGAGCGTATAGTTCATCCACTTGTGCTCCTTTTCCAGAACAGATCGTGCGCCGGTTCCGTCGGGGTGCACGATCATGCATCTGACGGTCGCGATATAGGCGATCCAATCGCCTTTGGGAGACCAGGAAGGGTCGCTCCCATAAGCTATCGTGTTCATTTCCCCGCTGGCGACGTCGATCAATACAATCTGCTCACGGCTTCCGGATCCGCCGTTCCCCGCCAAGTATTTGCCGTCAGGGGACCAGCTTAGCTGCCTAATCCAAACCACAGATTCCGATCCCGGGACGGGCGTGATTCGGCCCGTTCCAAGATCCAAAATCATCAGCCCCTCGTCACAAACAGTGACTGAGCATCCTCGACTCATCTCAAATGCGACCTTGCTCCCATCAGGTGAAAAAGCCGCCGACCCGACCTCTTCGAAGTTACCGTATTCCTTCCACGATTTCTCTCGCACCGAGAAAACGCCCATTACGGACTTGAATATTGGTTTCGGCTTTGGGTCGCACCATCCCTTTTTCGACGGATCGCACTTCACTTTGTCGGCATTGAGCATGAATTTAAGGCTCCAGGCTAGCCGATCTCCCGATGGGCTGATTGCCGGGAGGGGCGAAGCGTTCTGCGGCGCCCAGCGAGGAAGATGCGGTACCGTCATGGTCCCACTCGAAGTGACAAGGTTAAGGTCGCCATTTTCGCCGCTGAAAAGCAGCATCGACCGCGGTTCAGAAAAGCAGCCGGAACAGCCGCGGGCCCGGTTGTTACGACCTTGCGCGCAAGCAATCCCTGTTGCCATTAACAAGATGATCGGGTGCCAAGTCCACATTGCGATGCACTTTCCATCCCACTCAACCCCTCTGTGAGTGCTTCCCGGGGATCTCTGTGAGAATAAGAATCCATGTTGAGCTGATTGACGCGAAGACTGTTAGGAAAATTGGACACTACCGCAACTGTCACACCGAGCCGCCGGGCGCCCAAATCTAGCCATTGAGATTCGGCAAGCGTTGAATAGAAGAATCACAGCAAAAAGGTACCCAATGTTCTACTTTAGAAGGGATATGCCCGCTCAGTTGCACCGCTCCGATCCTCGCATCCTCGGGTGGCGAACCCTCGAACGAGATCACCGCTGTCTCGCTGAACACCTACGGCCGGGATTGTCCGTGCTTGACGTTGGCTGCGGCACCGGCGCGATTACCGCAGGCATTGCCCGAGCCGTGAAAGCCGAGGGGTTGTGGTCGGCGTTGATCGGGACGAAGTGCTCCTCGAGATGGCGCGGACCGAACATGCCGAGATTAAGAACCTGCGCTTTGAGCGTGGCGATGCAACGGCTTTGGAGTTTCGCGCACAATTCGACCTTGTGACGTCTGCGCGCGTGTTGCAGTGGATTGCCGAACCGCGCCTGGCGATCGAGAGCATGAAGCAAGCTGCCAAGCGCGGCGGCAAGGTCGTAGTTCTCGATTACAACCACACGCAAAACCAATGCGAACCCGAGCCTCCGCCGGAATTCAAGTTGTGCTACGACGCATCCCTCGCCTGGCGGCGCGCAAATGGCTGGGATAACGAAATGGCGGACCATCTTCCTGGATTGTTTCGATTAGCAGGGCTGGCGAGCGCGAGCAGCCGTGCACCGGATGAGGTTGTAAAGCGGGGCGAGCCGGAGTTTGCACGGCAAAGCTACTTGTGGAGCGGAACGCTTCAGCACGTGTCCGGGCAGCTTGTAGCGGCTGGCCTCTGCACAGAGGTCCAGTTGAAGGAAGCGCTCGAAAAGTACAACTTATGGGCCGAGACAGACCTTGTCACGGAGACCCTGGCCATGCGGGTGGAGATTGGAATTGTGCCATGATCCGCAAGGGTACCCCAGTCTCGCTTTCGAGGCGCGGGAAAACTTCGAATCTCGCCCTCGCACGGACAAGCTAACTCGCTAACTCGCCGACTCGCTGCTTTTTCACTTCCACGCCCCACCCCGCGCCTGGCGCTTGAGATATTGCCCGCGTCCAGGCCTGCCCACGAACTCGCCCTTCGAGACGATCAGCTCGCCGCGCGCATAGACGTCGCGGGCATTGCCGCGCACGCGGAAACCCTCGAACATGGAGTAGTCCACCTTCATGTGGTGCGTCTTGGCGCTGATGGTGTGGTCGGCCTGCGCGTTCCAGAGCACGATGTCCGCGTCGCTGCCGGCGCGGAGCACGCCCTTCTTCGGATACATGCCGAAGATGCGCGCCGGCGCCGTCGAAACCAGCTCGACAAATCGATTCAGAGAAAAATTTCCCTGCCCCACGCCGTGATGATGCAGCAGCTGCAACCGGTTCTCGATCCCCGGGCCGCCGTTGGGAATCTTGGTGAAG
>JASHTS010000095.1 GCA_030040425.1 Acidobacteriaceae bacterium | reverse complement strand
TCCTTCCACGCCAGGTAGATCTCCTGCGAAGCCTGCGGCGCGAAGGCGCTAAAGGCCAGGATCGCCCCGCATGCGCCCGCTTCCAGCGATGGAAGCACCACGGAAGCCGATCCGCACAGCACCTGGAAGCCCACTTCCCTGCTCCGCGTCTTGATTTTCGGCGCTGCCGCCACTGCGGCGGCCGCTCCTTCCGCTCGGCCAGCTCCGCTTCGGGCAAGTTCGTCGGCCCGTACGAGTGCCCCCTCCGGCTCCGCCGCATGCTTTAACATTCGCCCCGTAACTGCCTCAAAAATAGGCGTTACCGTCACTGTCCGCTTCAGCGCATGGCGCGTCGCCGCCATCGTCGCCTCAATCCGCTCCACGCTGCCACTCGAATCCTTGATACCAATTACGTTGGGGTGGTCGGCCAGCTCCCCAATCACGTCCACCGGGATCTGGTACGGCACGCACTTGGGAATGTTGTAGAGCACCACCGGCAGTGGCGACCGGTCTGCCACGCTGCGGAAGTAATTCAAAACAGCGGCTTTCGTCAGTTGCCCCGCGTAATAGCTCGGCGGCCGCACCAGCACGGCATCATAGCGAGCCTCCGCGGCAGCTTCGGCCAGCGCCACGGTCGCCCCCACGCTTTCGCGGCCCACCCCTGCAATCAGCACCTTTTCGGGCGCCGTCGCCTCCGCGCTCGCCTGCAAAACGTCGCGCGACTCGGCGTCGTCCAACATGATCGCCTCGCCCGTCGACCCCAGCACCACCATCCCTGCAAGCAGACTGCGCGAGTAGCGGGCCATATTGGCTTCAATCTTACGGAAATAGATGCGCTCGTCCGGATAAAACGGCGTGGTCACCGCGGCAAAAACGCCTTCCATCAGCATGGAGCTATTCTATGCGTCTCCGCCGCGCCCGCAAGAGCAGGAAATCCGATCAGTCCGGAATTGGCTCCCAGCCGGCGGACGAGAGAAGCAAATCCGATGCCAAACCGGCATCCAAGAGGTACTTCTCTCGGCACTGTTTACTATCATTGTTCCACGCGGAACGCGAAATTATGGGTGTTTCTCCGGGTTTCTCCGAGTTTTCTGCGAAAACTTCAACCAAAACTGCAACCCCGGCTCGACAATTCTTAAATTCGGCTCACCATTCAAGACGGCATCTCCGAGTACGCTCGTGCCTCGTGCAGTTGCTGCAGGGCGTATACCGTCGTGGCCCGCTTCTGCATGGCCGCAATCCCTTCCGCCGCTGCCTGCGCCGCCGCAATGGTTGTGATCGTCGGTACCCGCGCCAGCACCGCCGCGCGCCGGATGGCTTTCTCGTCGAAGAACGTGTCCTGCCCCCGCGGCGTGTTCACAATCAGTTGAATCCGCTCGCCTTTCATCAAATCCACCACGTTCGGCCGGCCCTCCTTCACCTTGAAGACCCGCTCCACGATCAGCCCCGCGCGCTCCAGCACATTGGCCGTTCCCTCCGTGGCCACGATCCGGAATCCCAGGTGGACATAGCGCCGCGCCAGCTCCACCGCTGCCGGCTTGTCGTGGTCATTTACGCTGAAAAAGACCGTCCCCGTGGTCGGCAGCACCTGGCTGGCCGAGAGCTGCGCCTTGGCAAATGCCTCACCAAAGCTTGCCGCCACGCCCATCACCTCGCCGGTCGACTTCATCTCCGGGCCCAGTACCGCATCCACGCCCGCAAACTTGTTCCACGGAAACACCGGCGACTTCACGTAATAATGCGCGCCCGTGCCCAGATCGCGGCCCGCAGCCATCTGTTCCGGCAAAAGCTCGCGCAGCTTCCGCCCCGTCATTAAGCGCGAGGCAATCTTCGCCAGGGGCACGCCCGTCGCCTTCGACACATAGGGCACGGTCCGCGAAGCTCTGGGGTTCACCTCGATCACATAGACCTGGTCGCGCCCGTCGACATCTTTCTGAATGGCGAACTGCAGGTTCACGAGGCCCACAACCTTAAGGGAAAGCGCGAGCTTTCTCGTGTAACTCCGCAAAACATCAAGAGTTGAATCGGCGATGCTCACCGCCGGCAGCACGCACGACGAATCCCCCGAGTGAATCCCCGCCTCCTCGATATGCTGCATGATGCCCGCAATCAACACTTCTTCCGAATCGCAGAGGGCATCCAGGTCCACTTCCACCGCGCTCTCAAGGAAGTGATCGATCAGCACTGGCCGCTCCTGGCTGTACTCGACCGCCTCGTGCATGTACTGCTCTACGGCTTTGGCATCGTAGGCAATCACCATCGCGCGCCCGCCCAGCACGTAGCTGGGTCGCACCAGCACCGGATACCCGATCCGCTCGCCCACTTCGAGCGCCTCTTTGACGCTCGTCGCCGTGCCTCCGCGTGGCTGCGGTATCCCCAACTCCTCAAGCAGCTTGCCGAACTGCTTGCGGTCTTCCGCCAGGTCGATCGACTCGGGCGACGTCCCAATGATGGGCACGCCGGCGGCGCGCAGTCTCTGGGCGAGGTTCAGCGGCGTCTGCCCGCCGAATTGCACAATCACGCCAATCTTCGC
>JASHTS010000010.1 GCA_030040425.1 Acidobacteriaceae bacterium | reverse complement strand
TTCTACCAGCCTTTCGCTTCGAGCTCGGCCTTCAGCGCCTCCGCCACTTCGCGCGCAGAACCCGCGCGCTCGGCTTCGTCGGTCCATTTCCACTGGGCCAGATAAGCGTCCTCGGCCTGCAGTCCCCGTTTTGCGGCGAGAATGTCGATATATTCCATAAATTTCCCATCCAGCATCAGGCTCACGTCTTCGGCGTCATCCTCGGCTTTGATCTGTGTAGGGATCTCCTGCCAGTATAGGATCCTGTAGATCGCCACTTTCCACTACTCCTGCGCCGCGAGCCGCAGGAAAAGGTCCACGGCCGCGGAGGCGTTGGCGCCATAACCGTCGGCGCCGATCTCGTCGGCGAACATCTGGCTGATGGGCGCGCCGCCGATGGCCATTTTGATATCGGTCCTTCCGGCCGCGTGGAAGCCGTCGATGACGGTCTTCATGTACATCATGGTGGTGGTCAGCAGCGCGCTCATGCCGATGATGTTCGGCTTGCATTTGTCCGCAGCGGCCATGAATTTTTCCACGCTCTGGTCTACGCCGATGTCGTGCACCTCGAATCCCGCGCCCTCGGCCATCATGCCTACGAGGTTCTTGCCGATGTCGTGCAGATCGCCGCGCACCGTGCCCATGAGCAGAATGCCTTTGGGCCGGGTATTCGAGTCTTTTGAAGTGAGCAACGGCTTGAGGACCGCCATGCCTGCCTTCATGGCCCGCGCGGCGATGAGCACTTCGGGAACGTAGAGGATGTTGTGCTTGAAGTCCTCGCCCACTACGCTCATGCCCGCGATCAGACCGTCGTTCAGCACCTCCTGCGCGGTGCGCCCTTCGGCCAGAGCCTCCCTGGTCAGCAGCTCCACCTGGCCGGCGTTGCCTTCGTATAGATATTGGTTCATCAGGGCATAATCGGGCATTCGTTCGGCTCCTCAACCGACGTATCTCATCGGGCGCTCGAAGCCACACTTGCGGCGCGCCTAGCATTGAATTCCTCAAGCGCCTCGAGCATGGCCAGGATGTTTTCGCGCGGCATGCCCGGGCTGGTGCCTCCGCCAACGGAAAGAATCATCCCTTCGCCGCCCGAGCCTTCGAGGACCTCGAGCGTCTCATCCTTCACCTCGTCAGGCGTTCCGCGGACGCCCACCTCGAGCGGGTTCACGTTGCCCATGAGGCACATGCGGTCGCCCACGCGGCGCTTTACTTCGGTGATGTGCCGCTGTTTGCCCCAGTTGAGCACGTTGAAGCCGGTGTCGGGCAGATGATCCAGGCACGCGTCCACCTCGGCGTCGTTGTGGTAGAGCTTGACCCAATCCCTGGGAAAGGCATCGCAGATGCGCTTCAAATAGGGGTGAGCGAACTCGAGATAGTGCTCTTCGTTGATGAAGCCGACGATGTCGTCGAGAATGAAGATGCTCTCGACGGAATCGCCCATCACCTTCTGCTGCGCTTTGAGCCAGTCGATGATCACGCGCGTGCACAGATCGATAAGCCGGTGCGCGCCCTTGGGATCTTCCACCAGGTCGATCATGAAATTGGTGGTGCCGCGCACGAATCCCGCGGTGCAGAGCGGCCCGCGCGAGGTGACCATGGGCAGAATGTAGCCGGCGTCGAGAATTCGCTGGCGGACCATTTTGATGCGATGCAGCGTGAGGCCGGCGAAGGCGTCGGCCTCCACTTCGTATTCGGGAAAGTTGTCGATGTCCTCGAGATGATAGAGGGTGTGATATTCGCTGGGCGTGTTGTCGGGCCAGAACTTGATTTTCGCTCCCAGGACCGAAGGCTCAGCCGCCATACCGTACTCCATCCACCAGGAAGGGATGAAGATGATATCGGGAAACTCGCGCATGATCTTCAAATTCGACTGAAACCAGAGCTCCGGGTCGAGGAAGTAGTCCAGGTGGCTGATGCCGAGATAGCCGGGAATCCACGGGCTATCGATGATGAGCGCCATGGGAATCTTGTCTATTTTTTCGCGGCGCACGGCCCGCTTGAAGGTTTCCCATTGTTGCGGCAGCATAGGTGCTCGTCCCTCCAGACCGGCCGTCCAGGACTTGAGAACGGCACAAGGCGCCCCGGCGCGCGGGCCGGGCTGCAGAAATGGCTGATTTTTCTAGGCGAAAGAAGCGCGTCTATGGATACGGACGATTTTCTTCGACTGTCGTAATAATAGTGGATCGCAAACCTGGCAGACAACAGGATTCGCGTGCGCTGATGCCCGGCAGGCCTGCGCGGTCGCAGCGAAGAGCGAGGCTCTCCGCAACCGAAGTAACCTGGCTCGGGGGGGCGTCAGATGTGGCTTTGCACGAAAGACGGTGCAGAAAACACACTTTGGTAACCAAAAATAGTGAGTATCAAAGTTCTAATTTTCTCTCATATAAGGACCAAATCAGTTATTATCAGCTTTTCCGGCCGAGTTGTATCTTCGTACCTGACCCGGCGTGTCTTCTTTTGTAGCAGGCCTTTTTTGGCGGGAAGTTACTCGATTTTCTCGCCTTGCTATCGCCTCCCAGATTTGCCAGACCGCCGCGTTCGAACTCGGAGCAGGTCGAAAAAAGCATCGAGTTCGGCCCCTTGGCGACCGATAAAGATGAGCAGACCCAAAAGGCTCGAGTCCCAAGGAGGAGGTGATGCCGTGAGTTCAGGCTTATCGTCCAATCTCGATACCAAGTATCCCGACTCATCAGCCGGCGCCGAACTTTTGTCGATCGCATTGATCGGCCCCGATGAGAATCGGCGGCGCGCCGTGGCCGCCGCTCTGGCGGAGTGCCGCGCGGCCAAGGTGCGCGAGTTCTCATCGTACCCGACGGCGCTGGATGAAGTGCCCAGGCTGCTCGAACAGTACTTCGACGTGATCTTGATCGATCTCGACAGCAATCCGGAGTTTGCGCTGGAGCTGGTGGAGAGCATCTGCGCCAAAGACGCGGCGACGGTGATGGTGTATTCGTCGGTGGCCGACCAGGACCTGGTGGTGCGCTGCATGCGCGCCGGCGCTCGCGAGTATCTGATTCCGCCCTATGACCAGAGCAACGTGGGCGAAGCGCTGGCTCTCGCGGCCGCGATTCTGCGGCCGAGAGCGCGCACGGTGAAGCGCTCTCTGGGGAGAATGCTGGTCTTTCTCGGCGCCAAGGGCGGCGCCGGCGTGACCACGATCGCCTGCAACTTTGCCATTGCGCTGGCGCAGGAGTCCGGCCAGAGCACGGTGCTGATCGATCTCGCCCTGCCCATGGGCGATGCCGCCTTGAATCTCGGCATTGCGGCCGAGTACTCGACGGACCATGCTTTACAGGATCCTGAGCGGCTGGATCCAAGCTTCCTGCTCAAATTGCTGGCTAAGCACCAGTCCGGCGTATCGCTGCTGGCCGCGCCGAGCAAAGTTCCCGAGGTGGATGCCTCGAAGGAAGCCATTGACAAGTTGATGTCGGTGGCGCGTTCGGAGTTCGATAACGTGGTGGTCGACCTGGGCTCGCGCATCGACCTGATGAACACATCGCTGTTTCGCGAGGCGCACACCATTTACTTGGTGACGCAGGCGGGCATCTCAGAACTGCGCAACGCCAACCGGCTGATCTCGCGCTTCTTTGACGCCGGCGGCCCCAAGCTGGAGGTAGTGATCAACCGCTTCGAGCCCAGCTTCCTGGGAGTCACAGAAGAAGTCATCACCAAAGCCATCAGCCGCCCGGTGCGGTGGAAGATTCCTGATGACTACGATGCCACGCGGCAGATGCAGAACAGCTCCGGATCGATCTCGCTTGCCGATTCGCCCATTTCGCGGCTGATCCTGGAGATGGCCAGCTCCGTGACGGGGGTTCCGGTTCCGCAGGAGAAGTCGAAGAAGGGGTTCAGCCTGAAGGGGCTGGGCAAGAGCATTACGGATAAGATGGCCACGCCGGAAAAGCCCGCTTCCGTGGTGAGCTCATCCCCGAATGGCGCCGGCAACGGTGCCAGCACGAGCGCTCCGGCTGTCGCGCCCGGCACCGAAGCGTCCGTCGATTGGCCTGCGCCGGAAGACGTTCCCTACGGAACCGCGCTGGGCGCGACGCAGCTCAATGCCACGGCGACTGTGCCGGGCACGTTCGTCTATACGCCCGGACCCGGCTACAAGCTGCCGGCGGGAACGCACACGCTGTGGGTTACGTTCACACCGGATGGCGCGGTGGGCGACGAGCCGCTGCAGACCTCCGTCTCGATCACGGTTTCCAAGGCCATTCCGGCGATCACCTGGCCAGAACCGGCAGCCGTCCCCAGCGGAGCCGCGCTGGGTGCAACCCAGCTCAACGCCACATCCTCAGTGAAAGGGACGTTCGAGTACTCGCCGGCTGCGGGAGAAGTGCTGCCTGCCGGATCGCATACGCTCACAGTCACGTTCACCCCCGCGAACAAAGCCAATTTCGACGTTACGCAGGCCAGCGTAACCATCAACATTCTCAAAATCACGCCTGTGGTCTCGTGGCGCGCGCCGGACCCGATCCAGTGCGGCCAGCCGCTGAACGAAGCGCAACTGAATGCTTCGTGCTCAGTACCTGGAAATTTCACCTACTCGCCGGCGCCGGGCGAAGTGCTGCCTTCCGGCATGCACACGCTCAACGTCACCTTCACGCCTTCCGACAGCACCAACTGCAGCACGGCCGAAGCCTCGGTGACGATCATGGTGTTGAAGGCAACGCCGGTGCTCAACTGGGCGACGCCGGAGCCACTGACCTACGGTGCTCCGCTGAGCGCCGGCCAGCTCAATGCCAGCGCGTCGGTTTCGGGCACATACGTGTACACTCCCACGGAAGGCACGTTGCTGGCGGTGGGCCAACATACGCCGTCAGTCATCTTTACGCCCGACGACATCGCCAATTACATGCCCGCGCAGGCAGCCACTTCGCTTGTCGTGGTCAAAGCCGCTCCGTCCATCGCCTGGAATGGCCCCTCGCCCATCCCCAGCGGCACAACGCTGGGCGAAGAGCAGCTCAACGCTTCGGCGCCGATGCCCGGAAAGTTCGCATATTCTCCGGCCGCAGGCGAGTCCCTCCAGGCCGGTGCGCACACGCTCACCGTCACCTTCACGCCGGACGACACATTCAACTACACCGCGGCAAATGCGACCGTGCAGCTGGAGGTCTACGAGACGGCGCCGACGGCGATCACTTGGTGCAATCCTCCGATGATCGCTTACGGAACCCCGCTGAGCGATGCCGAGTTGAACGCCAGCGCGTCCGCTCAGGGAACGCTGGTTTACGCTCCGCCCGCGGGCAACGTGCTCGCACCCGGAACGCACACCCTCACGGTGAAGTTCACGCCCGCCGACGCGCGGAAAGACTCGCCGGCCGAAGCCAGCGTGGAAATCATCGTGGAATCGCTGCCCAATATTGATGAATTGCTCGCGGCAGCCACGCAATCGTCACTTCCCCACTCCGGCAATGCGCGCAGCAAGGGCTCGGCGCCTACAGATCGGAATACTGGAAGCAGCGGCAGCGCTGCCGCCGCCAGGGTTCAGCGCGAAACGCGCTCATATAAAGGTGCTGTATACGAAAAAGGAGACGATGGGCAATGGCATCTTCAACAAAAATAGCGCAAGAATTACCGGATACTTTACCTGAGGACTTCGGCGAATGGGACGGTGAAGGTTCGCCTTCCGGTCCTCCATCCGACACGGGCGTTCTGGAACCCGCACCTTCCACGGTGACCACGCCCAAGATGCCGGTGCGGCCCAGGGAATCGCAGGTTTCAGCCGGCCACGCGGCGGAACTGCCGCGCAAAAGCGCGTCTTCCACGCCGGTAACCGTCCATGGAGATAACAAGGTCTATCCGCCGCGGCTGAGGCCGGTCGTGGTCGACAGATCGCCCAGTCCCGCGGCACTGAGACCGTCGAATGCGCGCGCGGTGGAAGCTCCTTCAGCGCCGGCGCATCGGACGAACGGCACTTCCGTGGAGCGCAAGCGGAACGTTCCGGTGGCTACAGCGGCATCGATGACGGAGGCCGATGAGGTCCTGTTTCACTCCTTCCGCAACTCCGGCGTCGAAGTGGAGGAAAAGA
The DNA here is from genome assembly GCA_030040425.1 of Acidobacteriaceae bacterium. Classification (GTDB taxonomy): domain Bacteria; phylum Acidobacteriota; class Terriglobia; order Terriglobales; family Acidobacteriaceae; genus Telmatobacter. Next base: position 28,524 of record JASHTS010000010.1, on the reverse strand, counting down.
AAAAGCCGGCGAACAAGAAGTTGATCGTCGGCGGCTCGATTGCGGCAGGCTCCGTTGCGCTTCTCCTGGTGGTTCTCATTCCGCTGCTCCATCATTCTTCGGCCAGCGCGTCGAGCCAGAACCTGAACCAGGCGCCTACCGTAACCGACGTGCAGCCAACCGAAACGGATGTCAAGCCCTCCCCCTACGACAACACGCAGACAACTGCCGCAAAGCCTGCGGCCAGCTCGACTGCGCAACAACAGCAGGCAGGCGACGATTCGACAGCTTCCGACGACAGTTCTGCCAGCTCGGTTCCCGTGCAATCGCAGATGATGAACGAGCAATTGTCCGCGCCCTCGCGGATTCCGCAGGCTGAGAAGGTCGCTTCCGTCCAGGATGCGGCTCCCCCGCCGCCGGGATTTGGCGGCATGCAGGGCCTGGCCGGCGGCAGCGGGGTGGGCAATGTTTTCAGCAGTCCGGGTCAGCTGAAAGTCAAGTCCGCTCCGCCGAAGATTGTGACAGTCTCATCCGGGGTTGCGGTCGGCATGCTGATCCAGAAAACCACGCCGATTTATCCGCCGATTGCGAAGACTGCCGGCGTTTCAGGCACGGTGGTCATGGAAGCCGTGATTTCCAAGGCGGGCACCATCGAAGATCTGCATGTGGTGAGCGGGCCGGTGATGCTACGCAAAGCTGCTGAGGACGCCGTGCGCACCTGGCGTTATCGTCCCTACAAGCTGAATAACGAGCCCACGGAAGTGCAGACCACCATCAACGTCATCTTCTCGCTTTCGAGCTAGAGAGCTGCCTTCCCGCCGACTCTTTGCCCGCGCCCGGTTGCGCGCTGAGGGCGAAGTTCGGCCGCGCCGCTTCCCTTCCCTCTTGCGGCGAGCCAGTCAATCCTGTTGACCTAGCCTGTTGACCTAGCCTGTTGACCTAGTGGCCCCGTTGACACGCTGCACACCGCGCCCCGAACGGGCGCCATCGCAGGAATGTCCTGAGATTCGTTCAGGCCGCGGCGGCGTGAGGAAACTGCTTCGGGTCCGCCGCGATGCGGTCGAAGGCGCGGATCGTCGGCCGCCGCTTGGAGATGGCATTGAGCCGCTCCACCTTGAAGGGTCTGGCCGCGCCGCCAAGCGGATCGTCGCTGTGGGTGGGTCTGTGCCCGCCGAATAGGTTGAGCACCGCGAGCACCATCAAGCGAATTCCCCGATACAGATCGGTGTGCTGCTCGGCAAATTCCGTATCGACGGCAATCCAGGGCGACTCGGAATTTTGATCGGCCGGCTTCACGCGAGGCGCGGGCATGGTAAGAAGTTGAGGTCTGCGCTCAATAGAAAGACGACTGGATGGAAAGGTCAGGGTCATCACCACGCTCACTGTGAAACGGAAATCGAGAGTGAACTTGCTCTGTCTTTCTTCTTGGATGTAACGGGAATCTAAGGTTGTTGCCTGAAGCGCCAAATTACCGGGCCGGCCGGTAGAAGGATGAAGATCGTGGATTGGAGTTGAGGACGTGGAAAAGGTTTTGCGGCTCCTCAAAGGCAAGACCAGCAATTGTGAAGCGGACAAGAAAAAGGGCTTTCCGATCCTCGATGCGACGGTTCGCGCGTAATCGCCGCGGCAGGGCGCGAAAGACCAGGTTCCTCGCGGCTCAGGAACCGATCTCGAGTTCATCGAAGCGCCGATATTTATAGATGGCGATGGACACGATCCAGCTGAGGACGAAGAGGCCAACGACGCAGTAACCCAGGGTGCCGAAGCTCGAATTGAGCCGCGTAACGGCGCTCCAGAATGCGCCTGTCAGGCGGAACTGATCGGCAAGCAGCCCCAGCGCCTCAATACCGCCCACCACGAGCGCCACCACTACGGAGACTGAGGTAATGGTGATGTTGTAGTAGAGCTTGCGCACCGGCTTGACGAAAGCCCATCCATAGGCGCCGAGCATGAGAATGTTGTCCGTCGTGTCGATCAGCGACATGCCGGCTGCAAAGAGCGCCGGGAAAACGAGAATCATCCATAGGGAAAGCCCCTTGGACGCTTCCGCGGCGGAGATACCGAGCAAACCAATCTCCGTGGCGGTGTCGAATCCCAGGCCAAACAGCACGCCGAGCGGATACATGTGCCAACTTCGCCGGATCATGGCGAACATGGGCCGGAAGACACGCGAGAGGATTCCGCGTCCTGCAAGGAGCAGGTTGAAATCTTCATCGCAATAGGCGCCGCCGTGGCGCACGCGCACAAAGGCGCGATAGACCGAGCGCAGGACAATAAGATTGACGATGGCGATGCAAAACAGGAAGAGCGACGAGACCAGCGTGCCCACGATGCCGCCAATCACGCGCGCCGCGAGCATGCGGTGCTGAAGAGCTAGCGCCGATGCAGCAATAGCGGCTGAACCCAAGACGACGATGGTCGAATGGCCGAGCGAAAACAGGAAGCCGACCGCGACGGGGCGCTTGCCCTCCTGCATCAGCTTGCGGGTCACGTTGTCGATGGCCGCGATGTGATCGGCATCCACAGCGTGCCGCAGCCCGAAGCTGTAAGCGAGAAGAGCCGTTCCGAGAAGCAAGGGAAAGTGGCGAAAGGCAAGTCCGGCCCAAAGCCAGGCAGCGCCGTTTAAGAGGAGCAAGATTGCGTAAATCCCGATTACCTTGCCGCGGACGTTCGCCGGCGCATCGTCAAAGAGATGGCGGAGGCCACGAGGGCGCGATCGATCCACTTCTGAATTTGGCCTCGAGGCAGAATCAGGTTCTTCCATCGAATACTCGTCTGCGATGTTCACTCTCTGATTGCCAATTCTACAGAGTGGGCTCTCAAGCCGCCACTTTGCCTGCGGAGCTTGCGATCCCGCAATTCACGCCGAACCTGCATCAGGCAGAGTTAATGCCGTTTTTGAGAGAAGTCTTCAGCCTTCAGGATTTGGCCGCCTTCCTCGACCACGTACAGCCGATTCACGTCGAGATTCTTCAAGGTGTCCACGGCCCCCGACGGCCAGCGGACCTCGACGAGGTCAACCTTCTTCGCATCGCCGAGTCCGAAGTGAAGGCGCAGATCGCCGGCCGAGAAGTACCCATTCGACGAGCGAACCTCATCAATCTGCGTGAGCGGAGATCCCGATTTGGCGCTCAGCACCGGCGTGCCGGTTTGCGCCACCACCTTGATCTTGGCGCCAATGCCACTGCGGTTGCTCTTTTTCCCCACCGCGCGTATCTTGATCCAACTGCGGTTCAGCTTCGAGTCACAACGGAGCAGTTGCGGAAGAGCGTTGACGCAGTTCACAACGGCGTCCAGATCGCCGTCGTTGTCGTAATCGCCCACGGCAAAGCCGCGCGCCTTGGCCGGCGTGGTAAGGCCGCTGCCGCCCATGAGGCTCAGGTCCTCGAACTGGCCGTTACGCAGATTGCGGTAAAGATATTTGCGCTCGGCGTAAGGGGCGTCCACCTGAGTGCCATCCACTTCCGGGTAGACATGGCCGTTGGCGATCAGAATGTCGAGCCAGCCGTCGTTATCGATATCGAGAAAGCTGACGCCCCAGCCCAGCAAGCGTGTATTTACGCCGAGACCAGCCTGGTAGGTGCGATCGTCGAAGGAACTTTCGCCGAGGTTGAGATAAAGGGAGTCGGTGTCGCCGGCGAAGTTGGTCTTCACAATGTCGAGAAGGCCGTCGCGATTGTAATCCCCTGCCGAAACGCCCATGCCGGCCTGGGGCTTGCCATCGGGTGAGTAGGCCACGCCCGCTTCCACGGCCTGATCCTTGAATGTGCCGTCCTTTTGATTCACGTAATAGGTTGCGGCGGTGGAATCGTTGGCCACGTAGATGTTGGGCCATCCGGAGTTGTCGAAATCGGCGGCGACCACGCCCAGGGCATACGTGCCCAGGGCCGTACCCATGCCGCTCTTTTCGCTGACGTCGCTGAACGTGCCGTCACCGTTGTTGTGGTAGAGCAGGTTCTTGCCGCCCTGGAGGCCCGGCGGTCCGCAGGCCACCTGAATGCCTTTGTACGTGCAGTTGGCATCTTCCGGTAGAGGCGCAGTCTTCAGGTCGAGATCGATGTAGTTGCCGACGAAGAGATCGAGACGGCCGTCGCGGTCGTAATCGAGAAAGGTGCAACCGGAGTTCCAACGCAAGCGGTCCTGGAGCAGACCTGCCTCTTTGGTCACTTCGGTGAAAGTGCCGTTGCCGTTATTGCGGAAGAGCGCGTTTTGACCGTAATAACTCACGAAGAGATCGTTCCAACCGTCATTGTTGTAGTCGCCCACGCAGCATGCCTGCCCCCAGCCGGAGCGCGCCAATCCAGTTTTGAGAGTCACATCGGTAAACGTGCCGTCGCGATTGTTCTTGAACAGATGGCACACCGGCTCATGGCCTTTGGGAAAGCCTTCGAGCCGCCAGCCATTCACGAGAAAGATGTCGAGCCAGTCGTCCTGGTCGTAATCGAAGAATGCGGCGCCGCAGCCGGTGGTTTCGAGCAGATATTTGTTGTGGTGCTCGCCGCCGAAGATGGTTTCGGCGTTGAGGCCGGCCTCCTGGGCAACGTCGACAAATTGAACTCCAAGGGGCGTGCCGGTCACGGGCGAAGGCGCACCTTTGGGCGCGGGTCTGGCCTCGGCCGAATAGGTTTCGCGCGCAGCGCCCGCGGGTCTCTGCTGCTGCTCAGCCTGCCGTGCCGATAAGCCGAACGCCGGGCGAGTCAAACTGAGGATTTCTTCCAACGGCAACACCAGCGCGGTGCGGGAGAGAGATTGCAAAAATCGGCGGCGGGTTAACGGCAATGCAGGAATCTCCGGAAAGGCGCTGGCGGTTTGCTGTGGGGCACTCCATGCCAGGTTATCGCGACGCGTTCGGCCAGAGGCAGGAGCATGGGTCGATACAACCGCTATTCGGCTGGTTTTTTTGCAAACGCAGCCGCAGAAACGAGTGGAGACGGAGCTTCGTCATCCAGCACGACCATGCCATGCTCAAAGCTCGCCAGCGCAGAGCCATCGGTAGCAATCGCCATCCAGCATACTGCGCCTTTCTTCAAAATGGTACAGACAGTTTCCACCACGTACTGAGCTTCAGGATGGTCTTTCAAGGCGCCGTTGACGCGCTCGATCCACACACTGTGGCTTCCCAGAGAATACGAGCCGAATAGGGGCTGGGCGAGATCGAAGTTTTGCCCGACTCCCTCGAGAGCTCCCTCTCCCATGCCGGGCAAATCCTTTGCGGTCATCTGCGATCCGAGACAGGAGAAAGGCAACACTACGGCGGCTACCGTGGAGGCCGGATCACCGTAGCGTGCGCTTAAGGCCATCTGTATACAGCCAATTCCCCGCTTCTCCTGATCGCTGGAGGCTTGCTGTTGCGCCTGCTCTTGCGCTTCAGGCAGCGTGGAAGACATGTCCACGACTTCCCAGTCGGCGGGAAAGGTGTAAGTGAAGCCAACATCGTTCGAGTAGGTCCGTGTTTGCGCGGTTGCGGAAGATGAAGCCTGCGACGGCGCGACAAGCGGCGTGGGAAGAAAAATCAGGAAGACTGCGATTCGGCGCATACTCATTCGGTATTCTCACTTTTCCGGCGCCAGGTCTCCGGCCCTGGCGCGTTCGGCGGCTGCTTCGGCGGTGCGTCCCTGGCGTTCATAGGCAATGGCCAGCTGGACGTGCGGAGCGGCAAAGGTGGGATCGGCGGCAATCGACGCCTGGTAACGTGCGATGGCATCGGCGATCTGGCCGCGCAACATCAGCTGGTTCCCTTCATTGAGGGCAAAATCTGCCTGCTGCCGGCTCACGGCGGCACGGCTCAGGTCGGCAGCCTGACGCCGGTATGCGGCGGCCTGGCTGCGCAGGTCGTTCATCTGGCTGCGCAATTGCGCTGCTTTTTGCCGGTCTCCGGCGGCGTCTGCAGCATCGGCCTGCTGTGCCAGCGACGCAGCCTCGTCGGCGAGGGCTCCGGCCAGCGTGACGCGCGGGCCAGGCTGCGCCGGCAGTAACGCGATGGCTTTCTTGAGCGCGTCCACCGCTTCGTCGAGCCGCGAATCCTGCTTCAGCGTGCTGCCCAGGATGGCCCAGGCATCGCCGCTGTCGGGTTTCAATGCGACGGCTTCTTGGAACTCCACGACCGCCTTGTCTAATTTGCCGGTCTGCATGTACAAAATGCCGAGCGTGTAAGGCGGATCCTGCAGATGGGGATCCAATTGCCCGGCGCGTGTGAGCTCCGCAATCGCTTCGTCAAAGCGGTCCTTGAATTTGTAGGCCACGCCGAGGTCGTAATGAAGCTGTGGGTCGTCCGGGGCGAGCGCCAACGCTTTTTCGAAATCCTGGATCGCGTCATCAAAGGCCGAGAGCTGAATGTGGGCCACGCCCAGGTCCTTCAAAGCGGCAACGTTCTTTGGATCCTCGGCCAGGGCGCGCGCGAGCACTGCGAGCGCCTGCTTGGCATTGCCGGTAAGCGTCAGCGCGAGGCCAAGGTTATCGAGGGCGGTGAGGTTGTGCGGGTCGCGCTCAAGCGCCTGCTGGAACCACGGGATTGCCTCCTGCTGCCGTCCCAGCCGCTGCAGCGCCATAGCCAGCTCCAGTTGCACGCCCGGCAGATCGGGATTTGCCTTGAGCGCGTCCGCAAGCTGCTGCGCTGCATCCTCATCGTTGCCCATGGCCGCCAGCGTGCGGCCATACTCCAGCAGCGCCTCGCCATTGGACGGCGCGACGCGCACCGCGCGTTCAAGCTGCGCAAGCGATCCCGAGAGATCGTGCTGCTGGCGCAGAAGAACGCCGAGGTGAACCTGTGCGGGCGCGTAGCTGCCATCGAGCGCAATGGCGCCCTTGAACCGGCTATCGGCCTGGTCCCACTTGCCCAACCGCGCGTACAGCGCCCCGATGTCGTCCTCGAGATCGGCGCGCGGCCCGGTGAGCGCTTCCGCCGCGGCGAGCTGTTCGAGGGCGCGGCCGGGGTTGCCGGCGCCAGCGAGCGCGCGCGCGAACGCTTCATGGAACGCGGCATCGAGCGGCTTCTGCCCCGGCCTTTGCGAAAGCCGAAGCGCCGCGTCAAAGTGGGGAATTGCGTTGGCGGGATGACCGGCCTGCGCCAGAACCAGGGCCAGATTGCTTTCGATGGCCGCATCGCCTGGCCGGAGTTTTTCTGCTCTCTCAAATTCCTTAACTGCTTCACCGGGCTTGCCCAATTCAACCAAAACGCCGCCCAATGCTTCGTGACCCTCGGGAATCTGCGGCGCAAGCTGCGCCGCTTTGGCAAACTGTGCCTGGGCCAACTGCAGGTTACCCGACTGCTGCGCCGCATAGCCAGCGTGGAAGGCGGCATCCGCTTCTTTGATGGCTTGCGTATTTCCCTGCGCCTGCGTAGCCGCCGGGCGCGGGAGCAGAATCAGAGCTGCGCCAAGCGCGGCGAAGCGAGCGGCGGTGCAGTCGAGGCGCATTGCCCTATTTCCCCGGGACGCTCGAGGTCCCGCTGTTTTGCAGATCCACGACCATTTGGAATTCTCGATTGGCCTCGTCTACCTGACCCGTAGCGCGGTAAGCCTGGCCAAGCAGATTGTGCGTGACGTAGTTCGATGGATCCATCTGCGCGGCGCGCGCGAGATAGTGCAGGGCCTCGATGGGTTGATTTAGCTTGAGAAAGGTTTCACCCAACAAAATGTACGGCCCAGTCGAGTTCGGCTCCAGCAACACGGCGCGATCGAGCGCTTTCTGTGCGTCAGTGAATTGCTGGTTGCGGAGATAGGCATCGCCCAGACGATCATAGAGACTCGGATCGAGCGGATCGATCTTGCGTTCGGCTTCCAGCTCGCGGATAGCGCCGGGCACATCACCCTTGGCCAGCGCCACTTCGCCCAGCAGCTCGTGCGCCAGAGGCAACCGGGGATCGAGCTCAAGAGCCTTCGCCGCCGCAGCTCCAGCCTGGTCGCGAAGCTCACGGCGCAAGAACATGCGGCCGGCCAAAAGATAGGCCTCCGCCGAGTCGGGCGGAAATCCGTACTGCGCAGCAAAGGCACGGCGCGAGTCGTCGTAACGCTGCACGTCGGCATAGCAGAGCGCGAGAACATACTCGGGATCGATGTTCGCCCGCTCCACGGCTGCGCGCGCTTTCTCGAGATACGGGATGGCCTCAGCGCCGCGTCCAAGCCGGAACAGGCTGACGCCGTGCATCTCCATCGACTCGCGATCGTTGGGGTCCTCGGATTCAGCCCTGGTGAAGGCGGCAATGGCCTGGGGAAACTGCTCTTTCTGATAGAAGATGATGCCGCGCAGACGCTCTACGCCGGCCGGCTCCGGCGATTGCGCCGCGAGCTGATTCAATTCGGCCAGAGCCTGGTCAAGCCGGCCATGGGCGGCGAGATCCTGGGCTGAGGCAAAGGAGGGCGGCGGCTGCGCGCCGGTGTGCGCCTCACTTTGCCGCGCCTGCGCGGACGAAACAACGGCAAGGACGGCAAAAAGAGTTGCAGCGGTTGCACGGCGAGGCATGGGGCGGACCTGGTTTCCAGTTTAAAGCCGATTCGATAGACGCCGACGACGGACCGGCAGCGTTTCTCGATTTGCGGAGTTCCGGAAGTGCGTGGCGGGCAGGAGAGCACGGCCGCCGCAGTCCGATTGCGACCCTGCGGCAAAGAAAAGAGGGGAGCCGAAACTCCCCTCCTGGTTTGCTGTTTTCGCCACGGATCAGAATTCAACCCGCCCCGAAAACTCAAGCTGGCGCGGACCGAAGTCCTGGCTTTGGCCGTAACCCTGTCCGGCGGACCCGATGACGCCGCCCGACTCGACGCTCCCGCTGCCGGGATTGCCTGCGGCGATGTGGTTAAAGACGTTGAAGGCGTCGAAGCGGAAGGTGCCGGAAACTTTCTCCCATATGCTGAACTGCTTCGAAATGGCCATATCCGTGCCAAAGAACCTCGGCCCGCGGACGGTGTTTTGACCCACGTTTCCGAAGTTGTCCAGGCCGGGGTTATAGAAGGGGCTGCCGCTAGTCCCCAGCTTCTGCGCGGTGAAGAGCGTGCGCTGACCAACTCCGCCTGTGGTCGGCGTAAAGGCGGAAAGATGCATTTTAAGATGCTCCCCTTGAACAAGGCTCGGGTCGCATATGGACGTTTGCGGTAGATTGGCACTGCACTCATCGTAGGTGAGCGTGAAGGGCAATCCGCCCGCCCAGTTGGTGACGTCACTCAACTGCCAGCCACCTACGATCAAGTCCTCGGTTCGGTTGGCGGCGGTCAGGAACTGCTTGCCGTGGCCGAAGGGCAGGTCGTAGCTGCCGTAGCCGACCAGTTGCTGCCGGCGCACATTGCTGTCGCGCATGTGGGCGATGGAGTGGCTCCATGAGTACCAGTTGGTGTTCTCGTCGAACGCGCTGGCCCAGACGTAATTGGTGGTGAAGTTGAGGCCCTTGTGGTACTGCTGGGCGAGGGTGATTTGCAAGGCGTCGTACTCGGTGTTCTGGTTGTCGCCCTGGTAATTCACACTGCTGGTCCAGCCGCACATGCCGGGCTGAAGGAGAGTATCACCATCAACCTGCGCGATGGTCGAATCTCCGGCGGGGAAGCCGACGGCATAGTTAGGATCACGACAGGCAGCGAGAGAACCGCCGTAGTAACGCGTGAGGTATTTGCTGGTCTGGGTCTGGTTGGGCCCGTAAACCTGCCCGGTTGTCGGGTTCGTGCCCGAAGTGGTGGAGATGACGCCGGGCGGCACGGCATTGTTGTAGGTGATCGTCTGCCCGTTCACGCTGTACTGTCCGGGCAGCGTGGTCGTGGGCTCGTTGGGATTCGTGGTATTGCCATCGCCGTCGCCCAGGGTATGAGTTCCCTTGTTGCCCACGTAAGCTACCGTCAGGCTCAAGTTTGCGTTCAATGCGCGCTGCACGCTCAGGTTCCAGGCATCGAGCGTGGGGAACTGGAGCGGGTTGGGACGGACCCTCGAACCGACGGTCCAACCCGGGTTGGGCAACAGTCCATTCGAAGGAACCGTTGGGAACACATAAGCCGCGGGGCCGACGTTCAGGTCGAACACAGGGGTGATGGCATTGGTCTGATTGAGCGACTGGTTGGCAAGCACCGGAATGTTCTGGGTAACCGTGTGGCCGAATATGGAGCCGAAGACGCCCATATCGAAGCTGCGCCCGTAGCCGGCGCGGATGACGGTGCTCTGGTTGAGCTGATAGGCAACGCCCAGGCGCGGTGAAAACTGCTTCAGGGCTCTCACCGTCCAGCCCAAGTCGGAGGGAATTCCGCCGATGCCGGCCACATGCAGATAGCCGTCGCCGATGTTCATCAATGCGCCGTTGCCGGCGGCGTTGACGCTCTCCGGCCAGAACAGATCGAGGCGTCCGCCGTAGTTCACCGTCAATTTATGCGTGGCGCGCCAGGAATCTTCAACATAGAAGAAGGTACGCTTCTGAAACTCCTTGGCATTGAAGGAAGTGGACACGTAGCGGTTGAAGTCGGCCACCTCGCCCAGCATGAAGGTGGCCCATCCCAGGCCGCCCGTCGGAGATGCGGTGGTGCTCTCGGTAAGGCCGGAGTGGAAATACAGCAAGCCGTCGCGGTCATTGTCGGAAGGCACGCGCAGGTTGCGGCCGTAGCGCAGGTCGGCTCCCAGCTTGATGGAGTGATTGCCGAGGACCTTGGTCCAGTTGTTCACGATCTGGAACTGATCCTCGCGCTCAACCAGCGGACAGTTGCAGCGGTTCACGGCCAGGCCATCGCCAAAGATCGGTTGCGCGTTGGCCGCGCCCACGGCTCCCGTACCGCCGGGGACGTTGTCGATAAAGAATCCCGGTGATCCGGTGAGAATGGTGGGGCCGGTGTTGATGCCGGGTATTCCGAGCGCAGTGGCTTCGTTCGTACCCGCGTCATGCTTGTTATCGATGATGTTGTAACGGAGGTAGCCGAGACGGACGTCCGTAAGCAGCTTGGGGTTGATGGCCATGTCCATGCCCGCTACGTCGCTGTCGTCGGCGCCCTTCGAGTTGCCGCCGTAGTTGCCGATGCCGAAACCGGGACCGCCCCCGGCACCGAACATTACGGCGCCCGAGAGCGTATCGGTAAATCGGGAGAGGCGCTCGAAATAGTGGGTCCTTTCGCTGGCCGCGTAGTCGACGCGTTCCGTCCACTGGTCGCTGTTAAACAGGCCGGAGCCGGACGCGGGGTAGTTCAAATCCAGGCCGCCCTGCGAACCGACGCCGGGTGCGTAGGTGATGTTCCTGGCCAAGACGTAGGGCTCCAATACTTTGAGCAGGGCCAACGCCGGAGCGGAGTTCGCGCCCATTTCGGAGCGCGGAATGATGTTGTGAGGATAGGCGGTAGGCGGTCCCGAGGACGTGTTGGCGAGGTTGTCGTAGATGGTCCAGGCGAGCGGGTTGCCGGTCGCTGTCCCTTGAGCGAGGTATTGACTGAAGTCGCAGCCGTTGCCACCTTGCGAATCGTCGGTGGGAGTCTTGGCATTGGGGCCGAGGCAGCTCTCCGTGGTCAGCACGGTTGGCAGCGTATCCACGGCCGAAGTGCCGACCTTCTGGCGCTGCCCCTCATAGTTACCGAAGAAGAAGAATTTGTCCTTGAGAATCGGCCCGCCGAGCGAGCCGCCCATGCGGTTCTTGAGGCCGGGAGGGATGGAAGCAGGCTGACCGTTCGCCTGCGTGTAAGCGAGAGAAGCCTGGTCGTAGGGATCGCGCGCCAGGTTGGCATCGCCGGTGCGGTAATCGTAGATATCGCCGTGGAATTGATTGGTGCCGGAGCGGGTCTGCGCGGTCATAATTGCCGAAACCGCTTTGCCTTCTTCGGCGTCGTAGTCATCGGTGGTGATCTTGACTTCGGTCACCGCGTCGGTGGTCGGGTTGACGACGATGATGCCCAGGATCGGATCCTGGTTATCGGCGCCATCCAGCTCATAGGCGACGCCGCCGAAGGCCTGGCCGTCAATCTGGATCTGCTTCGAAGCCTGGGGATTCTCATCGGCTGCGTGCGACCAGCCCAGAATCTGAGCGCCGGGCAGCAGCAATTGCAGATTGGTGAAGTTCTGGTCCTGCACCGGCAGGCTCGAAACCTGCTGCTCGTCGAAGACAGTGGCGACGTCGGCGCGGTCGGTCTTCAGCTCCGGTTCGGTGTCTGCGCTCACCTCAATGGTGGTAGCTGTGGCTCCCACCGCCAAGGTCGGGTCAATGCGAGGGGCCGTGTCGGCAAGGACGTTGATGCCGGTGGTCTCGAACGCCTCAAATCCTTTGGCGGTGACCTTGAGGTCGTAAACGTCGGGGATTAGGTGGGGGACTGTGTAGTCGCCCGTGGCGTTAGTGGTGACGTTAACGGATGTGCCTTTGGAGGTGTCGGTTACGGTAACCGTAGCGCCGACGACCGCCGCGCCTTTCGGGTCAGTGACCGTACCGAAGATCGACCCGTAAACTGCTTGCGCTCTGGCCTGGACGAGGAAAACACTCACACTGGCAAGCAGCGCCAGTGCAAAACCACTACGCCTCCAAGTGCTCATGTAGCCTCCTGAAGAAAAGCCGTCCTTGTTGAAACGTTTACTGACTTGCTAAAGCAAGTTCGCTTTGAGAGAGAAATAGCCTTGAAGCGGCAGCAATTCTGGGGTGAAAAGCGCGATTGTCGCGCATACAACCGATTGTGTTTACGAATGAAAGAGATATAACGCTCAATTCGGATCAGGACTTTAGCTGACAAAAGATTCGATTGTCAACCGAAAAGTGGAGAAAGCGATAGGGCAAAGGATGGATTGAAACTGCCGCTCGCGCAAGTACCATCGCGATTCCAAAACGATGAACCGATTTACCTGCGAAACATGCCCTGCTCGCATTCCAGCCAGGATTGCATTCGAGATATTGCTTTCGCAGATTCATCGGAGCCATTTTTCTTTGCGCGCGGCGGCATTCGGCGCTTGCCGGAGTCTTCGCCTGAGGTTTAGCGCCGGAAAAGAGCAGCGCGCTGACATCCTGGCGCCGTTCTTAATGAATCCTCATGGATATTGTTTCAAATCGGAAGAGTGGCTGGCCGTTCATGGAATCTTGCGCGGCAAACCATCGCCTGGCGGCGGCTCGGGCGGCGCCTTTTCGCCCTGCGGAGCGATGGCCACCGCGACCAGAGAGTCGGCGCAGCCATAGTAAAGAAGCCACCGGTCGTGAAACCGAACCAGGCCTTCGGCAAATGTGGTTCCAGCCGTGTACTGGCCGCTCTTCTCGTAGGGCAGAGTAGGCTCGAGAACCGGGTGGCCCGTCCGCGCCAGGAGATGCACGGGGTTCTGCGCGTCAAAGAGAGCTTCGCCGGCGGCATAGGTATCGGCGGGGAGATGCGGATCGCCGCCCGAGGCGGCGTTCTTGCCGTTGTAGATGACGACGATGCCTTCGCGCGTAAGCACGGGAGGCGGACCGGTTTCAGGAAAAGCGCTGTCGAAGTATCCGGGGCGTGGCTGAAGCACCTCGAGCGGCTCTCCGTGCGCGTCTTCGACCGGCGTCCAGTGAATCAGGTCCGGCGAAGTGGCGAGATGAATGGCGCCTTCACCCCAATACATCCAGTATCTCCCGCGCAGGCGCGAAGCGATCAGGCGGCCATTCCTGAGAGCGGTGACAATGCCCGCGGACTTGTATTTGAGGTTTGCGTACTTGCCGCCTTCCGCGTGGAGAAAGGCGGGACCGAATTTGGTCCAGTGCTCAAGATCGCGCGACGTGGCAATGCCCACAGAATAGGTAAGGCGGTTCCATTGCGTGTAGGTGAGCACGTAAAGGCCGTCTTCCGATTCGACAATGCGCGGATCTTCGACGCCGCCCGGCCACTCGCGCGGCTTCTGGCTATCATCGGCCGGGTAGAAAACGGGCGTGGGCCGGCGCGTGAAGTGGATGCCGTCTGCGCTTACGGCGAGCCCGAGGCGCGAGGTATGCATGCCGATCTGCATGGAGCCGGTATCGTCTTCAGCGCGATAGAGCACGGCGATCATGCCGTTTCTCACCACGGCCGCCGGATTGAAGGTGTGCAGGGCCTCCCAATGCACGGCCGTCTTGCTGACCGGATCGGGAAACACGGAAGCTGGATTGGGCGCGATGACCGGATTGCCGCTCGCGGGCCGGACAAACGGGCCAATCAACCACGCATCGCCCACAGACGATTGTCCGCCGGCGACGAGAGACACAGAGAGTAGAACCACGACGGATTTTAAGATGGCTTTGCACATCCGGCGCTCTCTCTGCAGCCGTAGCGCATCACGGAGCGTCATGACTCTGCGCTTGGGGCGGCCGGTCATGGTGTGCCGCAGTGCGCTGCGCCGGCTTTCAGCGCCAGGGAGAGACGACGGGCTGCGCCGTTATCCGGAGAAAAAAGCAGCACGCGTTCAAGAGTGTATGCAGCAGCAGCGGCCTGGCCGAGCCGGCACTGGGCCACGGCAAGATCGATGCCTGCGGCGCCGGCTCCGGGATCGTGGGCGAACGCCGCCTGCCAGAGAGGCAATGCAGCCGTGAAATCGCCGGTTTGTGCGTCGAGAACGGCAAGATCGCCGGCCGCGGTGCCGTTGAGCGGGTCAGACCGCAGCGCAGACTGGTACTCCGACATAGCCCACTTGCGATCTCCGCTCTCCTGCTCCAGAAAGCCAAGCTCCGTGTGCAGCTCCGTATCGCTTGCCTGGGCCGGATCGGAGGTTTCGGCCCGGAGCAGCAGCCGCATGGCGCGCTCGCCGGCAGAGCGGTCACCGCGCAATGCGAGTTGGGCCCACGCGACCCCCTCGTCGCGCGCACCCGGATTTACGCCGCCGATGGGCGCCAGCTCGTCCGCCCCAACCGGGCTTGTAAACGGCTTGGAAGCGATCTGGATGCGATGATCGGTGACCTGCTCGTGGGCAATGTCCTCCGTTTCTTCGCGTGGCATGTGGCATGAAGTGCAATCGGGATTCTCCTGGTGATGGCCGGACGCGAGGCCCGCATGGCAGGTGAGGCAGCGGCTGCGGTAATAGCTGACGCGATCTTCCGCGGCGACGGTTGCGTGCGGATCGTGACAGGTGGTGCAGGTGAGCCGGTCGCCGCTTGCACGCTTGCAGGCGCTCTCGAGCAGCGACTCCCATTGGCTGGTGGCGCGGCCTCCGGGGCCGGCCTTGCGGCCGTCTTCAAAGAAAACCGCATCGTCGAAAAGATTGTCGCCGGGCTGAAAGCTCGCGATCTTGCGCCCCAGTTTCACCACGGCTACTTCTCCTTCGAGATGGCACTCGAGACAAACCGAATCGCGGCGGACAGGGTCGAGTTTTGCGGGGTTGAGGATGGGCCCCTTTCCGTTGCGCGCCAGATGCTGGGACGGATCGCCGTGGCAGGCCTCGCAGGTGATGCCTCCGCGCGGGAACGGCGCTCCGGCAAAGTGATTGCGCGCGTCGGGCAGCGACTCCTGGACGCCGCTCGCATGGCAGTGCAGGCATCCGGGATCGACAGGCAAGGTGAAGGGCATCTCGCGGGTATTGAGAAAATTGGGCGTCATGTCCCAGATGTGCTTCTTCGCGTACCAGTTGATGGGAATTTCATACCAGTAGCCCTCGCGCTGAAAGAGCCACGTGCGCCCGCGCCGGCCGGAGCCGAGATAAAAGAGGAGCAATTGCTTCCCGTTGAGCTCGCGCCCCGGGGGCGCATTAGGCCGCTCGTAGGAGAGCCACACCTGGCCCCGATCGAGATAAACGCGGTAGTGGACGCCGGACGGTGCGTGGGTGAAGTCAGCGGGGATGAAGCCTTCCGCGGCGGGGCCGCTGGCGAGCGCCATAGGCGTGCGCCGCCAAGAATCGTAGATTTGCCGGTGGCATGGCGCGCAAACCGCGTCGGGATCCCGCGACTCGGAAGCGGTTGCGCCCGCGCTCTGCGAGCCCGCGCCGGCCGGCGCGCTCGCGGTCAACCAGGCGATTGCCGGCAGGAAAGCGAACAGAAGCAGGAACGCGATCGAGCGCGGGCAACCGAGAAAACACCGGCGAAGCATCGGGAGAAAAGATACCACGCTCTTTTGCCTCGCGTGGAACGCCGCAGCCGATCGAGTGTGGGTCAGTTTGAATCATTGACCCCTCAGGGCTAAAGCCCGCAGAGATTTTCCGGCGCTTGCGGCACGACTCAAGTCGTGCCCTTTCAAGACGAACTCAAACGGATCCATTACGCGCATTTTCATCTTTCCCGAGCGCGTGGTAAAGTTTGAGAGCTATGGCATTGCGCGCGGCAGTAGTGCTGCTTGGCGGCCTGACCATGATGGCGGGCCCGGCTGCGCGAGCCGGAGGGCCTTTCGGGACGGATCTGAATGGCCGTCCGATCGAAAGGATCGCGCCCGCCGGAACGAAAGCCGTGGTGCTCTTCTTTGCCGCGTCGGATTGTCCCATCTCCAATCGCTACATTCCGGAGATCGAGCGGCTCGATCGGGAATTTTCGTCTCAAGGCGTGCGCTTCTGGTGGGTGTATCCGAATCCTGAAGACACGGCTGGAGTGGTGCGCCGTCACGATGAGCAATTCGATCTGCACGGAGATACGGTGCTGGATACGGATCAACGGCTGACGCGCATGGCGCAGGTGACCATAACGCCCGAGGTCGCCGTCTTTGTTACCAACGCATCAGGGCTGCGCGAAGTGTACTCAGGACGCATCGACAACCGCTATATTGCCTTAGGTCTGGAGCGGCCCGCGGCGACGCGGCATGAGCTGGAGATGGCAATCAGCGCTGCGCTGGCACATGATCCCGTTCCCAAACCGGGCGGTCCGGCTGTGGGCTGCTCCATTGTGCCCCTTAATGCTCCATGAGATTTCTGCGCTGCATATTGCTTGCCCTGGTCTGCTTTGCCATTCTCTGCCGGCTGCATCCGCATTGCGCGACGCACGCGGCAACCGTTCCAGCGAATCCTCCCGTAACCTGGAGCAGGCAGATTGCACCCATCGTCTACCAGAATTGCACCACCTGCCATCACCCGGGAGGCAGCGGCCCCTTCAGCCTGCTTACGTATCCTGAGGCGTACCGTCGCGGACCGCAGATGGCAGAGGTGACGCAGTCGCGCTTTATGCCGCCGTGGCTGCCGGCCCCGGGATATGGCGATTTTCTGGGAACGCGCCGGCTGAGCGACGCACAGGTGGCGCTGATTCGCAGCTGGGTCGAATCAGGAATGCCGGAGGGCGATGCTTCCGCTGCTCCTGCTGCGCCGCATTATGATGCCACGTGGCAGTTGGGCAAACCCGACCTGATTCTCACCATCGAGCATCCTTATACGCTGACCGCATCGGGTAGCGACGTATTCCGCAACTTTGTGCTGCCTTATCCGCTGGCTGCAACGCACTACATCCACGCCATGGAGATTCTGCCCAGTGCGCCGCAGGTGGTGCATCACGCCAATGTGCTCATCGATCGCACGGCTTCTTTCCGGCGCAGTCACCCCACGGACTGGCAGCTTGGCGTTCCCGGCATGGAACTGGAGCTGGATGCGGGCAACACCTTCGACCCCGATAGCCACTTCCTTTTCTGGAAGCCGGATACGCCGGTGCTGGAAGAGCCTGAAGGCATGCCGTGGCGGCTCGATGCGGGCAACGATCTGATTCTCAACATGCACCTGAAACCCAGCGGCAAGCCGGAGACTATCAGCGCGCAGATCGGGTTGTATTTCACGGCTGATCCGCCGGCGAAGCATCCCATGCTGTTGCAGCTTGAAGATGACCGCGACCTGGATATTCCGGCCGGCGACCGGAATTTTGTGGTGCAGGACGAACTGAAACTGCCGGTGGATGTGGACGTCTTCGGGATTTACCCGCACGCGCATTATCTCGGCAAGGAACTCGACGGCTGGGCGATCCTTCCCAATGGCCGGAAGCAATGGCTCATCCGGATTCCGAACTGGGATATTGACCGGCAGTCGGTTTATCGCTACCGCACCCCCGTTTTTCTGCCGCGGGGTACGGTGCTGCACATGCATTACCTCTACGACAACTCAGCGGACAACATCCATAACCCGAACTCGCCGCCGATCCGCGTGTGCGCCGGCAACCGCTCCGTGGACGAAATGGCGCATCTCTGGCTGCAGGTTCTGCCGGTCAACGTGCCCAAAGGGAGCCCCGATCCGCGATTGCAGCTGGAGCAGGCGTGGATGGAGCATCGCGTGGAGAAGAATCCGGGAGATCTGATCGCGTTGTATAACCTGGCGTCGGCGCGAGCCGGACTGGGGCATTACGCGGAGGCGGCAGCGGATTATCGCAAGATTCTGGCCGGCCATCCGGGCGACGCGCGCACGCTGAACAGCCTGGGCGCCGCGCTGGAAAATGCAGGCGATGCTCCAGGAGCGGAAGAGGCGTTCAAGCAGGCAATTGCGTCCGGCGCCGATACGTGCGATCCGCAGTTCAACCTGGCGCAGCTGGAGCTGAAGAACAGCAAGTTTGCGCAGGCCGAAGAGCAGTTCCGCGACCTGCTGCGCCAATGCAAAGGCGATGCGGAGACGCACAACGGGCTGGCCATCGCTCTCGAAGGCGAAGGCGATTCCGCGCCCGCACAGGCGGAGTTCGAGCGCGCGCTCGAACTCGATTCCAGCAATTTCACGGCGCTTTATCATCTGGGCGAAATGGCGATCGAATCCGGCCAGCCGGAGCGCGCCGTCGATCTGCTGGAAAAGGCGATCGCGCAGCACCCGGACGACGTGGATGCGCGCGAGCGGCTGGCTATGGGCTATGCGCAATCAGGCCGGCAGGACGATGCTCTGACGCAATTGCGCGCAGCCGTTCGGATTAAGCCGGGCGACGCGAATCTGCACGCGCTGCTCTCGCAGGTGCTCGCCGGCACCGGACAATTGGAGCAGGCCATCGAGGAACAAAACCAGGCGCTGCATCTGCAGCCCGACGACGCCGACGGCTGGAACAACCTGGGTGTGCTGGAGGCGCGCACGGGCAACAAAACGGCTGCACGCGAGGATTTTCAACATGCGCTGCAGCTCGCGCCCGGCCATGCGCAGGCGCGCGCCAATCTGGCGCGACTTGCTCAGCCATAGTGCTCAATTGTGTTAGTATTCGTCACGATTCGGTCCGCGCCCCAAGCAGGCAGGCGGGTCTCTAATCATTACCTAGTGAGTTGCCGGGAGCCAGTCATGAAAAGGATCGGGGCCGTTCTCTTGCTGCTGACTGCATTTTTGTGGAGCGCAGGTGAGCTGACGCCTGCTCAACAATCGGCGCCGGCCGGACAATCCAGCCAGACTGCGAAGCGCGATCATTGGTGGAACAATGCCGTCATCTACGAGATCTATCCGCGCAGTTTTCAGGACTCGAACGGCGACGGCATTGGCGACTTGAACGGCATCACATCGCGACTCGGTTATCTACAGAAGCTCGGCGTGGACGCCATCTGGCTTACGCCCATCTATCCCTCGCCGCAGGTGGACTTCGGCTACGACATCTCGAATTACGAAGCCGTCGATTCGCAATACGGCACCATGGCCGATTTCGACCGGCTGGTGAGCGAAGCTAAGAAGCGCAACATCGGCATCATCATGGACCTGGTGCTGAACCACACGTCCGACAAGGATCCATGGTTCGAAGAATCGGCCAGCTCGCGCACCAATCCCAAAGCCGACTGGTACATGTGGCGCGACGCGAAGATGGTCGACGGGCATCGCGAGCCGCCCAACAACTGGATATCCGATTTCGGAGGGTCAGCCTGGCAGTGGGATCCCGCGCGCCAGCAGTACTACTATCACGAGTTTTACGTGCAGCAGCCGGACCTGAACTGGAATAACCCCCAGGTGCGCGGGGCCATGTATAACGTGGCGCGCTTCTGGATTCACCGCGGCGTGGCAGGCTTCCGCCTGGACGCCATCACCGCTCTCTTCGAAGACCCGCAGGATCGCGACGAGCCGTACGTCCTCGGCCCGGATGGCAAGCCAAGCATCGATGCGTATGGCGACAAAGAGGTGACGGACATCTACACGAACAACCTGCCCGAAGTGCACGATGTGCTGCGCGAGCTGCGCGCGGCCACCAACGCTGCAGGCGGAGGCAGAGTGGTGCTGATCGGCGAGACTTACCTCAACTCCATCGCCGACCTGCACAAAATGTACGGCGCGCATAACGACGAGCTGCAACTGCCCATGGATATGCAGGTGGGCTTCATCAACAGGTTCGATGTCGGGCTTTTTCGCGAGCGCATCGATGAAGCCGAAACCGGCCTCAACGGGGACGAGCCGCTCTTTGTCTTCGACAACCACGACAATCCGCGCTGGGATCGTTATCAGACCGACGCCGCCGGAGCGCCGACCTTCGGCTACGGACCTCATCACGACGACATCGGGCGTGTGATCGCGACGGTTCTGTTCGCTTCGCGCGATACCGCCATGATGTACTACGGCGACGAGATCGGCATGGTCACCACGCCGCCCACACGCAAGGAAGATGTGCGCGATCCCATCGGCATCAAGGGCTGGCCCAAGGAAAAGGGCCGCGACGGCGAGCGCACGCCCATGCAATGGAATGCCGGGCCGGATGCGGGTTTTTCCTCGGACGACGCAAAGACATGGCTGCCCATCCCGTCGAGCTACAAGACCGTGAACGTAGCCGCGGAAGAGCGCGAGCCGGATTCCATGCTCCACTGGTACCAGCAGATCATCGCGCTCAAAAGGAATGACCCGGCACTTCACGAAGGCGAAGAGACGATGCTCAACAGGTCGGACGACCACGTGCTTTCCTGGCTGCGCAAGGACGCGAATGGAGAAGCGGTGATTGTCGCGTGCAACTTTACTGACCAGCCGCAGACCGTCCGCTTCAACTTGAGCGCGCTGGGCGTGAGCGGAACGGGCCTAAAGACATTGCTCGAAACTCCCGGTGCGCCCGCGCCGCAGTCGATCGATGCAGTCGCGCTCGGCCCCTTTGGCGTCTACATCGGTCAAGTCCGCTCAAAATGAAACGCCGCGCGCTGCCCGTCCCCCTGATTGTTATGAGCCTGAGTCCGGTTTTTCTATCCGGGCAGCAACCGCCGGCTTTGCCGGCAGTACCGGCGTTTGGCCTGGAGCAGGAACCAGCCTTGCACATTGCGCGCGAGGTCGATCCCGCGCATCCCTTTTCCGTGATCGGACCGCGCGGGGCGCTGCTGGGACGGCAGGACGGCAGCTACGAGATGTGGATCTTTCCCTGGAAAATCCTCAGCCACATGCGCATCCGCGCAGAGATGCAGGATTACCCGGTGCCGATCGACGTGAACCCATGCGCCGCATGGATTGACGTGACCCCCGTCGCGACCATCCTCACCTATTCTCATGCCAATTTCACCATCCGGCAGATCATGTTCGCGCCCCGGGAGGCGCCGGAGGGATCGGGCGCGATCGTTCTCTATCAAATCGAAGCCATACGGCCGATGACGCTCACCTTCAGCTTCACGCCGGAGATGCAGCGCATGTGGCCCGCGTCTTCTGATCCTCAGACATCGCCCGAGTGGGTGCAGGCGCAGCCCGGCGCGGCCAACGCGTCGCCGGGATTTTATATTCTGCACGAGAACTTCCCCGACCATGCCGCGGCGCTGGCTATGCCCACAGCCGGGCCGGGCATCCTTGCGCCGTATCAGGAACGGCCGCAAGTCTGGCCGCTTGACTTCGTGCTGCACTTCGATCCTGCTCGCGACACGAATACGTATTTTCCCCTGCTGGTCACGCTTGCAGATACCCAACAGGCAGCCACGCGCGAGGCGCTTTCCAGCAGCCTGGCCGCGCTCGATGCAGCCATTCCCGCTCTCTATGCGAACAACGCAGCGTATTTTCGCGATCTTCTCGCCCATCGCACCAGCATCGAAACACCGGACAGCGCTTTGAATGCGGCCTTTTCGTGGGCCATCGCGGCGATCGATCAGCTGCGCGTGGAGACTCCGGAGCGCCAGGGCCAGGCGCTGACCGCTGGCTTCGTGGGGTCGGGAGACTCCACGCGGCCGGGCTTTGGATGGTTCTTTGGCCGCGATGCGCTGTGGACGCTCTACGCTGTCTCGAGCTACGGAGACTTCACGACCACCAAACAGGAGATCGATTTTCTGCTCCGTCATCAGCGCGCCGACGGCAAGATCATGCACGAGTACGCGCAGACCGCCAACCTCGTCGACTGGCAGTCGCTGCCCTATGAATACGCCGCGGCCGACGCGACTCCGCTGCTGTTGATGGCGGTGAACGATTATCTGAAAATCAGCGGCGATACCGAGTTTGTGCGCTCGCACTGGGACCCGCTCGCGCGCGCCTGGAACTTCGAGACCTCCCATGTTTCCGGCGACGGCATCTACAACAACACGCAGGGCACAGGCTGGGTTGAGAACTGGCCGCACGCGCTGCCGCACGAGGAAATCTATCTGGCGTCGCTCGATGAGCAGGCCAGTCTCGCCTTTGCAAATCTTGCCCACGCCTGTGGGCATGACGATCTTGCGGACAGTGCCCGCACCCGCGCAGCACAGATTGGAAAGGCCATTGAAAGAGAATACTTCGAGTCGGGCTCCAGCTTCTATGCATTCAGCGTGGACGCGCAGGGCGCGCAAGACAGCACGCCGACGATCTTTCCGGCGGTTGCGTGGTGGGACGGCAACTTTGCCCTCGATCATCCCAGCGCGATGATGCAGCGGTGGGCGTCGAGCGAATTTTCTACCGACTGGGGCACGCGGGATATCGGCGATCAAGTGAGCTTTTACGATCCCATCAGCTATCACCAGGGGACGGTCTGGCCGCTGTTTACGGGATGGGTCTCGCTGGCGGAGTACCGCGCGGGGCGTGAGCATTCTGCCTACGCGCACCTGATGCAGAATGTAAACCTGACGTGGTCACAAGACCTAGGCTCCGTCACGGAGCTGCTCTCCGGCCAGTTTTTTCAGGTTCTCGGCCGCAGCACGGCGCATCAGCTCTGGTCGTCGGCCATGGTGATTTCGCCCGTTCTCCGCGGCCTCTTCGGTCTCGAATGGAACGCGGCGTCGCAAACGCTGATTGTGAATCCGCATCTTCCGGCGGACTGGAATTCTGCGACCGTGCGCAGGATTCCGATCGGCAGTACGACTGTCGATCTCACTTTCACCCGGCGCGGGCAGGAGTTATCCATTGAAGCCAGTGGAGGCGGCGTCTCAGCGATCCATCTCGTGACGGACGCGGCGGGCGCAAAGCAGAACGGAAACGGCCTCGAGATTCCACTGCCTGCCGTCGAGGCAGTTTTTCCGCAGCACTTGCCTGAGTTTGGCGCGGAAACAAAACAGATGAAGGTGCTCGGCGAGCAGCGCACGGGCCGGTCGTTGACTTTGACGCTTTCCGCTCCTTCATCAGCAAGTGAAGCATTTTTCCTTCGAGAGAACGACGGCGGAATGCGCGTCCGTGCTACGCATGCCGCGATGGGAGCAGAACGCGATGGTCTTCTCCCAGTCACCGTGACCTTTCCGGAGGGAGCCGGTTATGCGACGCAAACGGTAACATTCACCTGGTAATGCGACGGGCGCTGCGATTGCGCTCACGTGGGGACACTGCGCCGCATGACCGGCTTTGCGGCCCTCAAGCAACGCGGGGATTTCCTTTGAATCGCGTATAGGGAGGACTCAGATTGTAGCGGATGCCGGGCTCACTCAGGTCACGGCGATTCGAAAAGAAAATTGCATCGCCCTGTTTGATCAGATAATCCGCGGTGCGTGCCGCGAGGGCCTGGATGGTCAGGCCGGGGTTCGCCGAGCCTTGCGTGGGAAGCATGCTCCCATCGCAGACAAACAGGTTGGGAATGTCATGCGTGCGGCCAAATTTGTCGACGACGGACGTGGATGGATCGTTCCCCATCCGCGCGGCGCCCACCAGGTGAGCGAAACGCGGCTCCTGCACCACCTGCTTGGCGCCGGCGGCCCACATGATATCCATGACCTTGTTTTTTCCGAATTCGATCAGCTTCTTGTCGTTGTCGTGAAGATTGAACGTGACCTTCGCGACCGGCAATCCATATTGATCCTTCTCCTCCGCCAGTTCAACACGGTTATCCGCCCAGGGGAGGATTTCCCCAAGAACGCCGAGTGTCGCCCAGTGGTTGTAGTCCATCATGACGCGGCGCAAGCCCCAGCCCCAGGCTCCCATTGCGGAGATCATGTGCTTCGCAAAGGCCACAGGAAGCGGACCTACTGTCTGCACCGCGAATCCACGAGCAAAATCCCGCCGCCGGTCGGTCTCGTAAAATTCCTCGGTGAGAGCGTGGGCAGGAGGCGCTTTGTAGAGTCGAATGAGCTCGTCGAACCGGCCTGCCACGACGTTGCCGGCCTGGGCCATCAGATATTTGCCCAGTGTTCCGCTGGAGTTGGCCAACCCATGGCGATGTCCCGAACAGGCGGAATTGAGAAGCAGTCGCGGCGTCTCGATGGCGTAGCCGGAGACAATCACAGCCCGGGCTCGTTGAAAATGTTCTTCCCCTCCGCGATCGATGTAGGCAACACCATCCACCCGGCCATCCTGGCGCAAGCCGATGCGCGAGGCCATCGAAAGGGCACGAATCTCGGCGCCATGCATGATGGCGTCGGGAACATGGGTAATCAGCGTACTCGCCTTGGCGCCCACCTTGCATCCCTGAAGGCAGAAGCCCCGATAGATGCAATGGGGACGGTCACCGTGGGAAGCGGAAAGGATAGCGACCGGGCCTCCGGCGACAGAGGGAATATCGAGTTTCGTACATCCGCGCACCAGCACGTCGCCCACGCCACCGAGGGGATGAGGTCCATAGGGATGGCCATGAGGATCTCCCCACGGGAACCAGGCCGGCCCCGCAACGGGAATCTCGCGTTCCAGCAACTCGTAATACGGCTTCAGGTCCCAATACGAAATGGGCCAATCGGCGCCCACACCGTCTTCGGAATAGATGCGAAAGTCAGAGGGATGAAACCGCGGCGTGAAGGCGGCCCAATGAACGGAACCTCCCCCCACTCCCTTTCCGCTGTTGTTGGCGCCGAGCGCGAGAGGATCGGTCCCGCCGGTAATGCGGAGATCGTTCCAATAGAGCTCATGCGACCCCTTTTCGTCGCTGACCCAATCCTTCTCGGTATCCCAGAACGGACCCGCCTCCAGGCCGACTACGCGGAAACCCGCACGCGCCAGCCGCTGCACCAGGACGCCGCCCGCGCTTCCCACGCCAACGATGCAATAATCCACAGTTTCGCCGTCAGAAAAGGTCCGCATGGGCCGCGGAAGAGTCTGCATTGGGCCAAGGCGATGGGCCATCAGTGCGTTCCTCCATGGCCCTGTGGCGATCTGTGTTCAGGTGAAGCGCCCTCCGGTTCCAACTGGGAGAGCGAATCGACGGGCGCATTCCATTTGTAACGCTCTTCGTCCTTTTCCCAGGGCTCAGGGAGCCCGTGCTCCAGCCGCATGTAGCCGCGTGGATAAGCGGGACCACCGAAGCCGATCTCGTCCCACGCCCACGGATGCGAATAGTAGGCGGTCACACAGTCTTCCATGAGAAGCGTCCAGAATCGATGGACGGGCATATTTCGCCAGAGAGCGTTTTCGGGATCGGGCTTTCCATCGTGGAGAGATTTGAGAATCAACTCCTGGCGTTGGACGGTGAGATCGACAAACGATTTCCGGAAGCGCGCCCGCGCCATCTCTTCGATCGCCTTGATCGCAAGCCGGTATGCATCCCGGTCCGGCGGCATATCCTCATAGCGAAAGCCTTCGAGTGAATTTTTGAAAAGCCGTTCGTCGAGAACGGGAAGAATGGGAATGGTGCGCTCTTCCGCACGATCATCCTGGGGCACGATGCGATCGATAACCGCGCCGAGCAGATCCGCTTCTTCCGGCGAGAAAAACCGGATGGGAGGCGTCTTCTCGACGCGCTCCCTGACGGCTCTTTGCGTTGCTTCATCCCAGCTTCTCTTCTGCGCAAGAGTGCTGTAGCCGCGATAGTACCCCGGCTTATCGAGATCGCGCAGCTCTCCGCCTGAAGGCCGCAAGGGAAAAGACTTGCGGCTCATCTTTTCTCTCTCCGCAGAAGACTGGCCATCAGGCCGAGAAACCCGCATGCGGCGAAGAGAAGCGGAGCGAAGATAGGAGGGCCATGCAGCGTGTTGTACATAGGCTTTTTCAGTCCCCCGGGCCGGCGTGCGATGCCCCGAGCGTGGTAATAAAAACCAGCGGCGCCATCGGCAAGCGCGAGAGCCGACACGGCAGGGAGAGCTGTGTTGGCGAAACGGCGGCTCTTTACTGCTCCGATCCCGGCTGCCATCAAAAGCGGAGTCAGGAGCACCGGTGTCCACTGCGCCTTATAGCGAAAATTTGTTTTGTAATGGGAGTAGAGCGCTTCAAATCCGCTGAACAATGCCCAGAGGACGGTGACGGTGGAGAGATGCTTTTGAAATCTTCCCGCGCGGAGTTCCGCTCGCCAGTCCGACTTTCCGGAATTCACCGAGGATTGCAGTTGAACCGTCGGCCGATGCAGGTCTTCTTCGCGGCGCAGATACGACGCAAGCAATCCCAGATAGGCGCTGGTGGCGAAAAGCAGGGGCGCGAAGATGGGCGGCCCCATCACGATATTGTTGACGGGCAGGCCCCACCCTCCCGGCTTGCGTGCCACACCGCGGACGTGGAAGAAAAAGCCGACGAGCCCATCGGCAAGGGTGGCGAGGCTGGTCCATCGAAGAATGGTGCGCGCGGCCACGCGGCTGAAGACTCCCGCGAGACCTGCGCCGGCAAGCGCTCCGCTCAGCGCCACAGGCGTGTACATGACCGGGTTGCTGTAGCTTCCCTTGTAGTGTTCATAGCCGACTTCGAGGCCGCTGGCCACGCTGGTTGCGGCAACGATGAAACAGAGACTGCGCTGAAAGCATCCCTCGCGCATATGTTCGAGCACGGAAGTCACGCCCGCGGAGAGCGGTTGCGGCAAATTCCAGTTCGCGCTGCGCTCGAGTGCGGTGGTCAGAACAAAGCTCATGCCTTTGGCCTCAGAGAGATCATTTTTTTCTCCACGCCAGGAAACGCTCCGCGTCGCGATGCTTGAATTGGAGACCGAGGCCGGGCCGCGAGCGATCCGGCTTGAGCCGGCCTTGAGCGGGTGCAATGAAGCCGTCGAAGAGCATTTTCTCGATGCGCACATGGTCGTGAAAGTACTCCACGTGCAGAAATCTCTGAACCGCACACCCAGCGTGCATATGAAGCGACGGCGCACAATGCGCTGAAATCGGACATCCAAAGCTTGCTGCAATGGCGGCTCCCGCCAGGAAGCCCGTAAATCCCCGGCAGCGGGTCGCGTCCAACTGGATGACGTCGACTGCCTCCGCCTCAAGCATGCGCCGGAAATACAAGGAGGCGTAGCCGTATTCTCCGG
The DNA here is from genome assembly GCA_030040425.1 of Acidobacteriaceae bacterium. Classification (GTDB taxonomy): domain Bacteria; phylum Acidobacteriota; class Terriglobia; order Terriglobales; family Acidobacteriaceae; genus Telmatobacter. Next base: position 1,298 of record JASHTS010000010.1, on the reverse strand, counting down.
CCGCCACCTGCATAGCTCCCGGCGCCCGGTCGCGCACGCGGCGCAGACCTGAAAGATCATCGGAACTGACAGGCTCTTCAAACCAGGTAACCCCGAGCTTTTCGAGCTTCTGCGCAAATGCGATTGCCTGCCGCGGGTTGAAGGCGCCGTTTGCGTCCACAAACAAATCCGCGGATGGCCCAATCGCTTTGCGGGCGGTGCGAACCCTCTCCAAATCTGCGCTCGGCTCGGCGCCGATCTTCATCTTTACGATCTTCAGGCCATCGACAATCCAGCCCGACAATTGCGAAGCCAGCTTCTCGTTGCTGTAGGTCGTGAATCCGCCGCTTCCATAGGCCGCCGCGCTGGATTCGGTGGCGCCGAGCAGATCGATCATGGAGGATTTCAGCAGCTTTGCCTTCAGGTCCCACAGAGCGATATCGAGGGCAGAGACCGCCATGGATGCGATGCCGCGGTTCCCATCGTTCCGTATCTGCGCCAGCATGGATGCGTGAAGGCGCGGGATGTCGAAGGCCGGCTGATGGAGCAGACACTTTTCCGCGAGGTGATCGGCAACAGCAGCCGTGGGCCGGCTGCCGTATGTGTATCCAAGGCCGACTTGATCAGCGGCTCGAAGTTCACAAACGATCAGCGTGGTCGAATCCCATCGCAAGGTGCCATCGCCTTCCGGTGCGTCGGTGGGTATGGTGTAAGCGGAAACATCGACCTTCTCTATCGAGATTTCCGACCACTGCATACTCAGAGCGGCTCCCCTTTGCGCGGCTTAGATCAGCTCGCGCACTGTATCGTGCGCATTGGTCAGCACAATCTTCATGCGATTGGGCTCGCCGCGAACAAGTGCTTCCGCCAATTTGAGAGCCTGCCCCGTCTTGATCTTTGCCGGCATGGGCGGTGTGAACTGATCGACGACGGCCTCAATCAACACGGGCCCGGTACGATCGACCACGCTCTGCAATTGCGACCCGCAGGTGGCGGGATCGTCGATCTGGATGGCGTCGATTCCGGCTCCGCGCGCTATGGTCACGAAGTCAGCCGGATAAAGGCTGCATTCATATTCGGGGTTGCCCAGGAAAACCATCTGCTCCCACTTGATCTGTCCCAGCGTGTTGTTCTTGATCACCACAATTTTGATGTTCAGCTTGTAAGCCGCAGCCGTTATCAACTCTCCGAGCAACATGCTCAACCCGCCATCGCCGATGATGCAGAACACCGGCCGATCGGGATAAGCCACGGCTGCAGCGATCGCATACGGCAGCCCGCAAGCCATAGTTGCCAGATTTCCCGAGCAGCTATGCTTC
>JASHTS010000094.1 GCA_030040425.1 Acidobacteriaceae bacterium | reverse complement strand
GCTCCGCGCCGTCATCCTCCAGTCCTCCACGCATCCCGGCGAGGTCGCCGTCTTTCTTTATGAAAACGGCGTTCTGCGCGGCCCCGCTCCCTTCTCCACGCTCGGCATGCGCATCCAGAACGAGCAGTCCGGCTCAACGTCTCTGTTCGCGCAGCCGCTGGCGATCGAAGCCGTGCCCGAAGAAGAGGGAACAGGGGTCAGGGATCAGGGATCAGGCGGACAGGGAATAGAGAAAAGGGAAAAGGGAACAGAAGCCGGGGAACCAGGGAACCAGGGGAACGAGGGTCAACAAAGCGGCACAAGCCTCGCCGAGGTTTTGAAAGGGCACGACTTCAGTCGTGCCGACAAGGCGCCTGGAAACGAAGGGGCTTCAGCCCCAGAGGGAACGAAAGCTCTTAAGATCGCTCGCGGCCTCCTCGAATCTCGCCTCGAAGCCACTCTGACTCACCTTGCAGAACGCAATGGCTCACCCTCCGCCCCCATTCGCCAGGGCCATCTCGCCTTGCTCAAGCGCTGGTATTACCGGCCCGAAGTCCGTCGCGCCGGCGAAATTTTCTTCCCTGATGAAGACGGAAACTGGCCGATCAAATCAATCCTGCGCGGCATCGGCCGCGTGGCCGCGAAGATGCTTATACCTTCCGATTTGCTTTAGCGTCAACGGCGCGGCTCTGTCTTCTCCGGCTCCTGCACCCGCTCCTTCACCCAGATGTACGGGCCGCTCCAGGTGATCAGCTCCCGCCCGCAACTGCAGCGCAGCACGGCATCCTCGCGCATCATCGCCTTGAACCGGTGCAGCCGCCAGACACAGGAGCAATCGCAGGTGACGAGATTTTCTGCCATGAAGCGCTCGCTTCCGCCTGAGGCCGCGGCCGGCTCTTTCGCTGCCCCGAGCCTGCATATTGAGGAGACAGCCAGTGTAGCGCAGGAAGTTGAAAACTGGCCGCGCGCGCGTTCCTGCGATTATGATTCGATCCAGTCCTTTTTCCCGGCGAATTGCTGCAATCCAGCGCGGAGTTGGACCGTGCGAATTTATGTGTTGGTTTTATTCCTCGCAGTACCCGGCGCTCTCAGGGCACAAGTGGGGCGAGTTCCCGACAGCCAATGTGTGTACCGGTTGGGCGACAACCCCGCCTGGGCCGCTGCCAGCGTAGACCCCGGCGGCTGGCAACCCTATACCGCTTACCGCATGACCGGCGACGCCTGGGTGCTTTGGGTCCGCTGCCAGTTCGCCATCGACAGCCCCGTGGTGCAGCATCCCTCCTTGTCCGTCGGTTCCGATGGTCCGGTAAGCCAGCAGGCCTTCGTGGACGGAAGGCCCGTTGCCTCTTCCATCGCTTTCCGCATCTATCCGCTGCCGGAGGACCTGGCCCCGGGCCCGCATGTTGTCGCCCTGCGCATCGTTCAAAGACGTCTTGCGCCGGGTCTCACGCCCGGTCGCCCAGCCTTTCTCTACCTGGCAGGCGCACCCCTCGCCCAGGCCATGGCCCAGGCCAGCCGCGGCATGAGTCTCAAGGAGACCGTCCCGGCTTACTCCTGCTTTCTGGTCATCGGCGCTGCCGGCCTTTTCCTGCTCGGGCTGTTTCTTTTCGATCGCTCGCAAAAGGCCGCGTTTTGGCTCGGCATCTATTGCGTGGCAGTCTGCCTCACGCGGATCAACGTGATGGGTCACTACCTGCTCTGGGAGAAGTACTCGAACTGGATTCAGGCCCTGTTCTTCGGCTTCTCCATGTTCGAGTCCTGGGCGCTGGTGCGCGTCAATTTCGCCCTCGCCCGCCGGCGCGTTCCAGCCGTCTACTGGGTGGTCTTCGCCGCCTGGGTGTTCCTGTTCGTTGGCTCGATTGTGCCCGTTTTCCTTCCTCCGCGCCTGGCCCTGCCGCTCTCGCTCTTTGTGCAGTACACCTGCTTCAAACCGATCTGGTGGATTTGGGGCTTTGCCTGCACCGCGCCCTTCGTCGCCTTCTGGCCTTGGAACCGGATGCGCGGCCGCCTGCGCATCGTCGCCGCCCTTTGCGCCGTATGGGCAACGATCGAGGGCTGGTTCCAGTTGCAGCAGGTCGTTTTGAACCGGAACACATGGTTCAATCAGGTTCAGAACTGGGTGTCGCTCGCTGTCGCCGCGCTGGTGGTCGCCATCCTCGGTTACGTCTTCCACGAGCAGCGCATCGCCGCCGACGAGCGCGCAGAACTGCGCGGAGAGCTCGCCGCCGCGCGCCAGGTGCAGCATCTGCTCATACCCGGGAAAATGCAGATGGCGCCGGGGGTCACCGTGAGTTCGGCCTTTCTGCCCGCGCACGAGGTGGGCGGCGATTTCTATCTCTGTCGGGCCCTGCCGGGGGGCGCGCAGCGCGTGATTCTGGGCGATGTCAGCGGCAAGGGAGCCGCCGCCGCGCTCACCTCGGCACTGCTGCTCGGCGCCGCCGACCGCTGCGACGACCTTCGCCCCGCGCTCGTGCTCAAGGAGCTCAATGCGGCCCTGCGCAACAGCGGCATCTCCGGCTTTACCACCTGCCTCTGCGCCGACCTCCAGTTCAGCGGAGTCCTGGTGATCGCCAATGCGGGACAGTTGCCTCCCTACCGCAACGGGACGGAGATCGAGATTCCCGCAAGCCTTCCGCTCGGGGTCGAAGCAGGTGCGGAGTACGCCGAATCCACTCTGCCGCTGGCGCCGGGAGACAGGCTCACCTTCATCTCCGATGGGGTCGTGGAGGCCAGGAACACGCTGGGCGAGCTGTTCGGCTTTGAGCGCACGCGCCAGATCAGTTCTCAAACAGCGCAGCAAATCGCCAACGAGGCGGTCGCTTTCGGCCAGCAGGACGACATCACCGTGCTCACCGTATCTCTTGCGCCAAGTGCCGTCATGGCATAAATCATGGTGCGGCGCTCGGGTGAGGGGAGTGCGCAATCCTTATGGCAAAAGAGGAAAGCATCCACGCGATGCTCGCTTCCGGCCGCCGCCTTGATGCGGGCCGCGTCCGCGAAGTGGTCGAGCGCATAGAAAAGCAGCCGCCTCAGCTCGCCCAGGTGATCGAGTGCCTGTGGGACGACGATCCGGCCATCGACGGCCGCGCCGCGGACGTGCTCGAACGCGTGACTCGAATCCGGCCTCAATGCGCCCAGCCCTGGAAGGAATCGCTGCTCGGCTTGATGGCCGAAGCCGGCGATAAGAACCATGACAAAAAACTGCGCTGGAACCTTGCGCTTGTCATCCCGCGCCTCGAACTCAGCCTTGCCGAGTGCCGGCGGGCAGCGGCTCTGCTTCATTCCTGGCTCGACGATTCGGGTCCCGCATCCGGCTCCATCGTCAAGACCGCTGCCCTTCACGGCCTCGCCGACCTAACCCGGCAAAATCCTTCCTCGCTGCCCGCCGTCATCGAGCTGCTGCAGCTCGCCGGCCGCTCCGGCACGCCGGCCATGCGCGCGCGCAGCCGCATCCTGCTCAAAGCGCTCGAATCCAAAGGCCGCAAGAGGAGGGCCACGAGTTCGCTGCACATGTTCGACTGATACACTGAGGCCGAAAGGAACCCACTTCCCATCCATGGTCGAGCTGGTGCCGTCCATCCTCTCCGCCGATTTCTCCCGTCTCGCCGACGAGATCGCTGCGGCCGAGCGCGGGGGCGGAACGGTCATCCACGTCGACGTCATGGACGGCCACTTTGTCCCCAACATCACCGTCGGCCCGCCGGTGGTCAAGAGCCTGCGCAAAGCCACCCGCCTGCCTCTCGACTGTCACTTGATGATTGAGAACCCCAACGATTTCATCGAGGCCTTTGCCGAGGCCGGCGCCGACTGGGTGAGCGTCCACTATGAGGCCTGCCCCCATCTGCACCGCACCCTCGAGCTGATCCTGCACCATGGCATGAAGCCCGGCGTGGTCATCAATCCGGCCACGCGCGTCGACCTCATCGAGCAAATCCTGCCCATGGTGCATCATGTGCTCATTATGAGCGTCAATCCCGGCTTCGGCGGCCAGGAGTTCATCCCCTTTTCTCTCCGGAAGATCAGCCGCCTGGCCCAGTTGCGCCGCGAGCTCGGGCTGGCATTTAGAATCGAAGTGGATGGGGGCGTGGCTCACGACACCATCGCCCAGGTCGTCCAAGCAGGAGCGGAACTGCTGGTTGCGGGAAACGCGGTCTTCGGCGCCGGAAAGGCCGAGCGGGATGCGCGCGCCCTGCTCGACATTGCCCGAAAGGCCGCCCGCGGCGCCGGGAACTCGGGTACCGGGCAAAAAGCCGCACCGGCCCGCAGGCGAACGGCGTAAGATTGCTTTGCAATGCATTGAGCCAGGTACACCGGGCGGCGATTCTCCCCCGCGGATCGATCGCTCTTTCAATCGAGGTGGTATGAACCGGTTTTCAACTAGACTCGCCGCGGTGGCGCTTGCCCTCGTCTTCCTCACCTGCGTCTCGGCTCAGGCCAAGAAGCCGAAGAAACAAAAGAAGGCCTACGACCTGAGCGCCAATCCTCTGGGCAATGTGCAGTCCAAGCAGCCCGACAAGGAGCTCTACGACAAGGCCATGGTGGCGCTCAAGAAAGGCCGCTACGATGTAGCCCGTCTCGATCTGCAGACCCTCCTCAACACCTATCCCGAGTCCGAATACCGCATGCGCGCCAAGCTCTCCGTCGGCGACACCTGGTTCAAGGAAGGCGGCTCCGCCGCTCTGGCCCAGGCCGAGGCCGAGTACAAGGACTTCGAGACTTTCTTCCCCAACGCGCCTGAAGCCGCCGAGGCGCAGATGAAGGTCGCCGACATTTATTACCAGCAGATGGAGAAGCCCGATCGCGACTACACCAACGCGCAACAGGCTGAGACCGAGTACCGCGACATGATCAACATGTATCCGGACTCGACCCTCATCCCGCGCGCCAAGCAGCGGCTGCGCGATGTGCAGGAGGTTCTGGCCGAGCGCGAGGCCCAGATCGGTTTCTATTACCAGAGTCGCGAAAACTATAACGCCGCCATCGCCCGCCTGGAGACCGTGGCCGACACCTACCCGCTCTATTCCAAGAGCGACCAGGTGCTCATCGCCATCGGCGACTGCTACGCCGGCGAGGCCCATTTCTGGAAGATTCAGCCCAGGGTGCCCGGAGCCGTGCGTGAGCGGCTGGCGGCCATGTTCGACGACAAGGCTGCCGATGCTTACGCAAAAGTCATCACCCGCTATCCCATGGCGCCGCATGTGGAAGACGCACGCGACCGCCTGGTAGCCATGAACCGGCCGGTACCCGAGCCCACGGCCGCAGCGATCGCCGAGAGCGACGCGGAAGAGCGCAGCCGCACGCCGCTGCATTTTTCCGACATGACTCTGGACATCATTCGCCGCGGTCCCACCGTGGTTGAAGCCGCGCGCGTCGGCGAGCCCACCCTCGAAGATCCGGCCCGCACTCTGGCTCCCGACGTGACCAAGGAAAACCTGGCCTTGTTCAAAGACGCGATGGATGCCGGCAAGCCCGTGGCTCCCGTCACCGCCGCCGCTCCTGCCGGACCTAATGAGCCGCCGACCACCGAGCATCCTTCGGAAGCGCCGTTGCAGTTGGCGCCCCCGGCTGCCGGTTCCAGCCTCGGCGCGACCATCGTGAGCTCGCCATCGGGCCCGGCCGCCGCCGATCCCAATGCCCTGGTCAAGCCCGTGGGCCCCATCAACTCCGCCGCGCCGCCGGTGGAGCGCGCAGCCGAAGCGCCCGCCCAGCAGAACGACATCAAGCCCGGCGAGGTGCCTTCCACACAGCCGGTCGCCAGCGGCGGCAAAAAGCAGAAAGCGCCCAAGGCCGACCTGAGCGACGAGTCCTCGAGCAAGAAGAAAAAGAAGAAGGGTCTGGCCAAAATCTTCTAACCGTGTGAATCCTCGCGAAAAGGCCGCCCTCGGGCGGCATTTTCCGTTTCTGCGCGCGTGCCGGCGCACCCCCTACAATCGGAATCGACAGCCATGACCACGCGTGTTGAAAGGGTCGAACTCGAGGCCATTCTTCCCCTGCGCGCTCTCTTTCTCGAGGAGGCCCATCATCAGGTTCGCTACAACGCCGTGCACGAGCGCGGCTGGTCTGACTCCTATTCCCTTTTCATCGACGGCCGGAATGTCGGCTACGGCTCGATCAAGGGCCAGGAAATCAAGGATCGCGATACGATCTTCGAGTTCTACCTCATTCCGCCTTTTCGCGGGCACGCGAGCGGCCTCTTCCCTCAGCTGATTGCCGCTGCAAGACCGGCTTTCATCGAGTGCCAGAGCAACGACCCGCTGCTTTCGGCCATGCTTTTCGAGTTCGCCCGCAACATCTCTGCCGATGTAGTCCTGTTTGAGGAGCATTCCGTCACCCATCTCGCAGTTCCCGGCGTTCTGGTTCGCCGCCGGCGTGACTCCGATCCGATTTTTCCGCACAGCGCCGAGCCGGTCGGAGAATACGTCGCCCAGTTGAACGGCGAGGTCGTTGCTACCGGCGGCTTTCTTCTTCACTACAACCACCCCTTCGCCGATCTCTACATGGAAGTGCGCGAAGACTGCCGCGGTCGCGGCATCGGAAGCTTTCTGCTGCAGGAGGTGAAGCGCGAGTGCTATCTCGCCGGCCGTATTCCGGCTGCCCGCACCAGCATCGGCAACTTTGCGTCCAGAGCATGCCTGAACCGGGCGGGCCTGCGCATGAGCGGGTTCATGCTCAAAGGGCAAATCAGCGCCTGATTGGCATCGCTCCATCTGCTACCCTGAAGCGTGGTCCCTCGCCTTGAAAACCCCTGTTTCCATGGGCGTTTCTCCGCAGCTGCCGGGGCCTTCGACTGAGTCGAGCCGATGAACAGTATGGATATTTCCGAGCTGCCCAAACATTTTGACACGCAGGCGGCAGAGAGTTCCTGGCAGGCGCGCTGGCGCGAGCTGGGGGTGTATCGATACGCCGAAGCCGCTGCCGGGCAGGAGCGGTCCGCACAGGAGCGGTTTGCGATCGACACGCCTCCGCCCACGGTGTCCGGCTCCTTGCACGTGGGCCACGTTTTTTCCTATACGCAAACCGATCTGGTGGCGCGTTTTGAGCGCATGCGCGGCAAGAGTGTCTTCTACCCCATGGGGTGGGACGACAATGGCCTTCCCACCGAGCGGCGCGTGCAGAACTACTTCCACGTGCGCTGCAATCCGGGGCTGAAGTACGAACCGGGGCTCGATTTGTCCGCCGCCGAGGGCATCGACCCAAAATCGCCGCCGCGGCAGATCTCCCGGCGCAATTTCATCGAGCTTTGCCTGCGCCTCACCCAGGAAGACGAAAAGAGCTTCAAGGAATTGTGGGGCCGTTTGGGCTTGTCTGTGGACTGGGCGCAGGAGTACTCGACCATCGACCCGCGCTGCCGCAGGGCGGCTCAGCGCAGCTTCCTCGATCTGTGGCGCAAGGGACACATCTACAGCGTGGAAGCACCCACCATGTGGGACGTGGATTTCCAGACCGCCGTGGCGCAGGCCGAGGTGGAGGACCGCAAGATTGCGGGCCATTTCCATCATGTGCGTTTTGGCGTGGAGGGTGGCGCGGACGGGTTCACCATCGCCACCACGCGGCCCGAGCTGCTGGCTGCCTGCGTAGGCGTCACCGCGCATCCCAACGACGAGCGCTACCGGCATTTGTTCGGAAAACGCGCCTTGACCCCGCTCTTCGGCGTGCCGGTTCCCATCTTTCCCTCCGAACTGGCCGATCCGGAAAAGGGCACAGGCATCCTGATGGTCTGCACCTTCGGCGACGCCACGGACGTCCGCTGGTGGCGTGAACAGAAGCTCGCCAACCGCCAGATCCTGGGGCGCAACGGGCGGCTGCTCGCGGTGCAGTTCGGCGAGGCAAACTGGCCCTCCATCGACCCGCAGCGGGCGAACACCCTCTACGCAGAGTTGGCCGGCAGGAGCGTGAAGCAGGCGCGGCGCGCCGTTGTCGATCAGTTGCGCGCGCCCGATGAGGCGGTTCTGCGCGGCCTGCCGCCGCTCGCAGGCGAACCTACGCCCCTTGAACATCCGGTGAAGTTCTTCGAAAAAGGCGACCAGCCTCTGGAATTTATCACCACAAGGCAGTTTTTTGTCCGCCTGCTCGATAAGAAACCGATGCTGCTCGAGGCCGGCGACCGCATCCAATGGCATCCGGAATTCATGCGGCACCGCTATCGCACCTGGACGGAAAACCTCGCCTTCGATTGGGCCATCTCGCGCCAGCGCTACTTCGGCGTTCCCTTCCCGGTGTGGTATCCCATCGACGCAGCGGGCGAAGCGGATTACGAAAATCCAATCGTGGCGGCCGACGAAAGCCTGCCGCTCGATCCGGCGGATGCCACGCCTCCGGGTTTCTCCGAAGAGCAGCGCGGAATGCCGGGCGGATTCCTTCCCGAGTCCGATGTCTTCGACACCTGGTTCACCTCGTCGCTGACACCGATGATCGCCAGCGGCTGGGGCGAGCAGCCGGAGCGATTCCGCTCGCTCTTCCCCATGGATCTGCGGCCGCAGAGCCACGAGATCATCCGCACCTGGGCGTTTTACACCATCGTCAAGGCGCTCCTGCACGAAGACCGGATCCCGTGGAAGCATGTGGCCATCTCCGGCTGGATCCTCGATCCCGACCGGAAGAAGATGTCGAAGAGCCGTGGCAATGTGATCACGCCCATGCACCTGCTCGATGAGTACGGCTCCGATGCCGTGCGCTACTGGGCTGCCGGCGCGGGCCTGGGCGCCGACACGGCTTTTGATCCGAACGTCCTGAAGGTGGGCAAGAGGCTGGTGACCAAGCTCTTCAACGCCTCCAAGTTTGTCCTGGGAAAAGAAGGCCGGCCCGGACCGATCGTCTACCCCATGGATCGGGTCTTTCTGTTGCGGCTGCGGGAATTGGTGCGCAATGCCACGCGGCACTTCGAGAACTACGAGCACCAGCAGGCGCTTGCCGAGACGGAGCGATTTTTCTGGACTGCGTTTACCGATGCCTATATCGAGATGAGCCGCGCGCGAACGCTGGGAACGCAGGGTGCGGAAGCGCAGGGCTCGGCTCTCGCCACCCTGCGCATTGCGCTGGGCGTGTTCCTGCGCCTGTTCGCCCCGTTCTTGCCCTACATCACCGATGAAGTCTGGTCGTGGCGCTACGCCGGTGAGACTGGATGCGCAAGCATTCACGCCTCTGCCTGGCCCTCTGCGGCGGACTTCCCCGAGCTCTCCGCCGGCGGGAACGACGGCATCTTCGACGTCGCCGTGGAGGCGCTCTATGCCATTAATCGCAGCCGCACCGGCGCCGGCGTCTCATCGGCGCGGGAAATCAAAACCGCCACCCTGGCGGCCAAACCGGAGGCTTTTCCCCTGCTCCAGGCGGCCTGCGAAGATATTCGACTGGCGGTGAGAGCCGACGAGCTTCTCGCCATTGTGGAGCCGCAACTCGACGAGGCAGGATCCGACAAACCGGGAATCGAGGTCCGGCAGATCGAATTCGTTTCTGCCTGACCGAAGGACATCGCCAGCCGAGCCAACGAGACAGCCGCATGCCCTGCATCTGTCCGCAATGCGCGCAACACGCCCGCACCCTGGGCCTGGCCGAGCCTCCTGCCACGCGCGCCATTCTGCGCAGGGCCTTCAAAGGAACGGCGAAGCTCTGGCATCCCGACCGCTTTGAGGGCGACCCCGTCAGGCGCCTCGAAGCCGAAGAGCGGTTCAAGCAGATTCAGATCGCGAGCCGCGAGCTCGCCGAGCACCTCGAAAACCCCGCCGCCTGGGCGCTGGAGCCGGCCTTCACGCCGCCGGCCGCGCCTGCGGCTCCGCCCATCTTCTTCGCCAATGCACCCGGCTGCTTCGTCGCGCCCGATTTCTCGCCCATCGCCGAGCGCATCATCGCCGCGCACGTGCGCGAGCCGGACCGCGCCCTCGCCCTCGTCGATCTCTCCGGCCCCGGCACGCCGCCCGGTTCCCTCCGCCAGTACATTCTCATCACCGTCCACGGCATCCTTGTCCGCGATGCCCTCCAGATCGTCTCGCTGCTCTGGTACGCCGATCTGGGGGAAGTTCGTTTCGTCGACAGCCGGCGCGACGGCCGCCTCGGCCTCTGGCGCACCGTCCTCGAGCGCCTCTCGCGCACCGAGCAGAAATTCACTCTCGAAATTTTCCGGAGAAACGGCACGCTTTTCCACTCCATTGCCGGCCAGGTGGATGACAGTGTAAAGAAAGTTATTTATAACTTTCTTCAACAAAAGAGAGCCCAGCCGCATCCTTAGGGGTAACGGAACCCGACTCATGGATTGGAAGAGCCACCGCATCGACGCATTGCTCGAGCAGGCCTTACTGGAAGATAAAGCCGCCGGCGACGCCACCACCAACCTCACCATCGATCCCGATCTGCGCGCCTCGGCCTCCATCCTGGCGCGCGAGGAACTGGTGGTCGCCGGACTGGGCGCGGTGCCGCGTTTTCTTGAGATCTTTGCCCGCCTCGATCCGCGTCCCCAGGCGCACACGCGCTTTGAAGTCGTCAGCCATCCTGAAATCTTCGACGGCGTCCGCGCGCAGCCTGGCCAGGTGCTGGCCGTCATCCGCCACAACGCCCGTGTGCTCTTGAGCTCGGAGCGCGTGATTCTCAACCTTCTCCAGCACCTGAGCGGCATCGCCACGCTTACGCGCAGGTATGCTGACGCCATTCAGGGCACGCCCGCGCGCGTGCTCGATACCCGCAAGACCGTCCCCGGCCTGCGCGCCCTCGAGAAATACGCCGTCCTCTGCGGCGGCGGCACCAATCACCGCATCGATCTCGCCTCCGGCATTCTCATCAAGAACAATCACATCGCCCTCGGCGGAGGGCTCCCGAAAGTGCTCGCCCGCGCACTCGAAGCGCGCAAGCCCGGCCAGCGCGTGCAAATCGAGGTGCGCAACGCCCGCGAGCTCGAGGAAGCCCTCGCCGGCGGCGCCGAAGCCATCCTCTTTGACAACATGTCGCCGGCCCAAGTAAAGCACTCGGTCGAGCGCATCAAGCGCGAAAACCGCTGGATTCCCACTGAAGCTTCCGGCGGCATCGTGCTCGACAACATCCGCAGCTACGCCGAGACCGGCGTCGACTTCATCAGCGTGGGTGCGCTCACCCACTCAGCCAGGGCGGCCGATATTTCCATGTCCATCACTGCTGAAGTGCAAACAGGCACGCGCTGAGCGATGTACCATCTCGCCGCGCTCGACCGCGAACTTGCGGACACCGTCTTCGCCGGAAAGATTCACTTCTCGCCGTCAACCGATTCCACTAATTCCGATGCCTTGGCCGCCGCGCGCGCCGGCGCCCCGCCCGGGTCGGTTTTTCTTGCCGACGAGCAAACCGCCGGCCGGGGCCGTGAAGGGCATGCCTGGCACTCAGCCGCCGGCGAAGGCCTCTACCTAAGCGTGCTCTTGCGGCTCGCGCTGCCGCCAGCGCGCATCCAGCTTCTACCGCTCGCCGCCGGTCTCGCCGCCGCAGAGGCCGTTCACAAAGTCTCCGGCCTTACCGTCGACCTGCGCTGGCCCAACGATCTTCTCATCGGCCCGGCAAAAGCCGGCGGGATTCTCGTCGAGACTCTTTCCAGGCCTGAGAGCCACTCCAAAGAGCTGCCCCACGCAGTGGTCGGCGTCGGCATCAATGTGCATCAGCGCAGTTTTCCCCACGGCCTTGCCACGCCGGCCACGTCACTCGATCTGGCCGCCGGCCGCACCATCAGCCGCCAGCCGCTCCTGGTCGCGCTGCTCCGATCTCTGGAGCACGAGGCCCATGGGCTTGCTGAGGAATCCGCGGCCTCGGCGACCCCCGCGCGCATGGAAGCAGCGTCCACTTGGGTCCGCGGACGCCAGGTCGAAGTCCACGGCCCGCAGGCCTGCGCCGGCATCACCGCCGGTCTTGACGAGCACGGCTTCCTGCGCGTCGAGACCGCCTCGGGGCTCGTGATCGTGCAAACCGGCGGCATCCGCTCGCCCGCGATAGACTGAATCCATGCTGCTCGCCCTCGACGTCGGCAATACCAATACCGTGCTCGGCCTCTACCACATTGACGGGCCCGAGCCCGCTCCGGGGCCCCCCGCGACAGGTCTTGGTCGCGGGGGTGGGGCGCTCGTCGCCCACTGGCGCGTCACCACGCACCGCTCCCGCACCGTCGACGAGTACGGCGTCCTTTTCGTGAATCTCTTTGAGATGGACGGCCTCGCCACCACGCAGGTAACGCACATCATCATCGCTTCCGTGGTGCCGCCGGTCGATTCCACCCTGCGGCGCGTCTGCGAAAAGTACTTCCGCGTGGATCCCATGTTCGTCGAGCCCGGCATCAAAACCGGCATGCCCATGCTCATCGACAATCCCACCGAGCTCGGCGCCGACCGCCTGGCCGACTGTGTTTCTGCCTTCGCGCGCTACGGCGGCCCGTGCATCGTGGTCGATTTCGGCACCGCCACCAAGTTTGAAGTCGTCTCCGCGCGCGGCGAATACCTGGGCGGGGCCATCTCGCCGGGCCTCGGCATCAGCGCCGACGCGCTCTTTAACCACGCCGCGCGCCTCACCCGCGTCGACATCAAGCGCCCGGGCAAGGTCATCGGCACCAACACCGTCGGCCATCTGCAGAGCGGCATCTTCTTCGGCTACATCGGCCTCGTTGACGGCATCATCGAGCGCATTCTCGGCGAACTCGGCGCCCAGGCGCAGCAGCCCCGTATCATCGCCACCGGCGGCCTGGCGCGCATGATCGCCGCCGACTCCCGTTACATCCAGGAGATCGACGAGATGCTCACCCTCGACGGCCTTCGCATTCTCTTCGAGCGCAACCGCGGTGTGCGCCCGCGCGGCCGCGGCCAAAGCGAAAAGCCCGGCGCCGAGGCCTCTCGCACGGCCGCCATCCATGCCGTCGCGGTTCCCGAGGAACGAAAGCCGTGAGGCTGCGCCCGTGCGCAATTACTTCAACTATTTCACTGAAATCGAAGAGCGCTTCCAGCAGCGCCGCGGCTCCATTCTTTTGCTCTCCACGCTCGACTGGGCGCTGATCGAGACCTGGCGCGAAGCCGGCATTCCCCTTGAAGCCGTGCTGCGCGGCATCGACACCGCGTTCGATCGCTATGAATCGCGCCAGAAGCGCGCGCGCATGCGCCGCATCAACGGTCTCGCCTGGTGCGCGCAGGCGGTGATGGAAGCTGCCGTTGCGTTGAGCGAGGCTGCAACCGGTTCGCCAGCCGCCGGCGCACCCGCGCAGGAGTCAGGATTCGAACAGCAGCGCGTGGCTGCTCATCTCGAGTCGGCGGCCGCCGCACTGGATGCGGCGGCGGTCGCGCCGCAAGCCTGCGCCGCAACTGCCGCGCGCCTGCGCGCACTCGCCGGAGGTCTGCGCGCCCCCACTCCCGATGGCTCGACATCTTCGGCGCAAGGCAAACTCGAAGCCGTCAACCTTGAATCGCTCGAGCGCTCGCTCACTGTTCTCGAGGAAAAGCTCTTCTTCGAGCTCCACGCCGCTGCGCCGGAAGAACTCCTCGTCGCCCTCAAAGAGCACGCCGCGCGCGAGCTCGCCCCGTACCGCAGCCGCATGGGCGCAGTGCAACTGCGCCAGGTGGAGCGCCAGTTTGTGCAGAAGCAGTTGCTCGTCCACTACAATCTGCCCCGCCTGAGCCTTTTCTACATGAGCCAGCAATGAAACGTCGTCCGCCGCTGTCGCAACAACGCCGGCTGAAAAAAGCGGCCCCCGCCGCCGATCTGCTCGTGACGATTGAAAAGCCCATCTACGGTGGCGCCTTCCTCGCGCGCGATCAGGGCAAAGCCGTGTTTATTCCTCTCGCCTTGCCCGGCGAGCAGGCTCGCGTGCAAATTGTCGAAGAGAAGAAGAGCTACGCATCCGCTGAAATCGCGGAGATCGTCGCTCCCGCTCCGGACCGCATCGTTCCCGCGTGCCGCCACTTCGGCGCCTGCGGCGGCTGCCAATATCAGCACGCAAGCTACGACGCCCAGCTCCGATTCAAGCAATCGATCCTGCGCGAAACACTGGAGCGCGGCGGCGTGCGGGCGCCGGATGCGATCGCCGTGCTTTCAACCTCGCCTTGGGCTTATCGCAACCGCATCCGCCTCGCCTTCGACGCCGCAGGTAACCCGGGCTACCGCGGCCGCCGCTCGCACGCGATCGTGCCCGTTGCCGAGTGCCCCATCGCCGCGCCTTTGCTCGTCCGCGCTGCGCTGGCCGCCGGCGAAATCGTGCGCCGCCTGCCGCACGAGCAAAAACCTTCCGAGCTTTCCCTCTTCTGCGACGCAGAGGAAACCTCGCTCCTCGCCGGCCTCACCGCTCCGGACACTGCAAAATCTTCTCTCCAACCGTTCTGCCGTGCACTCGCTGAAAGAATCCCGCAGTTAGCCGGCGCTGAACTCGCGTCCATAGCCCCACCCGATCGCCAGCCGCGCAGTCTGGCCCATTGGGGCGCCTCCTCGCTTGCCTATCGCGCCGCCGGCTTTCCCTACCGCGTCGACCACGGCGCGTTCTTTCAGGTGAATCGCCGGCTCGTCGACGCTCTCGTCGATCGTGTCCTCGGCGATGCTCAGGGCGCGCTCGCCTGGGACCTCTTCGCCGGCGTCGGTCTCTTCGCGCGGCAGCTTGCCTCCCGCTTTGCCCGCGTCGTCGCCGTCGAATCCGCACCATCCGCTGCCGCCGCGCTCGTTCACAACCTCGCCGGAGCCAGCGCTGAAGCCATCCGCGCCACGACCCTCGATTTTCTGCGTAGCGCGCTCGCCAAGGGGTCCAATGGGTTCACTCCCGATCTCATTGTTCTCGATCCTCCGCGCACCGGCCTCGATGCCGAAACTACGGCGCTGCTCGCTCAAATTGCCGCACCTGGTCTGGTTTACGTCTCCTGCGATCCAACCACCCTGGCCCGCGATCTCCGCCCGCTCCTTGCTTCCGGATACTCCATCGAAGAATTGGCCCTCGCCGACCTCTTCCCGCAGACCTTTCACATTGAGACCATCGCCCGCCTGCGCCGCTGATTCATGCGGCCGCAAACTTCGCGTACCACGCGGCCCGAACTCCTGCTACGCTTATCCACAACACTCCCCAACCAGGCAGAATGCATCCGGATTCCCTCACCAGCGGGCAGTCCGCGGCCGGCTTTTCCGCCGTGCCGCTCTTTTATGCCGCGTGTCTGTTTGCGGCCGGCATCGCCTCTGCGCGGCTCTTCTGGCTGCGCCCGGGTTGGGTTCTTATCGCTCTGGCCCTCATCGCCGCGCTCGCATGCCTGGCCGCCCTGCGTGCTCAACGGGTTGCCTGGGCTCCTTTGGCCGCCTTGTGGTTCCTGCTCGGCCTCTGGTGCGCGCTTCTGCAGCCGCAGCCGGCTCCCGCGCCCGCACTCGCCGCGCTCTCTGACGATCTGCTGCGCACTGTCGAAGGCGCCGTCTCCGATACCGGCCCTGTGCTTACGCAGGCCGAGCAGAATCTCGACGAGCCCACGCTCAATGCGCCCTCGCAACGTGTCGACGTGCGCGTGTTGAGCGTCGAGCAGGTCACTGACACCGTCGACGCCCAGGTTCCCTTGAGCGGCGGCATCCGCCTCACGGTTCGTTGGCCCGCAGCGCCGTCATCCCTCGCGCCGTTTCGCTGCGGCGAGCGCATCCGAGCCGTGGTTCGCCTGCTGCCACCGGAGATCTATCACGATCCCGGCGTCTGGAGCCGCGCCGATTACCTCCTCGCGCAGGGCATCACTTCCACCGCAACCGTCGCCATCGATCACATCGACCGCCTCGGCCCGGCTCCGGGCGCTTTCCTCGCCTGCCGCGTGACTGCCTGGCAGCATGCCACCACCTCGCGTCTCATGGCGCTGCCGGGTCGCATGCGCAACCTGCCTGCGCCGCTGCGTCTCTCACCCGATGACACCGCCATGCTCGCCGCCATGGTGGCCGGCGACCGCACCTATTTGAACGAGCATCTGCGCGCAGGCTTCGAGCGCACCGGCTCCTTTCACATGCTCGTCGTCTCCGGCTTTCATCTCGCCGTGGTCGCCGGCATCTGCTTCTGGCTGGCGCGCCGCCTGCGCCTGCCGCGCGTTCCGGCCACGCTTCTCACCATCTTCGCGTCCCTCGCCTATGCGCTCTTCACCGGCTTCGCCACGCCGGTCCAGCGCTCTTTCTGGATGATCGCCCTCTACCTTCTCGGCCGGCTTCTCTATCGCCAGCGCAATCCCATGAACCTCATCGGTTTTGCCGCTCTATGTCTGCTCGCCGCGAATCCGCGCAGCCTCTTTGACGCCAGCCTGCAAATGACGCTGCTCGCCGTCATCGCCATCGCCGGCATCGCCGCGCCGCTGCTCCAATCCACGGTCCACCCCTATCTCAACGCCACGCGCGATCTCCGCCTCCTCGCCATCGACCCCAAACTCCCGCCGGCGATCGCCCAGTTTCGCGTCACCCTGCGCATGTTTGCGCAGCGGCTCCAATCCGCCTTCCATCCTTCACTTGCCTGGCGCGTGTTTCCCGCAGCCCTCCGTTCCGTTCTCCGGCTGGTTGAGCTCATTGCGGTTTCTGCAATCATCGAGCTGGTCATGGCCCTGCCCATGGCCGTCTACTTTCATCGCATCACCCTCTTCGCGCTGCCTGTCAATCTCCTCATCCTGCCGTTGCTGGCTGTGCTCATTCCCGCCGCGCTGGTCACGCTGGCTGCGCTCGCCCTTTGGCCTGCGGCCGCGATCCTCCCGGCCGCCGCCGTCGCGCTCACTCTGCACTGCGGCGTCGGCCTGGTTCATCTCTTCGGCTCGTTTGCGCTCGGCGACCTGCGCGTCGCGTCTCCGCTCTTCGGTCAGGCGGCCGCGTCCTGCGTCCTGCTCGCCGCGGCGATCGTGCTCGCCCACCGCAGCCGCAAAAACCGCTGGCCGCGCCATGCCGCCCGGGTTGCGATCTGGGCCGCCCTGCTCTTTGCTGGCGCCGTTGCGGTCGTGCCACGCCCGGTCGAGCGCCCGCGCGGTTCCTTGCTCCTCGAAGCCATTGACGTGGGCCAGGGCGACTCGCTGCTGCTCATCACGCCCGACGGCAAAACCCTCCTCATCGACGGCGGCGGCTTCGGCGGAGGTCCGCGCCAGGCGCCGCAGGACTTCGACATCGGCGAAGAAGTGGTCTCGCCCGCGCTCTGGTCGCGCGGCATCCGCCATCTTGACGCCGTCGCCCTCACCCATGCCCACTCCGATCACATGGGCGGGCTGCCCTCCGTCCTGCGCAACTTCCATCCCCGCGAGCTCTGGGTCGGCAACAATCCTCCCATTCCCGCTTACAAAGCGCTGCTCGCCGAAGCCGCCGGCCTGCGCATCGCCGTGCGCACCCTGCGCGCCGCCGACGCCTTCCCCTTCGGCCTGGCGCAGATTCACGTCCTCGCCCCCATGCGCGACTACCAGCCCGGCGCCGACGCTTCCAACGACGATTCCCTGGTTCTGCACGTCGCTTACGGCGCAACTTCAGTCCTGCTCGAAGGCGACGCCGAGGCCCCTATTGAAGACGCGATGCTCGCCGAGCCGGGCCTGGCCAGCACGCTGCTCAAGGTCGGCCACCACGGCAGCATCACCTCCACCCGCCCGGAATTTCTCGCCCGCGTTGCGCCGCAATGGGCCGTCATCTCCTGCGGCCTGCACAATCGCTATCATCACCCACGCCAGGAGGTTCTGGAAGAACTCGGCCTCGCCCACGTGCGCACCCTGCGCACCGACATCAACGGAATCTCCTGCTTTGTTCTCAATGGAAAGACCACCGCGCCGGATTTCGGCTGCCAATAGCGAATTCAGCGTCCATCGGGATTCTTCTTCGATCGGCCGGAAACTCGGCCGGCTGTAAAACGCCGCTCGTCAGCTCTCGCCCGCGCTGCGTTCGCCCACTGGTTGCTCTCGGCCCTCCTCCTGCGCAATTTCCCGATCGCTTTCCTGGGAATCCGTTGAGCGCACGGAAAGAACCTCTGTCTCCTCGCGGCCTTCGGCGGCCGTCAGGGCCTCGACCACGGCGCCAGTCGCACTCTCATCGATCAGGCAGGTAAGCAGGGCTGCCAGATCGTTCTTTGCCTTCTCCGAAGCGCGGTGAAACCGCACGCCAACGGTGTTGCCCTCCCTGACCCACTGCACCGTTCCGCGGATCTCCAGCACCATCCCTGCAACCGCCAGAACTACTTCCACCTCGGCGAGCGCGCCCGCGGTGAAGGGCCGTTCCAGCGTCAGCGAGCACCCGCTCATGCTCATGTCCAGAAACTCACACGGCGTGGAAACCTTGTTCCGCACCACCGCGCCCTTGGCTCGATTCATCTCATAGCGGTCGCTGTCGCGGCGATCCTTGGCAGGCACGTTCACGGCCTTTCGAAAGACTTGCAAGGCGATGGCGTGCAATTCGAAGAGCCGGCGCGGAAAGCTGCGATAAGACTTCTCTCATTTCGGCGGGACCCGCGTGCGTGGGCCCTTCCATGGATCCCGATGCCGTTCGAGTCGTCGGCAGCGCCTCGAGCAGCAGCCGGAGCAGTTCTTGACCAGCTTCGGTCCGAAGCCCTCCCCTTCCGCACCCGCGAGCGGTCTCTTTGCAGAAAATTACCCCTCCTCGGCGCACAATGAGAATAGCTGCCTGCTCCGGCGGCCCTGGGGCACAACGTGCAACCGGACCCAGGCTCGAAAAAGCGGCCCTATCCGCTTTGCTTGCAGGAATCTGCAGGTAACTTCTGTGATATGAGGATTTTACCGCGGGGCTTTCGCGCTAACATATTGAAAACAAGGAATTTGCCGCCAGATTCCCGGGGGGAGGGTCTGCCGTTCGCCCACAGGGCTATTGGGGAACAAGGAAGCGCTCGCTGGTCCCCCGGGTCCCCTAGTCCGTATCGACACATAGGCAAGCTGAAAATAAAGCGCTTGTCATCCTGAGCGAAGCAGGTGCGGCTTGTTGCACCTGCGGAGCCGAAGGATCCCCAGTTGCTTTTCACCATTAACCGCGTACAACGCCCAATTTTCAGAGATTCTCGCCAAACCTATATGTCGATACGCCCTAGTGTCCCGTCTCTAACGTTCGCAGCATAATTCTTGGGGTCATCCTGAGCGTAATTTGGCGCGTTTTTGCGCCAAATGGAGCCGAAGGATCTGCGCTTGTTCTTCATCGAGTTTCGGACTCACCACGCTGGAACTGGTCGCATCAATGGCATTGTAAAAGGGCACGGCTTGCCGCGCGTCCCCATCGAGCGATTTGTGCTCGATGAGGTGACTTGAGCCGGGCCGCGAGAAACCGCATAAACATTGGGGCTTTAGCCCTGAGGGATGTTTCCATCTCGTCTTCGGACAATTTATGCAATCAACTCTAGTCCCTCGGTCCCTCACTCCCCGGCGTCGCCGCCGCGTGAATCGCCAGCAGGGCCTCGAGCAGCGGCTTCAGCAGCTTCAGATCGAGCGCGTTCGCCCCATCCGACTTCGCCTGCGCGGGATCGTCGTGCACTTCAAGAAACACGCCGTCTACGCCCGCAGCCACGGCGGCGCGCGCCAGGGCCGGGATGAACTCCGGCTGCCCGCCGCTCACGCCGCCGGCCGCCGAAGGTTGCTGCACCGAGTGCGTCCCGTCAAACACCACCGGCGCCAGCGCCCGCATCACCGGCAGCGAGCGGAAGTCGACCACCAGGTTGTTATAGCCGAAGCTCGATCCCCGCTCGGTGAGAAACACGCGCTCGTTCCCGGTGGAGCGAACCTTCTCTACCGGATGCTTCATGTCCCACGGCGCCACGAACTGGCCCTTCTTGATGTTGACGGCTCGTCCGGTTTTGCCCGCCGCCACCAGCAGATCGGTCTGCCGGCACAGGAACGCAGGAATCTGCAACACGTCCGCAGCCTCGGCCGCAAAGGCGCAATGCTCCGGCTCATGAACATCTGTCAGCACCGGCAGGCCGGTCTCCCTGGCCAGCGCGCCCAGAATGCGCACGCCTTCCTTCAGTCCCGGCCCGCGGAAACTCCTCACGCTGGTGCGGTTCGCCTTGTCGTAGCTGGCTTTGAAAATGAGCGGAATTTTCAGCTCCGAGGTAATCCGCTGCAGCGCGTCGGCCATCTTGCCCGCGTGGGCTTCGCTCTCGATCACGCAGGGGCCGGCCACAAGAAAAAGCCGGCCCCCGCCGATCTGGACCGGCCCGACTTCAAACGAATTCCTCACGAGGGCGATTCTATAGTAAGGCTCCGCTTTCCCGTTCTCGGTAAGGACCGCCGATCCCTCCTCAGCCCGCATGGCTTCGCGTCCACTCCCACAAGGCGCGGTCCAGGGTGCGCAGCGGAGTGGGCGCCGGCAGATCGCTCTGCGGCGTCACCACATTGCTCTCGGCCAGCCGCTTGCAAAACGCCAGATACTCCTCGTAGAAGCGCACATCGTGGCGCGCGTGCCCCAGCGCTTCGAGCGCGCGGAAATCGAGCACCGTGTACCGTTCCGGATAGATGGCTGCCAAAATGGCCGATCCCACCGCAATGTCGACCCCGTTGAGCTCCAGCAGAGCCTTCATCGCCGTTTCCGTGGTCGCCTCCGGGTTCGCCGCTAGAGCGAGAACCCGCCGGATCTTCTCATTGCTGTTCCCGATCAGAAATTGCACTGCGCGCTCTGACTTCCAGCGCACGATGGCTTCCAGGTTGGCCAGCGAAAAATCGCCGTTGCGGATCGACTCCCCGGCTTCAAATGCGGCTTTTTCAAGCCTTTGCTCTTTTTCTCCAGCTTTCTCCCAATACTGTTCAGCCAGCTCCTGAAGCTCTGCTTCCGCGGGTTGGAGCTGAAAATAAGCGACCATTGAACGTCCTTCCTTTCCCAAAAACTTACACACAATAGGCCTGCCGCGAAATCCTTGTCAATAACACGTTTGAGGCCCCCGAGCGTAAGATGCGCCTTGTCCTGCGCAGTTGCGCCGGGCCGTCCGATTTTCAGAGTCGGCCATGGCTGTGCGGATGCAGACACAGCATAAAGAAGGTTCTTTGCGGGATGATGAACCCCGGTTCGCGCCGCAACAGATCGCCCGGCGTCAGTTCGCCACGGCTCTCACCGCGACCACCGTGGCGTTGCCCGGGACGGCATTCTCGACCGTAGTCGTTAGTAACACCTGGAAGTACTGTGGCGGCGTCTTGTGGTCCGCAGAGAGCCCGGCCAGGGCCGAGCGCAGTTGCGCCATCTTTTCCGGAGTCGTCAGAAACTCGATTGCCGCCTGCGAGCCCTGCGTGTAAATCCCATAGATCAGGAGCACGCGATTTGCCTTGCGCTCATTGGGCAGCATCAGTACCAGAGCGTAGTCGCGCGTGAGCTGATTGGTCACCGGGTCGAACTCCGGCTTGTAGATCGCCTTTTCGCCCGGCCTGGGGTTGCTGTTGATGATCACCCCGTCCTGGAAACGAAATCCCTGCACGTTCAGAAACACGCGGCCGCTCCACGACTGGTTTCCTCCCAGCAGGATCACGTTGTTGTCCTTGATCTCGTCGAAATCGAGCAGCCGCGACTGCTGCACGCGGCAGGTGTCGCCCATCCGGAAAAACATCTCGCACAGATCGACCAGCCCCAGCGTCTCGCCCACCGAGGTGAAATCCGTGAGCGAAGGCACGAAGACAAACCGTTTCAGCTCGCGGAAGTGGATGGTGTCGCGAAATTCCGGCAGGCTGGCCTTGGGAATCTCATGGCCGCTCGCCCAGGTTTGCTCGCTGTCGCCGCCGTGCGCCGCCCGGAGCAAGGGATGATTCGGAATCACGATCAGCGGTGCATCGGCCGGAGGAAGAAACGGATGCCAGAACCAGTCGAGATTCGGCGGCAGCGTTGCCGCCGCGTGCTGCGCCGGCGGGGAACTCGCCCGCCGTGCCAGCACAAACGCCAGCGCAGCGCAGCCGCATGCGAGCACAATCGTCGCCGCAAGCAGCAGGCGGTTGACGGACGACACACTCGCGGCCGCGCGGCCATCCTTCGCCTGCTCCATGCCGTCCAGCCCTTCTTCCCGCTCCGGCTGCTCCATCCGGCTGAAAACCGGAACGTAATGGCCCGGTGGCAGCTCCATCCGGATCAGGCTCCGGCTGCCGTCTTCTTCGTAATACTTCTTCAAAAGCCGTCGAATCTCATGCGCCTGCACGCGCACAATCGGATCCCGCTGCTGGTCGAAATCGGCCCCGCGCTCGTAGACCTCGGTCCCGATCAGATATTCATTCAGCTTGTCGCTGTTGCCCTGAAAGGTCTGCTCGGCGATGAATTCGAGAAAACGGCTCTTCTTGGGTGAGTTGACAAAGTGCTTGCTCTGGATCACCCGGCGCAGCTCTTCCCGCTTTTCGTAAAGTGAGAATCCGTTTTCCGCGCTGTATCGATACACCAAAATCGGGCTCCCGCCTCGGGAAGCGCAAGGGAAAGTGCCTGTGACTTCTCGCAACCGAAAACACCGTAATCCGCTCGAACAACCGCTGTCAAGATGAACGCCCCGCCACGGCCCCAACCCCGTATTTTTGCCGTTAACGGTTATTGAGCCTGTTAAAACCGGTTATCTCGATCGCTCGGTCTCGCCAATTCGGTCCGTCTCGATTCGTTCTTCAAGCAAAGGCTTCGCCTTACGAAGTGTCTCAAAGCGCCCACCTCGCCTCAACAGTCCGAATCTTTTTGCTCTTGCTTCATTTTTCCTCGTCCGTCGCCCTGGTTCATGGCAGCCGGTCTCCGCGCTGGATGCAATGGCGCGCTCCACCCGCTGCGTTCGTCTGCTTCCCTGTCCATCTGCAACTGGCTTGACCGTTGCTTTTCCTCACCCGCGCTTCGGTTTGATCCGCACACCTCTCTTAACCGGGCGATAACCCCCATTACCTTGAAGATTGGACGGCGAGCGTCTAGAAATGGACGGTCCGGAATAAGCCGCTGTTTTGCGTACCTTGGCTCGAAAGGTCAAAGCGCTCGCTTGATCTTGTTCTTAGCCGGCCATGGGATGCGCACGTTCGCAGATGGGGATTCGAGGAGATTGAAGATCATGCGGGCGCTGCCGAAGCCCTTCAACTGCCTGATTCTCCTCTTCCTGGCAACGGCGGCGGCTCCGCTGCGGCCGGCAGATAAGGTGCTGGTGGTGACCCGGCAGTTCGATAGACCCGTGCTCACCACGCGCTCCGCCGGCGCGAAGGGCAACAAGTACGGATTCGAAGGCGGCCGGGTGGTCAAGCTTGACGGGGTCTACCACCTGTTCACTTCGGAGATGATCGGGGACCCGCATTGGGTGAGGATGAAATTGGCTCATTGGACCAGCCGCGACCGCATACATTGGGAACGCGCAGGAACCCTGCGCACCTCGAGCGGCGACTTTACCGGCCACGATCCCCGCGCGGCTCTCTGGTCGCCCATCCCCGTTTTCGACCCCGAAGCCGGCCGCTGGAATCTGTTTTATGTCGCCTACCGCGCCGCGCCGGATACGCCGCATCAATGGCTTACGAATCACGAAGGCCAGATCTGGCGCGCCGTCTCGCTGAAACCCGGCCCGGCGGGCATCGGCGGCCCGTATCGCGATGTGGGCGTGGTTTTGCGCCGCGGCAAGGACTCCGACTCCTGGGAGGGACTCCAGGGAACCGATTCCTTTTTCCCCTATCGCGTGGGCGGCGCATGGTATGCGCTCTATGGCAGCGCGCGCACGGAAAGCCTGCCCATCATGCTCTGGCAAGTGGGCCTCGCGCGCTCCTCTCAACTGGGCGGACCCTGGACTCGCTGCTCCGAACTCAATCCGCTGCGCGTGGAGCCGAGCTTCATTGAGAATCCCATCGTCACCCGGCTCGAGGATGGCAGCTTTGTCGCCGTCTACGACAACCATCGTTCCGGCAGCATCGGCTATTCCTTTTCATCGGACGGCGTTCACTGGTCCACGGGAAGGCAACTGACCGTGCAGACCGGCGCGGGCGTCTGGGCCAGCGAGGTGCGCACGCCGCTCGGCCTCATCGACGAAGGCGACGGCTCCTTCACGCTTTTCTATTCCGGCAACGAGAAGATTCCCGGCGCCCACGCCGACGCCAATGGCATCACGCTGACTCCGGGTGCGGTGGGGGTGGTGGAAGTCAAGCTGGAGCAAACCGAAGGTGTGGCTTCGCAGGGCAAGGAATGATGCGACCGCGGATGCCGCGCGGGGATTCAGGAGGCACTATGGAACTCACGTTGAAAGGGAAACACTCAGTATCGAGCCGCCTCGGCTCGTTGGCAGTCGGGTTGGCTGCGATCGCCTGCCTGATACTTGCGCCGATTCCCAGCCGCGGCCAGGCAACCACGGGACAGATTGGCGGGCAGGTCACCGACCCCACGGGAGCCGTGGTCCCCAACGCATCCATCACCATTACCGACGAAAACAAAGGCGTGTCGTTTGCCGGCCAGGCCGATGCCTCCGGCAACTACACCGTGGTCAGCCTCCCTCCGGGCCTTTATTCGGTCGCCGCCACAGCTCCCGGATTCGCCGAGGAGAAGTTCACGCATGTTGCGCTGCAGATCGATGAGCATCTTGCGCTCAATTTCAAGCTGAAGGTTGGCAGCACCGCTGCATCCGTGGAAGTGACGGAAGCGCCCCCGGTGCTGCAAAGCGAAAGTGCCGAGGTGGGCACCGTGATCAGCGGCGATGCCATCGTGGATCTGCCGCTGGCCGGCCGCGAGTTCTATACGCTCACCTACCTGGTTCCCGGGGTCACCCAGCTTCCTCCGCAAAGCGGAAGCATCAACACCATCGGAGCTTCGGTCAGCGGCCAGCGCGAGTACGGCAACTCCATTCAACTGGATGGAATCGAGTCCACCACCAATCGCACCCAGGATATTACCGTGGACCCGAACGTGGATTCGGTGGACCAGTTCAAGGTGATCACAGCAACCTACAATGCCGAATTCGGCAACGCCGCCGGCGGCGTCATCACCATTCAGACCAAGTCGGGCACCAATTCCGTTCACGGCGATGCCTTCGAGTTCTTCCGTCCCAACTATCTGGCCGCAAGAATCACCACGCCGGGGGTGAGCACGCCGCAGCCGCCCTCCGCGCTCAAGCAGCATAATTTCGGCGGAACCGTGGGTTTTCCCATCAAGCGCGATCGCTCCTTTTTCTTTGCCGCTTATGAAGGCGAGCGCGAAAAAGATCCCTACTCCTACGTAGATTCCACCGTCCCCTTCGGCCTGATCAACTTTCCCGGCGATGGAAGCGTGGACTTCTCCGGCCTTGTGGACCCCTTTGCCGGGAGGCCGGGCCTGGGCAGTGACGGCAATCCCTATCCGGCTGCCGGAACCATCGATCCCATCTTCGATCCGGTAGTCTCCGTGGAGGCGCCTTATTGCGGCGGCTGCGCGGAGCAGCAGTTCACCGGGAATATCATTCCCAAAGATCGCGTCAGCCCCGCCGGCCTGGCGACCCTGCTCGATTTCTATCCCAAACCCAATCTAACGGGCATCGACAACGGGTGGTTCCGCAATTACGAGGTGTATTCGCCCACCAATTTCAATTTCGATAAAGTTGACGCGCGCTTTGATCAGGTGATCACCGAAAACGACCGCCTTTATGCCGTCTATCACTGGCAGGGCGATAACCAGCTGGTCACCGACCCTTATTGGGGCCACACTGTGGTGCCGGGCGCTGGCGACGCCGATCAGGCAAACAAGGAAGATTACGAGCCCCAATCCATATCCATGACCTACGACCATACTTTCCCCCCAAACAAGCTGAACGAGGTGCGTTTCGGTTATCTCTTCTATCCCGAGAACCTCTACAGCCTGTTGAACGGAACGGATTATTCCACCAAATACGGCTTGGGCAACGTGGTGGTCCCCGGTTATGCGGCGACGATCGGATATCCGCAGATGTATCTCGCTGACGGGTATCTGGCCGGCGGATCGACATACAAGCCATACCACGTCAATGACCAGAACTATCAGATCACCGATTCGTTCACATGGACCAAGAACACGCATGAATTCAAGTTCGGCGGCGATCTGCGCCTGCTGAATTCGCACCCCAATTTCTCGCTCTTTCCCACTGGCTTCGATTACTTTGACAGCTTCGGATACGCCGAGACGGCAAATTTCTATTACACCTACATCGATAACGCGTATAACTGGGCGGGCGGCTCGGATCTCGCCGATCTTGTCCTCGGTTTGCCCACCGACGTCTATATCGGCTTGCAATTGACCAATCCGCACACCAAGAGCTGGAACCTGGATTATTACGCCCAGGATACTTTCCGGGTGACGCCCCGGATCACCCTCAACTATGGCCTGCGCTACGAGTTCCAGGACCCCTGGACCGAAGCGCATAACGACATCTCCAACTACGACCTGAAAAGCGGCAACATCCTCGTGGCCGGCCGCGGGGGCAATTCCGACTCCTTGCTGCTGCCGCGTAAAGACGATCTCTCGCCGCGCTTCGGTTTCGATTTCCAGCTGGATCCCAAGACCGTGCTTCGCGGTGGAGGCGCGTTCTTCTTCTCGCCGGAGAACGACGGCCGCGAAGACATTCTCACGCAGAATTATCCTTTCGCTCGCCAGGCGGCCTATACAGACTGGGTCTTTGACGGACCCTGCACGACCTGCGCATCGGCGCCGTGGGAATATGTGCTGGATACAGGCGTGGCCCGCAGCACCACGATCAGCCTCCCGGCTTCGGGCGGCGCCATCGTTCCGTCGACGGTCGTCAATGGAAATCTGGAGACCACCTATGCCATCAACCCCAAAATGAAGACCGGCACAACTGCCTCCTTCAGCCTCACGTTCCAGGAACAGCTGACCAGGAGCACGTCGTTCGAACTCGGTTGGGTCGGCTCGTTCTCCAGGCATCTCTCCTACGAGATCGGCGACATCAATGCCAATCCCGCCAACTCGGCAAACAGTTTCAATAACCTGCTGACGACGGACCTGGGCAGCATTCAATACCTGACCGATTCAGGCATCAGCAGCTACAACGGGATGCAGATGAAGGTGACCAAGCAGACTTCGCGCAACACCAGTTTTCTGCTCAGCTACACCTGGAGCCATAGTCTGGACAACGGCCCCGCGCCTTTCAATCTCGGCCACGTAAATAGCGACGAGCCGCAGAATCCCTATAACCTGAAAGACGAATATGCGAGCGGCGATTTCGACGAGCGCCACAATCTTGTCTTCAGCGGGGCGTTCGTTCTGCCCGTGGGCAAAGGCCAGCGATGGGGATCGAATTGGGGCCGCATACCGGACGCGATTCTCGGCGGATGGCGCTACAGCCCCATTCTTTTTGCGCACTCGGGCACGCCCGTAAACATCACGCGCAATACCAATCCCGATTCGATCCTGCCCGGCCTTCGCCCCAATGTGATCGGCGATCCCGAGATACCGCGCGGCCAGCGAAGCATCTATCGCTGGTTCAATACAGCAGCTTTCAATGACAAGGGCCTGCTCCCGGCGGCGGGGCAGAGCGACAACTTCGGTCCCGGCGATGCGGGCCGCAATATCGTGGTCGGGCCGGCCTATGTCAGCCTCGACTCTTCGCTGGCCAAGGACTTCAGAATCCAGGAACGCTACACGCTCGATATCCGCGCTGAAGCCTTCAACACGGCAAACACCGTGCACCTGGCAAATCCCGATCCCAACTTCGACAGCGCCACCTTCGGCCAGATCAACAGTGTTTTGTCCGGCTCCGACCGCGAAGCGCAACTCGCGGTGAAAGTGCTCTTCTGAGTTGCCGCTGCGCCTTCTCAACCAGGGCCGGTTCGCGCTAAGGCTCGTTTTCTGAACGGCAGTTCCCCGCGCTCTGCGCGAAACGGAAGTTCCCCGGCACTGCGCATACAATGGTGTTGCAGGCGAGAGCAATCACTCCGCTTGCAACACCCTAAACACCGCAGCGTGCTTGGCTTTCGATAGAATTGGCTTCTATTCTCTCCCGGGAGATCTTCTCAGATGATGCGCATTCCGTCCGGCTTTCGCTCGCAGACGCCGGAGCTGTCGCGCGTGCGCGCATGGTGCGCATTCTTGACCGCAAGCCTTGCCGGTGTCTTGTGTTTTGCATGCACACACCTCTCCGCGCAAAATCCGCCCGCCTCGCCGGTGCACGAATACTATATTGACTGCTCTTCTGCGGATGCGGGCGACGGTTCCATGGCCCATCCTTGGAACACACTCGCCCAGGCCGAAGCGCACGTCTTCGTTCCCGGCGATGTCATCGCGCTCAAGCGAGGAACGTTCTGCAAGGGAGCCTTTGCGCCACAGGGTTCCGGTGCTCCGGGCCACATTATCCGCCTCACCGCCTACGGCGTGGGACTTCGTCCCACGATCGTCGCTCCCTCCACCGCACGCCAGGCCTTCCTGCTCTTCAATCAGCAGTACTGGCAGGTCGACTCGCTCGACATCTCCGGCGGCAACACCTACGGCGTCTTCGTCACCGGTGACAAAGGCGTGCTCCATCATCTCTATCTCAAGAATCTCTTCGTGCACAATGTCTATGGCGGTGCTTTCAAGAACAAAGACAACGGCCTGGTCATCGTCGGCCCCAGCAGCATCAACGTTTTCTTTGATGACGTTCTGATCGACGGCGTCGATGCCGCGCACACCAATCAGTGGGCCGGTATTCTCGTCGGGGGAGGAGATTTCCCCTATAGAGACGATGCGCCGCGCAACCACAACGTGCAGATCCGCAACTCGACCGTCCACGATGTCTACGGCGACGGTATCGTGCTTTTCCGCGATGAAGACGGCTCCATCAAGGACAGCGCCGCCTGGGAAACCGGCATGCAGCCCACGCAGGACGTGGGCACGCCCAATGCGATCTGGACCTGGACCTGCCTTCGCTGCACTGTGTCGGACAACGAAGCCTACCTCACTGACAGTCCGGGCGTCGACGGCGGCGCCTTCGACATCGACTGGAACGACCAGTTCAACACCGTTGAGAACAACTACGCCCACGACACGCAAGGCTATTGCATTGCAGTCTTTGGCGCGGGCTACGTCACCAGCAACAGCCTGGTACGCAACAATCTTTGCATCGCTAATGGCCTCAGCCCTCGCCTCGCCAGGCTGCAGGGCGCTGTGTATCTGCATACTTGGAACGGCGGTACGATCCGCGGTCTCAACATTGAGTACAACCGCATCGAGTGGGATCCCCCGGTCCCTGGTGCCGCCGCCATCGAGAGCGATGCCGCGGCTGCGAGCCGCCCTGCAATCAGCTTTTCGAACAATGTAGTGCGTTCCACCTCGCCACTCATCTATCGCGTCGTCCCGCCGTGGTACTCGAATCGCAACGTCTACCATCTTCCAGGCGAGCCGCTCTTTACCGTCGGCGATCGCCGCGATGTAGCGCTTACGACGCTTCAGGCATCTCGAATCGAGATCGGAAGCAAATCCAAGCCGTACACCGCTCCTTCGGAACCTGTCACCTCCCTGCGCATTGAAGCAGTCCTCGATCCGGAACTCGATCCGGACGGTCTGCTTGCGCCTGAGGTGCGCGCGCAACTCATCGTCCTCCGCAGCCTTGCCGGACAGTACAGCCCGGAACGCTTGCACGTCACGATTCATCTCCCCACCAGCAGCCCAAGCGACGCCGAGACCAACTCCCTGAATGATCTGAACAGCGTCTATTCTGGCGCACTCGAATTCGTCCGGGACGGCTCTGTCATTTTCAAGACACCCAAAATTCGCGTTTTCCTGCCCGAAGGGAAGATGATTGACCAATGGTGGAGTTACGAGGACGCGGCCATTCTCGGCGGCGCCATCCGCGACCAACTCGGCCCGCCCGATTACTCCCACATGCAACCACCCGAATCCACGCCCGACTCCGCCGAGGCCCCGCAATGATCCGCAATCGTCGCTCATTTTTACCGCGCTTGCGCCCATCCCGGGCCGCCGCATCCCTCGCGGCGCTTCTCCTCGCCGCCTGCACCGCACTTGCGCAGAACGAGCCGCCTCCACCCGCGCTTGAGAAGCCCATCTCCGTCTACAACAACTGGTCTTCCTATGACGAGCTCTCCGACAACATCCCGCTCACCGAAACCCTCGCCATGCGCGAGCTCGATGAGCTCCTGCGCCTGAAGCACGCCGGCGTCCGCTTCGACTACTACATGATGGACGCCTTCTGGTTCGCACCTGACGGCGCCTACCGCACCTGGCGCACGCCCAACTGGCCCAACGGCCCCGACGCCTGGATCAAGAAATGCCGTGACAACGGCGTGCTTCCCGGTCTCTGGTTCAGCACCAACACGCTGGTCAAGATTCAGGCCGCGCCCGCGTGGCGCGACTCTCTCAACGCCGATGGCACCGCCATGTCTTTTTTTGACGGCGGCTTTCTGCCCGACTTCATGAACGCACTGCAATTCTGGTACGACCGCGGCATCCGCATGTTCAAGTTCGACTTCGTCGATATGTCCGCCGCAACCCCCGCTGATGCCGCCACAATGTCCAAGGATGAGATCAAGGAGCGCAACGCCGAGGCTTTCCGCAGGGCTCTCCTCATTTTCCGCCGTAAAAATCCTGACGCCATTCTTCTCGCCTTCAATGGCTTTGGCGGCACGCTCGACAACACCTACGCGCGTTTGCCCTTCGCCGATCCCACCGACCTGCGCTGGCTCTCAGTGTTCCAGATGGAATACACCGGCGACCCGCGCCCCTCCGACGTGCCCGAAGCCAATTTCTGGCGCTCCATGGATATCTACAGCGACCACATGGTGCGCCGCTTTGAGCAGCTCGGCTTTCCGCTCGAGCGCATCGATTCAACCGGCTTCATGGTGGGCAAAACCGGCACCATCTACTATCGCGCGCTGCATGCGTGGAAGGGCGCGTTCCTTCTCATGATGGCCCGCGGCGGATGGGTGAATACCGTGCACGGCAACCTCGAGCTGATTCAAGGCGAAGACGCCCAATGGATGGCCCGCGTGCAGTCGCTCTTCTTCGAGCTGCAGGGCCTGGGACGCATTCATACCTTCGGCGGCATTCCCGGCGACGTGGAGCCCTACGGTTTTGGCGGCGTCACCACGCGCGGCGCCGTCTATGTGGTCATGAACCCCGCGCAATCCGTCACTACCGTCAAGATGCCGCTGCTCGCTCCCGATCAGCCTGCTCTCGGTCCCGGCCGCATTCAGTTTCGCGATGCCAGATTCGAGCCGCGCCTCAGCGGCGACCGCATTACGCTCGGTCCCGGGCAGATGGCCATGGTCGGCTATGGCGCTTACGCATCGCCAAAATACGATTTCGGCATTCAGGACGATGTCGTCATTCCGCGCTCTATCGCGCCGTACAAGGTGGACTTTGAATCCACCGGTGCGGGAACCATTGCGGCCAGCGTGGAGCCGCCCACGCACGGCGTGCTGCGCGTCATCGTGCAGCAGTACGATCTCAACGGCCAGTTGCGGCGCACCTGGGCCGGCGGACCGCCGAATGGCGAGAACATGGGCAAGGTCTTCGCACTCACCGCAACGCAGGGCGATCGCACCGTTCCCGTCAAAATCGACTACGACAAAGTCATCTGGAGCGGCCTGAGCTGGGCCGTGGGTGAGATCGACGCCAATGACCTTACGCCCGGCGTCTCGCTCAACCTTCGCTTCCACTCCGCAGAAAAGGACCCGGTCACACTGGAAGGTACGGCCTATCTGGTCGAATATTGATCCGCTCGGATAGCAATGAACGGCCTGAGGAGAACCCCTTCATGAAGCGGTTGTGTTTGCTCCCGTTTTTTGCGTTGCTCGCTGTGGTTGGAATGCGCGCGCCCGCGCAACAGCTCGCTCTGCACGACGGCGATCGCGTGGCCTTTTACGGCGACAGCATCACCGCGCAGCGCTTTTACACGCGCTACATGGAAGATTTCATCCTCACCCGCTATCCCGCGCTGCACGTTGCCTTTTTCAACGCGGGCGTGCCCGGCGACCGCGTCAGCGGCGGCTATACCGGCGACGTCACCCTGCGCCTCCAGCGCGATCTTTTCCCGCTCCAGCCCACGGTCGTCACCATCATGCTGGGCATGAATGACGGTTATTACGTTCCCTACGATCCGAAATACCAGGCCATCTACGAAGACGGCTACCGCAAGCTGCTGGCCTCGATCCAGAGCACTCTGCCCCAGGCGCGCATCACCCTCATCTCGCCCACGCCTTACGATGAAACCACTCACGGCACAGATTTTCCGCAATACAACCAGGTCATTACGCGTTATGCCGCATTCGTCAAAGACCTCGCGGCCTCTTCGCACCTCCCATTCAGCGACTTCAACCAGGCAATCGCATCGCTTGACAGCGCCGGCCTCGCCAAGGACCCATCGCTCGCCGCTTTGCTCGTCCCCGATCGCATCCATCCTTCTGAAGCCGCGCACTGGGTGATGGCCGCCACGCTCGCGCGCACCTGCGGCGTCTCTCCCATCGTGAGCAGCGTGCGCCTTGACGCCACCGAACTTGCTCCCATCGCCACCGAGAACTCACAGGTCTCCGCGCTCACGCAAACGGAGGGCAAGCTCACATGGACCGAACTCGACCATGCGCTTCCGCTGCCGCTCGATCTTGAAAACGGCATGGTCCTGTTCGTTCTCGGCATCTCCGATCTCGCCGATATGGATCGCGAGATGCTTTCCGTCGATCATCTGCCCGCCCCGCGCTACAGTCTGATGATCGACGGACGCACGATCGCATCCTTCAGCCGCGAGCAGCTCGCGGCCGGCGTCAATCTTGCTCTCTACCCCACGCCCATGGAGGGCCAAGCGCGCGACGTGGACGGAATCGAGAACGAGCGCACCCGTCTCGATGATGCGCACTTCATCCTCGCCATCGAAGACCCTGTTCCCGCTGATGCAGCAGCAGCCACGAAAGTTATTGCGGAGAAAGACGCGGCCCTCCAGGAGAAGCAGCGCAAAACTGCCCAGCCCGTCGCTCATCGCTTTGAGCTCGTACCCGAGTAGTCTTGAATCGACGTGGTGCAGGCAATTCTTATAGGAATGTCTCGATGCAAAATCGTCGAACCCGATCCCGGCGTTTTCTATCTTTTATCGGCGCAGGCTGTGTCGTTTGTGCGTCCGGCGTGGCGCGCGCGCAAACCGCCCCGTCCGCGAATTCATCGCAACCACCTGCGTTTCGCATGCCTCCGCCGCATCAGAACGCGCCCCTCGGCGAGATCGAGCGCATGCCTGGCGACGGCAGCGGCGCCTACAAGACCGGGCATTATCGCGATCTGTTCGCCGAGCAGGGGCACGCGCCCGCCGAGAGCCGCGCGAAAATCGAAAAAGCCTTTCAGCAGCTCTTCCACGGCGACGGCCAGGAAGAGCGCCTCTATTTTGAAACCGGCGCCAATGCCAACGGCCCGCTTGCTTACATCACCGACTGGGCCAACAACGACGCGCGCACCGAGGGCATGAGCTACGGCATGATGATCTGCGTCCAGCTCAACAAGAAGCGCGAGTTCGACGCGCTGTGGAACTGGGCCAACACCTACATGCTCATCACTGACCCGAACAATCCCTCCGTGGGTTACTTCGCCTGGTCAATGAACACCGACGGAACGCCGCGCTCAACCGGCGCCGCGCCTGACGGCGAAGAGTATTTCGTCATGTCGCTCTATTTCGCCGCGCATCGCTGGGGCAACGGCAAGGGCATCTATAACTACCAGGCTGAAGCGGACAAAATCCTGCGCGGCATGCGTCATCATCCCGTGCTCACGGGCATGAGCCCCTTTCGCATTCATCCGGGCGATCCGCCCTTCGTTCCGCCGGACCATCCCTGGCCCAGCCCCAACAATCGCCGGCTTGCCGCCGAGGCCGCGGCCAATGGACAGCCGCCGACGCAGTTCTTCCGTTTCAGCCGCGCGCCGCACCAGGAAACCATCGGGCCTATGGTCGATGAAGCGCACACCATGGTCAAGTTCGTGCCCAATCTTCCGGATGGCGTTACCGACGCCTCCTATCATCTGCCCGCATTCTACGAACTCTGGTCGCGCTGGGGCCCGGTGGAAGATCGCGCTTTCTGGGCCAGAGCCGCCGATGTGAGCCGCGACTTCTTCAACCGCGTGACTGGCCCGGAGACCGGCCTCACTCCGGATCGCAGCAATTTCGACGGCTCGCCGGTGATCGGCTTCGATGGCAAACCCACGTCTTTCAGCTACGATTCCTGGCGCAGCGTGAGCAACTGGAGCGTGGACTACTCCTGGTGGCATAAGGACGATCGCGAAACCATCCTGAGCGCGCGTCTCCAGAATTTTCTCTTCAGCCAGGGCATGAACAAATTTGCTGACCGCTACACCCTCGACGGCAAGCCGCTCTCCACGCGCCATTCGTCCGGCATGGTCGCAACTGCCGCCGTCGGCAGCCTGGCCGCGCCGGACAGTCCCGCGGCCAGGGCCTTCGCCAAATCCTTCATTGACGCGCTCTGGAACATGCCCATCCCCTCCGGCGAGCAGCGCTACTACGACGGCATGCTTTATCTCATGAGCCTGATGCACTGCAGTGGCAACTTCCGGATCTACTGACGCTCTCGGGCGTGCGGAATCGGGAACTGCGTCTGTGGGCCGCGGTCCCCCCCAGCCGGAGCACCAAAGATTCATTGGCGGACCGGTCAGGTGTGAATTAGACTCATCTGGTTCACATCAATCCTGCTTCCCGGTCCTCGAGCTGTCCGGATTCTGTCCTGGGCTTTCTCGGGAACCCTCCCCTGGGTAATCAAGACAAAGCGACCCCAAGGAGGTCATCGATGAGTCTGCCTGCAACTGCGCCCGCTTCTCAAAACACCGCCGCATCCCCTTCTGCGCCCAACCCCGAGCACATTCTGCAAACCGGTCTCGGATTCTGGGCCTCAAAAACGCTCTTGAGCGCAGTGGAGATGGAGGTGTTTACCGAATTGGCGAAGCGCCCCGAAGGTTTGCAGGAGCTGACCGGGCGTTTGGGGCTGCATCCGCGATCGGCGCGGGATTTCCTTGACGCGCTGGTGGCGTTGGGATTTCTGGATCGGCGCGACGGCATCTACTCCAATACGCCGGCGACGGATGTTTTTCTCGACAAGAAGAAGCCGTCGTACATCGGCGGAGTTTTGGAGATGTGCAATCACCGCTCGTATGGGCATTGGAACAATCTTACAGAGGGACTGCGCACCGGCCTGCCGCAGAGCGAATTGAAGTCTGGAGGCGCGCCGGTTTTTGAGATGATCTACGCCGATCCCGCGCGCCTCAAACAGTTTCTGAGAGCGATGACCGGCGTGAGCCACGGCGCCAACCTCGCCATTGCCGCGAAATTTCCCTGGGCGAATTACAGCACCGTGGTCGACGCAGGACCGGCGCAGGGCGATCTGCTGGTGCAGGTGGCTCTCAAGAACCCGCACCTTCTCGGCATTGGATTCGATCTGCCGGA
>JASHTS010000093.1 GCA_030040425.1 Acidobacteriaceae bacterium | reverse complement strand
GGCCTCGAGCGGCGCCAGCGCACACTCGTAAGCCATCACCGCGCTCTCCACCAGAGTCGAAAACACCCAGCGCAGCGCGGCCATCTCGTTGGCCTCGTAGTGCGCGCCGCGCTTCCATCCGGCCGTGTCTTCCCTCAGCTCGCCGCGAATGCGCGTGTGCAACTGGTAAAGATGGCGTGCGGCAGCCAGCGCCTGGTCTTTGGTTCCAAACACCATGGTCAGGACCACGCGAAAGGTATTGTGGAAGCGCGCAATCGGCCGCTCCAGCAGGCGCGAGTGCTCGGCCAGCGCCGCCGTTACCCAGGGATGGGCCAGTTGCAGCAGCGCCGCCCGTCCCGCACCCAGAAACAGCGCCGACTCCCGGTTGATCCGCCAGCTCATCGACCCCGGCCCGAACAGCCCCGCCGGCGGGTCGCATGCTTCCCCAGTCGCTGCCATCAAAAACTGCTCGATGCCGGTCGGCGAAACGTATTGCGGCGATTGCCCCTCGAACGGCATGCTCTACTGTTATCCGCCGGCGCCTGGCCGCGCAAGCGGCGCCGCCCCACCGCCGGCGGTTGAACTTCCCCGCATTTCGCGGTATCCTGACAATGCAGACGAATTTGTCCGCCAGGTTTTCGCCGTGTGCGCACCGGCTGGCGGAGAGAGGAGTGGGCTCATAGCCCACTTTTTATTTGCGGAGAATTTTCGCCCGGTAGACCCTGAATATGGCTCCGGGCAGCCGGCCGCCCAAGCAAGAGGCGGCGCAAAAACAGATGGCAGTCAGGCTCGATGCAATTCGATCGGCGGCCGAGCGGGTGGCCGCATCTCACGGGCTCGATGTGGTCGACATCGAATTCGCGGGCGCAGACAGGGAACGGATCCTGCGGGTTTTTCTTGAAAAGAACGCCGCGGAGCGGGCCCGGCTGAAAACGGATCGTGCGCAAGGAGCCGTCGGACGGACGGGACAGGCTGGCGCGGGCGCCCCGGACGGCGGATTCGGCGGCGGCAGTTTTGGCATCGACCAGCTCTCGGGCGTAACCCATGAGGATTGCGCCGCCTTCAGCCGCGATTTCAGCGTCTTGCTCGACGTCGAAGACCTGGTTCCGGGCGCTGCCTACACGCTTGAGGCAAGCTCGCCGGGGCTCGATCGGAAGCTCAGCAAGCCGGAGGATTTCAGGCGGTTCATCGGATGCCTGGTGAAAGTGCAGACCTTTGAGCCGATCCGCAACAACCGTCACTGGCAAGGCAGATTGACGGCCGCCGAGGGAAACTCGCTCACCCTCGACCTGGCCGCCGTCAGGCAGAACAGTAAGAGCCGCAAAACAGGAGTAAGCCAGGTAGAAATCGGCCTCGGCAACATCGAAAAGGCTCGCCTGGTGCCGGAGATTTGAGAGAGAGACAGGGAGTAGGGAACAGGGAGGAGACATTAGGAAACAGGGAGAAGCCAAGATACGATCGTCGGCACGGCAGGAGACTCTCGAAGCGGGTTTTCTAGTCCTTAGCCCTTGGTCCCTAGCCCCTAGTCGCTGGTCCCTGGTCCCCTATTCCCCGCCCTTAACCATCGCACGGAAGAGAGTTCAAGACGTATGGCCACCAACGCTTTGTATCAGAGTATCGAGCTCCTGAGCCAGGAGAAGGGCATTGACCCCGGTATCGTTGTCGGCGCGGTCGAGGAAGCCATCGCCCTGGCCACGCGCAAGTATTACAAGACCCAGGAAAACATGCGCGGCGAGCTGAACAAGGAAACCGGCGAAATTACCGCATATATCTATAAGACCGTGGTCGCGGACGAGGACGAGATCGAGGATCCCGTCAACCAGATCACTCTGGCCGAGGCCAATGAGCTCGCGCCCGGCGTCGAGGTGGGCAGCGAAATCCGCATGTACCGCGACACCAGCCCGCTCGGCCGCATCGCCGCTCAACTGGCCAAGCAGATCATCTTCCAGAAGGTCCGTGAGGCCGAGCGCGACACCGTCTTCCAGGAGTACGCGCATCGCGAAAAGGAAGTCCTCAACGCCACCGTCAAGCGCCTCGAGGGGCAGGATGTCATCTACGATCTCGGTAAAGCCGAGGCCCGCTGCCCCAAGCGCGAGCAGTCGCGCCTGGAGCAGTTCTCCATCGGCGAGCGCGTGCGCGTGGTCCTGCTCAAGGTCGATCGCGCCGCCAAAGGCCCGCAGGTCATCGTCTCCCGCGCCGCCCCGGAGCTGGTGCAGAACCTCTTCCAGTCCGAGGTGCCGGAGATCTACGACAACACCGTGGTCATCCGCGCCATCGCTCGCGAAGCCGGCGAGCGCACCAAGATTGCCGTGCAGAGCCGCGACAAGGACGTAGACCCCGTAGGCGCCTGCGTAGGCATGAAGGGCATGCGTGTGCAGTCCATTATCCGCGAGCTGCGCGGCGAAAAGATCGACATCATCGAGTTCAGCGAAGAGATCACCACCTTCGCGGAAAAAGCTCTGCAGCCGGCCAAGGTCAGCCGCGTCTCCATCTCTGATCTCACCGAGAAGCAGCTTGAAGTCATCGTCGATGACACGCAGCTCTCGCTCGCCATCGGCAAGAAGGGCCAGAACGTGCGCCTGGCCGCAAAACTTCTCGGCTGGAAAATCGACATCAAGAGCGAGGAAGAGAAGCGCCAGGAGGTCGAGCAGCAGATGCAGGCCCTGGCCGGCGGGCCCACCACCCCCATCGAGCAGGTGAACGAGCTGGGCGAGGCCATCATCCAGAAGCTTGTCGCTGCCGGCATCACCACCGTCGAAGCTCTGGCCGACATGACCCCCGAGCAGCTCGAGGAGATCCCCGGCATCGGCGAAAAGACCCTCGAAAAGATTTCTGTTGCCGTGCGCCACTATTTCGGCCACTTTGAAGAGGGCGAGGAGCCGCGCGAGCCGGCCGTGGACGAGGAAGCGCGCGCTTCCGCCGCAGCGGACACGGAAAACAAGTCGGAAGGCGAATCGGAAACTCTCACTCCGCGGGCTGCGGAGGGCACGGCGGAAGCCGAGCTCGAAAATGCCGCCGATGTGTTGCAGGAGGCGGAGAGCCTCCGCGCCGCAGAAGCGGAGACCGATGAGCTGGAAGCCTCCGACGAGCTCCATGAGGCCCTGGCCGAAGAGCAGGCCGAGGAACTGCGGGAGACCGCGGAAGAACTGGCGGTTGAGAACGTATCGCCCGCCGACGAGGAAGAATCGGAAGACGAGGGCGGCGCATAAGATGCGCGTCCTTGGAACCCATGAGCACGACCAACGGTTCGACGTACAAAACAGCCATTGCCACGAGGTAGCTATGAGCGACTAAACGGCGTTGGGTGGCAGCAAATGAAAAGAGGCGGATGAGCAAGGTTCGAATCAACGATCTGGCACGCGAGTTGGAGATCAAGCCGCGCGCGATTATCGACATTCTCCCCGAACTCGGCGTAACCAACGCCAAGACCCACTCCAGTTCGCTCGAGGATGACGAAGCGGAGAAGGTCCGCGCGCACTTCGTGCAGGATGCCAAGCCTGCCGGGCGTGCGTCCGCGGCCGCGCGCTCCCAGCAGGAGATCACGCCCAAAATCGACCTTTCGCACATCTCCAAGCCCGGCGATGTGATGAAAGCCATTCTCGCCCGCAAGAAGGAGACGGAAGAAGAGGGCCGCCACGCGCACGCGCCCGCCAAACCCGCCCCTGCGGCGCCGGCTGCGAGCCCGTCCCCTTCCGTCGCATCCGCCGCAACGCCGCCAGCCGCTGCTCCGGCGCGCCCGGAGCCGCGCCGAATCGTGCCCCAACCCCGCTCCGCGCCGCCCATCGTCTCTGCGCCGCCATCCACACCCGCTATCGCCTCGCGTCCGCCCTCCGGGCCCGTCGTGGCCAAACCCGGGATCCCCGCGCCCGCCGCAGCGGGTTCATCCCCTGGGTTGAAACCCGCAGTCCCCGTGGAAAGATCATCGGCCGCGGGGTTGAAACCCGGGTCCTCCGCGCCCCCTGCGGCGGGTTCGTCCGTGGGGTGGAAGCCGCCCGCCGGTGCCGCAGCCTCTGCGCGTCCCGTGGTGGTGGTCAAATCGCCGGTCATCTCCTCCGCCGCGCCCGCCGTGCGCGAGGACCAGCCCCGCACCGCCGACCGCGTCGCGGAGAGGCCGAGCATTGCCCGCCCGCCTGCGCCCGCCGCCGAGAAACCCTCCGCGCCCTCGGCGCCTGCCCCATCCGCGCATGCCGTCGAGCCTGCAGATTCTCTCGCCGCCGCGCCAGCCGCAGAAAGCGCTTCCCCTTCCGC
>JASHTS010000092.1 GCA_030040425.1 Acidobacteriaceae bacterium | reverse complement strand
GTGGGCGGTGGTGAAAGGCGAGTTCCGGCCGCGCGGCGGCATCGGGACCACGGTGGAAGCGCGCTGGCCGCGGCCCGCAGCGTAGTGCTTTTCGATTGGGCTTTCCTCTTTTGGTTGTGGTATTCGTAGTTTCACGCGCAATGCGAATCTTGTGACAACGTCGATGCACACTTCGCGTTCGCGCATCGGTCCGGCACTGGGCACGGTTTCGCTGCTGCTCGCGCTCAACCTGCTCAACTACATTGACCGCTATATTCTGTCGGGCGAGGTATCGCCCATTCAGCATGAGTTTCACGCGACCGACCAGCAGATGGGCGCGCTGGGCACGGCGTTCTTCTTCGTGTACATGTTTGCCGCGCCGGCCACGGGCTGGCTGGGCGACCGCTTCCGGCGCAAGCCGCTGATCGTTGCGGGCGCCACGCTGTGGAGCCTGGCCACGCTGGCCGCGATCTGGGTGCACAGCTATTCCACGCTCTATCTGCGCCAGGCGCTGGTGGGCATCGGCGAAGCCACTTTCGGCATCTTCGCGCCGGCAGTGCTGGCGGATTTTTATCCCGAGCGCGAGCGCAACCGGATTCTCTCCGTGTTTTATGTGGCCATTCCCGTGGGCGCGGCGCTCGGCTACCTGGCCGGCGGAGAGATTGGCTCCGCGTGGGGCTGGCGTGCGCCCTTTTTTGTGTGCGCACTGCCGGGGTTTCTGGCTGCGGCGCTGTACATGTGGATGGGCCGCGAGCCCGAGCGCGGATCGATGGACCACATCGGGCCCTCGCTCGACCGCAACACCGTCATGGGTCTCTTTCGCAATCCGGCGTTTCTCACGGCGACCTTCGGACTGGCCATGCTGACCTTTGCCATGGGCGGCATCTCCTGGTGGGTGCCGGAGTTCTTGCGCCGCGTGGCGGGCATGTCGATGGGCAACGCGAGCCTGACGGTGGGCGCAACAACGGTGATCGACGGGATTGCCGGCACGCTCATCGGCGGATGGATCGCGCAGGTGTGGCTGCACAGGAATCATCGCGCGCTGTACCTCGTTTCTGCGTGGAGCGTAGCGCTCACGCTGCCCTGCGGCGTGCTGCTCTTCTTCGGGCCGCATGCGTGGGCGGTGCCGGCGCTCTTTGCCGCGGAGTTCTTTCTCTTTCTCAACACCGGACCGCTGAATACGGCCATCGTGAACTCAGTGAATGCGCCGGTGCGCGCCACGGCCATCAGCGTGAACCTCTTCTGCATTCATGCCTTCGGCGATACATTTTCGCCGCAGATCATCGGCGCCATCAGCGACCGCACGCATAGCCTGAGCATCGGTCTGGGAGCAACGCTGGTATTCCTGCTCATTTCAACAGCGATTCTGTTTGCGGGAGCGCGGTTTGCGCCGATGCTGGAGGAGCAGCAAACCAGCTAGTCGGCGAATCAGCGCGCCAGTGTGCGAGCGATAAAGAGGTTGTGCCTTCCCACCCTTGCGACAAGGGCAAAAGACGTCGCAAGGATGGGGCACCGGAAATCCCACTGCTATTTGCCGGGCGATGGTTCCTGGTCGCGCGAGTTCATGAAGGCGCGGCCGCCGCCCTGGCTGCGCAGATTGGGATCGTTTACCGGCGGCTTGCTCTGGTCGGCGGTGAAGCCGCGGGCGAGGAGAGGATTGGGCCGGAACTTGGGCGGGCCTCCGTTGAGCTGGCGCACGTGGCTCAAGACCATGCCGGCGCGGCCGTGCATGGACTGGACGATGCCGCGAATCTGCACATTCTGGTTGCGGTATTTTTGGAGCTCGCCCACGTCGCCGCGGTCCTGCCAGAGGCTAACGATGGTGAAGCGGCACTGCGCATCGGGCGTTTGCGGCGAACAGACGTCGAGGAAGCGCGTGCCGTCCGGCAGTTGCACCACGTCATAGATGTGCGCGGAGACGCAGACGTCTTTGTGGAGCATTTGAGCGGCCTGCTCGGCGGGGACGCAGGGTTTGGGCGCGGCGGCGAGGATGGATGCGGAGGCGAGCGCGAAAAGGAACGCGAGGCCAAGCCTTCGGCTGAAGCGCATAGAACTTCTTTCCGGAGATTGAAAAAAGAGTAGCGCAGATCGCGGTGTGAAGCAAAGGAATTGCTGCTCTGATCGGCTTTCGATCCGAGCAAAATTCGTCGCAATGATTCAGTCGCCCCTACAGGGCTATCGCATCTTTTGATCAGCCAACCCAGGGCCGCGCTCCGCTTGCCCTGGGCTAGTTTCCTTCGTTCGCTGCGGGAGCGGAGGCCGTGGCGGGGTATTCCTATCGGTTTCCGCGGGTGCGCACGGCGAGGGAGGTCGTGGCGCAGTGCAATGCAGCAGCCATTTTCACCGGAAAAACAACCGCAGATTCTTCGCTCACCACCCCCAAGCTTCCACCCCAATGACGAAGACTCGTCATTGGGGACCCCGGGAGAGAACGCTTGGGGCCCGTTCGCTCAGAATGACAGCCGCGACTATGGAACCGGGGCGCTATTTTAATGGGTAGCGACGAGCTCGCCGCTTGGGGATTTCTGGCCGTAGTGGGATTCGACGTAGCGGTCGAGGATCTGCTTGAAGTCGGCGACGATGGTGTCGCCGCGGAGCGTGGTGGAGAGCTTGCCGTCGATGTACACCGGAGCCTTGGGCTCTTCGAAGGTGCCGGGGAGACTGATGCCGAGGTTCGCGTGCTTCGATTCGCCGGGACCGTTGACGACGCAGCCCATGACGGCGAGCTTGAGCTCTTCGACGCCGGGATATTTCTTGCGCCACTCGGGCATGGAAGTGCGCAGGTAGCTCTGGATTTGCTCGGCGAGCTCCTGGAAATAGGTGCTGGTGGTGCGTCCGCAGCCGGGGCAACTGGTGACCTGGGGCATGAAGCTGCGAATCGAGAGCGACTGCAGAATCTGCTGCGCGGCCTGCACTTCTTCGGTGCGGTCGCCGCCGGGCTTGGGCGTGAGGCTGACGCGAATGGTGTCTCCGATGCCGGCGAGGAGCAACGGCGCGAGGCCGGCGGTGGAGGCGATGACGCCTTTGGTGCCCATGCCCGCTTCCGTGAGGCCGAGGTGGAGCGGGTAATCGCAGCGGGCGGCGAGCGCAGAGTAGACGTCGATAAGGTCGCGCACGCCGGAGACTTTGGCGGAGAGGATGATCTGGTCGTGGCGAAGGCCGTAGCGCTCGGCGGCGGCGGCTGAGTTGAGCGCGCTGGCGACCATGGCCTCCATCATCACGTCGCGCGCGGCGAGCGGCTCAGGACGGCGCGAGTTTTCATCCATCATGCGCGTGAGCAGCGCCTGATCGAGCGAGCCCCAGTTGACGCCGATGCGCACGGGCTTCTGGTTCTCGACTGCGCACTCGATCATGGTGCGGAAGTTGTCGTCATCTTTTCTTCCGATGGAAACGTTGCCGGGGTTGATGCGGTACTTGGCCAGGGCGCGCGCCGCGGCGGGGAATTTTTTGAGCAGGATGTGGCCGTTGTAGTGGAAGTCGCCGATGACGGGCACGCGCAGGCCGCGCTTT
>JASHTS010000091.1 GCA_030040425.1 Acidobacteriaceae bacterium | reverse complement strand
CGTCACATCCTGCGTGCTCTGCGCGGCCATGTAGGCCTTGTACTCGGCAGGATCCTGGATGACTTTCTGGTTGGTGCTCTGTGCGGCGGGTGAGCTGGCCGGTGCGGGTTGCTGCGCGGGGAGCGGCAGCAGGAACGCCAGTGCGGCGAAGATGCCGAAGGCCCCGTGCCGGAGCGGGATGCTACGCATGCATTTAGATATAGCAGAGCGCGGAAGCTGTGGCGACGCCTGTGTGAGCCGCTACGCGAGAGCGAGTACCGCTCTTGTTATACTCGATGCCTGTGCGCCCTGTGGCCATTGCGGTCTTCGTTTTTGGCTTTCTAATTGAACCCCTGTTTCGCGGCGAGACAGATCTTTCTCAAAAAGTCGATCAGATCTTTGCGCCTTTCAGCCAGGCAAATTCCCCGGGATGTTCGCTGGGAGTGATTCGCGACGGAAAGCTCTTATATCGCAATTCGTACGGCGCCGCGAGCCTGGAACTCGGCGTTCCGCTCTCGCCGGACTCTGTCTTTTACGTTGGATCGATCTCCAAGCAATTTACCGCGGCCAGCGTCGTGCTCGCCGCCGAACAGGGTTATCTTTCTCTCGACGACGATGTCAGAAAATATGTTCCCGAGCTTCCCGATTACGGCCATACGATCACTCTGCGGCAGATGCTT
This sequence comes from Acidobacteriaceae bacterium, assembly GCA_030040425.1. Classification (GTDB taxonomy): domain Bacteria; phylum Acidobacteriota; class Terriglobia; order Terriglobales; family Acidobacteriaceae; genus Telmatobacter. The sequence goes on along the minus strand of JASHTS010000091.1, from coordinate 19,443 downwards.
CATCAAACCAGCGGATTCCGGGACTTCTTCGACCTGCTTCATTTTTCAGGGCTCGACGCATCTGAATTCAATTCCTCCGAAGGGATCCTCAAGCTGATTGAGCGTCAAAAGGGATTGAACAACGTGCCCGGGGAGGAGTGGGTCTACAGCAATTCCAATTATTTTCTTCTCGGCATCGTCTTGCAACGCGCAACGAAGAAGACACTCGCCGAATTTGCCGCCGAAAACATTTTTCAGCCTCTGGACATGACGCACACGCGCTTCTATGACGATGCCTCGGCGGTAGTGCCCGGACGGGCGGCTGCCTATGATCCGGGCAAGGACAGCAATTTCCTGGTCGACTGGTCGACCACCTATGCCATCGTCGGCGGGGGCGGCCTGATGACGACCGTCGGCGATCTGCTCGCGTGGGACAAGAACTTTTATGACAACCGCTTGGGCAAAGGAACCCTGGTGAAAGAGCTGCAAACCCCAGGGCTTTTAAACGACGGCAAACAATCCGCGTACGCAATGGGCCTCGTTCTGGGCAATTATCGCGGCCTTCCGATTGTGGAGCACAATGGCGCGCTCTTCGGCTATCGCGCGGACATTCTTCGCTTTCCCACCCAGAAATTCACGGTCGTCTGCCTGTGCAATGTTTCCAATGCCAATCCTGAAGAGAAGGCCCGCCGGGTTGCCGAAATCTACCTCGGCGCCGAGATGCAGTCCGGCTCATCCTCCATTTCCGCGGTCGATCGAGGCCTACCCGATCCGGCTCCCTACGCCGGACAGTATCTCGATCCGCGCACCCATACCATCTATACCTTCTCTGCGTCTGGAGGCTACCTTTGGGCGTGGGGCTCAGAACTTAGGCGCAGAGATGCCAACCAGTTCTACGATCTCTTCGGCGACGTGATCACATTCGAAGAATCGGGGCGTGAGATGCAGGCGTCGCTCGACATCAATGGCGAAAAATACTTCGTGGGGAGCAAGCTCAGCGAAGTTCCCCTCAATCTCTCGGCCCTGCAGGCTTACGCGGGCGAGTACAGGAGTCCGGAGCTCGAGGGCGAAATCCAGTTGTCAGTCGAGCACGGCAATTTAATTCTCAAAATCGGCAGCAACTCTCCCCTGGACTTAACTCCCATCGGTAACGACGAGTTCACCGCGGCAGGCAGCTTCTGGATTGGGTTCCACCGCAACAAGGATGGACGCGAATCCGCGTTAAGCGTATCGGAGCACTCTGCTCGGGGCATCGGATTCAACCGCGTGGCTTCAGCCGGACGGTCCAGCGCCGCGCCTTCTGCATCGGCAAATTAGGCAGCTTACAATCCCAGTTTCGCCCAAAGCGCGTCGATCTTCGCCTTGGTCGCCGCGTCCATTTCGATCATCGCCGGCCAGGGACGCGCGAAGCCTTCGGCCTTCCATTTGCGGGTGGCGTCGATGCCCATTTTCGAGCCGTAGTTAGGCAGGCGCGCGGCGTGGTCGAGCGAGTCAATGGGGCCGAGGGTGAACTGAATGTCGCGCTCGGGATCGATATTGTTGGCTACGCGCAGCACCACTTCGGGGATGTTCTGCACGTCGCAATCCTCGTCGACCACGATGATGCACTTGGTGAACATGGCCTGGCCCAGCGACCAGATGGCGTGCATTACCTTGCGCGCGTGGCCGGGATAACTTTTCCGGATGGAGACAATCATGAGGTTGTGAAAGACGGCCTCGATGGGCAGATGAATGTCGACCAGCTCGGGAATGCTCATCTTCATCGCGGGCAGAAAGATGCGCTCCACGGCCTTGCCCATCCAAGCGTCTTCCATCGGCGGCTTGCCCACGATCGTCGCCGCGTAGATGGGATCCTTGCGGTGCGTAATGCAGGTAAGATGAAAGACGGGATAGTCGTCGGCGAGAGTGTAGAAGCCGGTGTGATCGCCAAAGGGGCCTTCGGCGCGCAATTCGCCCAGCTCGACGTAGCCCTCAAGGATGATTTCCGCGTGCGCGGGCACTTCGAGATCGACGGTCTCGCACTTGACCAGCTCGAGCGGCTTGCCGCGCAAAAAGCCGGCGATCAGAAATTCTTCCACCTCCGGCGGCGCGGGAACGATGGCGGAGAAAGTTGTGGCGGGATCGGTGCCGATGGCGACGGCGACTTCAAGACGCGAGCCCTTTTGCCCGCCCAGAGAGATTTGCGGCAGACCGCCGATGGCCCCTGCGGGAATGGCCGTGGCGCCGCCGGCGGACTCGGCCATGATGGCAACAGCTGCCGCTGCAGTGTTGTCGGAGCCCGAAGCGGCAACCGCGCGCAGGGCATTGCGATAGTGCTCGGCAGCCACTTTCTGCCGCTGCCAGTGCATGCCCGTGGTGCGGCCGTCGAAGACCTGCATGCGATACATGCCCACGTTGCGCTTGCCCGTACGCGGGTCGCGCGTGTGCACGCAGGGCAGGGTGATGAAGCGGCCGGCATCCTGCGGCCAGCATTTCAGAATGGGAAAGAAGTTGAGGTCGAAGTCGTCGAGTCCGCCGTGTTCTTTTGCTTTGCGGATGACTTCCTTCGAGGGCGCATCTTTGGCGCTGACGGTTTTGGGAAAGACGTTGGCCAGCTCGGCGAGCTGCGGCAACATTTTGAGCTTGTCGAAGAAACCGCCGGCCGGAGGCTTGAGGTTCACGAGCGCCTGGATGCGCTCGGCGATTTCGTCGAGACGCTCGACGCCGAGCGCAAGGGCCATCCGGTGCTCGCTGCCGAACTGGTTGATAAGCACCTTGTGGCCGGGATGGCCTTTCACATTTTCAAACAGCAGCGCCGGCCCGCCGCGAGCATACTTCCCTTCGAGCGCAGTGGTCGCGTCCTTGCCGGTCCCTGACCCCTGATCCCCGAACCCTGTTTTTCGGGAGCCAATCTTGCTGACGCGGTCCGTGATCTCCGTGATTTCGAGCTCCGGCGATACCTCTTCGCGGATGCGCCTGACCTCGCCGTGTTTTTCGAGCGTTCCGATCCAGTCGCGCAGGTCGTCGTAAGCCAAGAACGTGCTCCGGGAAGAGATTTCGCTTCTCCCCATACTACGGCTTTTCACATGAATGCAATCGGAAGAAGTGATACGTTGTAGCTGCGCCGCGCACGATTCCCAGAGACTCCCTTTCGGCCTGAGGCGGTGCGAGATTTCACAGAGAGTGCGGTCGTGCAGGGCAGAATGGGAAACGTGGAGGTGTGAACATGAGCAAGACTCCCAGGTACGGGTGCCATCCTTACTTCAAGTTGCGCTCGCGGGTGAAGCGGATCGAACGGCTGCGGCCGGATGCTGCCTTGGCGACCCCATGGAATGTGCCGAACCTGTGCGCAGCGTACAACTGGCCCAGCGGCATGCCGGGCGGCGGCACCATTGCGATCGTGGAACTGGGCGGGGGATGGGTCATGTCGGATATGACGTCGTTCTTCCAGTCCGTCCATCAACCGGTCCCGTCAATCACGGATGTTTCGGTGGATGGAACCGAGAATACGCCCAACCAGAGCGGGCAGGCAGGCGAAGCCGATTACGAGGTGGCGCTCGACATCCAGGTGGCGGGCGCTTCGTTCTATGCGGCCACGGGCAAGACGGCGACCATCCGCGTCTACTGGTCGCAGGACATTGCCTCGGCGGTTGCGCAGGCCACGTCCGATGGCTGCGCGGTGTGCTCCATCTCCTGGGGCGCGGACGAGGCGGAGTGGGGCAAGTCGGCCGCCGAGCAGATGGACTCGACGGCGGCCTCGGCCGTAGCCGCGGGCATGGTGGTGTTCGGCGCGGCGGGCGACAACGACTCGAGCGATGGCGGCTCGACGCCGGCCAATGTGGATTGCCCCTCCTCGTGCCCGCACGTAGTGGGCTGCGGAGGAACGTACAAGACAACGACGGAAGAGACGGTCTGGAACGACAACCCGGGCGAAACGGACGGCGAAGGCACGGGCGGCGGCTACTCGACTATCTTTCCCGTGCAGAGCTTTCAGATCGGCGCGCCGCCTGCACCGGCAAACACGAAATACGGCAAGGGGCGCATGGTGCCGGACGTGTGCGGAGACGCCGATCCCAACACCGGCTACAACATCTTTGTGCACGGGTCGGCAACGGTGGTGGGTGGCACGAGCGCCGTGGCGCCGCTCTACGCGGGACTGTTTGCATCCTTCGGAACGAAGCTCGGGTTTGTGACCCCCACACTGTGGCAGAATCAGAAGGCCTTCAACGACATTACGCAGGGCAGCAATGGGATTTACAGCGCGGCCGTGGGGCCGGACCCGTGCAGCGGAATCGGCTCGCCGATTGGGACGAGCATTGCGGCGCTGTTCGTGACCGGCGGCGCGTGACGCGCGATCACGGCGCGGGCTGGATGGTAGTGAGCGCCGGTGCAACGTCCGGGATGGGATCGAGCGGAAAGCCGAGCTTCTTCCACGCGTCGAAGCCGCCGCGCAACGGGCGCACGCGCTCAATGCCCAGCCGGTGCAGCGTCATGGCCACCTTGGCGGACGTGGCCTCGCTCGGGCAGGTGCAATAGAGCACCACGTCGCGGTCGCGCGGAATCTCCTCATGGCGGGCGGCGAGCGCGTCGGGCGAGAGATGCAGCGCGCCGGGCAGCGTGAACGGATCGGGCAGCAGCTCGAGGGGATGGCGCAGGTCGACAATGTAGACGGGCTCGCCCGCGTCAAGCAGGCGCTTGAGCTCTTCGGGCTCGAGGCGCGCGGCGGCCAGCTTGCTCAGGACCGCGCGGCGGCGATAGAGGCGCGCCAGGAAAAATCCCGCAATGGCGAGCAGGAGCAGAAGGCTCGAAAACCGCGCAACCCAGTGCAGCAGGCCGGGGCTGTGCTTGAGCACGTCGCCGAAGAGACGGCCCAGGACCAGCAGCGTGGTGATCCAGAGGCTGCCGCCCATGGCGTCAAACACCAGAAAAGGCGCAAGGCTCATGCCGTTCTGGCCGGCGACCGGCGGAGCCAGAAGGCCGAGACCGGGAATGAACTTGGCAAACAGCAGCAGGACGCCGCGGCGGCGGGTGAAGGAATCCTGGCTGCGGCGCACGCAGGTCGTAGGCTCGAGCGAGAGCTTGCAAAGGATGCGCAGAACGTGATGGCCGTATCGGCGGCCCACGAGGAACCAGGTGGTATCGGCGCAGACTGCGCCAATAACCGCGGCAAGCAGCGCCAGAGAGAAGCTGAAATGCCCTTCGGCTGAAAGCGCCCCGGCGGCCAGCAGAATGGGCGTCGCCGGTAAGGGGATGCCGAGCTGCTCCACCAGCACCCAGGCGAAGAGCAGGAGGTAGCCGTACGTGAGCAGGACGTGAGTGGAGAACTCCATTGAACGCACCCTGGCGACGCAGTTCGCCGCGAATCAACAAAGGCAAGCGCGCGGCCTGTTCCACGATTTTAAGGAAATGCAGCCCTTCCGTTCTATGGATGACGGAGCGCGGGAATCGTTGCAAAGGATTGGCGCCGCCCTAAGCCTGCGAGCGGACGATCTGCTCGATGGCCCAGTCAACCCACTGGCCCTGATCGGCGGGACAGGCGAGGCTGGCAACGGAGCTGGCGGCCACCGCGCCCACAAAGTTCTGTATCAGAGGAAAATGCACATTCTCATGCGCGGGCAGCGTCTCCACCTGGCTGCGCGTGCCCGCCCCGCCACCGAGATGGACGCGCAGCTCGGGACCGTTCAGCGGATCGAGATTGATCTCGCCTTCTACGCCGAGGACGCGGAACTGATCGCGGCGCACACGCGAGTTCCAGCGCACATCGACCATGCCGTGAACGCCGCCCGCGAATTGAAGCACCGCCGTGGCCGAGTCTTCGACGGCCATTTTGTGCAAGGCGTTGGAGAGCCGACCGCAGGCTGACTCGGATTTGCCGAAGAGAAAATGCATGGCGTCGATGCGGTGCGAAGCCGTGTCGTAGAGCGGGCCCCCGCCCGCCAGGGCAGGATTGCGCAGCCAGGCGCGCTCTTCGTTCTCGAGCCAGCTGTGGCAGTTGGCTTCAACCACGAGGGGCTGCCCGATGGCGCCCTCGGCAATCAGCTGCTTGGCGCGAATCAGCTTGGGATAAAGACGCCGGTAATAGGAAACGCCCAGAAGCCGGCCGCTCGACCGCGCCTGGGTAACCATGCGCACCGCGTGCGTGTTGTTCATCGCCATGGGCTTTTCGCAAAGCACATGCTTGCCGGCGCGAAGGGCGGCAATGGCCGCGGGCGCATGGAGGGCCACGGGCAGAGCGATGTAAAGAGCATCGAAGGCCGGGTCGTGAACGGCTTCTTCCACCGAGGACCAGGTGCGCACGCCGGCGAACTCCTCGGCCTTGGCGGGGTCGCGCGTGACCAGGCCGTAGAGCGTGCTGCGCCGCTCGGCGAGGATGGCGGGAATCACCCGCCTGCGCGCGATATCGCCCACCCCGGCGACCACCCAGTTGATCTCGCTCATCTTTTCGCTCGTTTCAGGCCGCGTTCCCGTATCCATTTCCTGAAGAATCGCCCGGCTCTTTTCCCAGGCTGAATGCCTCTTCGGAGTCCGGCCGATGCATCCTAGCCGTCGGAAGGGGAAATGATCCAATGACCACCATGATAAATGCGCGAGACATTGTTCTCGGTTTTGTAGAAGCGCTCAATCGAGAAGACTTCCGGCGCGCCCGGGATTTCGTGAGCGATGACATTTCCTTCGCAGGCGTTCTGGGGTCGCGCCATGGAGCCGACGCCTACTTCAGCGAGCTGGAAAAAATGCGCCTGAAGTACGACGTGAAGATGGTATTTGCCGAGGGCGACGATGTCTGCGTGCTTGAGGACGTCACGCTGGAGAAAACCCCGATCTTTACCTGCGCCTGGTACCGGATTGCCAAGGGGAAAATCCATTCGCTTCGAGTGGTCTTCGATCCGCGTCCGCTTTTGAAAGACAAAGCTGCCTGAAGGCGATCAGAAAACCGGGCAACGGCCGGAACAGAGGATTGCGCCCAATCCGCAGCGTGCCTGCGCATGGCTGGGCAGCGGATTTGGCAACGCCCGTAGGCTTTCCCCGGCAACCAAAAAGGCCGCCCGAAGGCGGCCTGAAGACAAGCATTGAAGACGCGCACTGGAGAAGATTATTGCGTAGCGCCAACCGCGGTGGCCGTGGAGGTGTGGCCGAGGTCCGACTGCGCTTCCTGGGTCCTCGACTTGAAGTAATCGCGATCCCAGAGATCTTTGTAAAATTCGCCGGTGAGCTCGGCGGCGCGGGGGCCAAAGACGTCGCGCCCGCCTTCGAGCAGGAAGACGGTCACGAGACTGCCCTCGGGCGAGTCAGAGTACGAGGCGAACCAGCCCAGATGGGTGCCGTCATTGGAGCAGGTTCCGGTTTTGCCGAAGACGGGAAACTCCTGGAAATCGGCGCGCAGGCGGCGCGCGGTGCCGTATTCGACAGCGCCGGCCATGCCGTCGATCATGTCGGGCACGTAGCGGGCGATGTCGAGGGTGCGCTTGACGCGCGGCTGAAATGCAGCAGCCTCTTCCGGCGTGGCGGGGTGTTGCAGGTAGTAGAGCGTGCCCCCGTTGGCGATGGCTGCCACATAAGCACCGAGCTGCAGCGGTGTGACCGAAACGCCCTGGCCGAAGCTGCACATGCGGCCCACGCCGCCGTCGGCTTCAGGAATGGGCTGATCGGGGTATTCGCCCAGTTGCTCGCCGGGAATGTTGTAGCCGGCCAGCTCGCCCAGGCCAAACTCCATGGCGTAGTGGCGAACGCGCTCAAAGCCCAGTTCCCTGCCCAGCTCCTCGAAGTAAAGATTATTGCTGTGCGCCAGCGCCTGCGTCATGTTCATGCGGAAGCCGCCGAGCTGGACCATGGTGTCGCGCGTGACCAGGCCCTCGGAGAGCGCGGCCATGGCCACAGTGAGCTTGATGGTGGAGCACGGCTCGGCGCCCGCCGAGAGCGCAATCTTTTGGTTGACCATGGCGAGAATGCGGCCATTGGAGGGATCGATCACCACCGCCGTGCCGTTCAAATCGCCAAGAGCGTCAATGGCCGCCTGGCGGATGACGGGATCCTCGCCGGCGGTGACATCGCCCTCGCCCACCGGACCCGGCAGAAGCGAACTGGCGGTGTAGCGCTCGTAGTAATGATGGCGCGTGCGCAGCGACGTGCGGCGCAGATGCGCGTAAGTTGCGGCGTGGGCAGTGGAGGCGCGGCGGACCAGGTGCCGGGCTGCTGGGTGCGCGGAAGAAGTATGCGCGGCGGCGCGATGCACAGTGGAGCGATGGGCTTCGCTCAGGCGCGGTTCAGAGCCACGGGCATGATGAACTTTCTGCGGCGCATCCAAAGCGCGTGCGCGAACGCCGGCACCCCAGGCGACAAGACCGAGCCCCATAGCCAAAACGCAAGACACCCTCATCCGGCCAACTACCTTTCCAACTGGGATTTCCTTCCATGCGTCCGCGCGGAGGAACGCACTTGGTCTCTTATCGGCGGCAGGCGCGCGCGCATCAATCCATAGTGCAACAGCGGCGCGGCTGCGTTTCAAAACAGCCTTCCTTGCAGTTCTACCGGGGTCTTGCTTGCCCGGCAAGCGCTTCGTGGGCAATGGCGTGCCTTTTGCCTAACCGAAGTTACCTTAGATTAGTTCCCGTGGTGAGAAGGACGCGTACAACTTTCAGGTGCCTTACCGTTACTATAAAGGGTCTTGCGCCCTAATTGGCATCGGGACCGCCCGAAAAACAGTTCAGAACTTCAAGCGGCGCAGAAATGCCGGCACATCGAGATCGCGCTCAGGCTCACCGGGGCTTTCAACAAGGGGGACGGGTGCCGGCGACGCGGCCGGCTCCCTCTGGTCAGATGCAGGAACCGGGTTGCGCGCAAAGTCACCGACGTAATCACGCATGTGGTCGGGTGCGGCGGACGCGCCGGATTCGGCGTTGGGCGCCGCGGCTACCGTAATCGTGGTGGCCACGGCGGGCGCGGCCGAGGCAAAGAAGATGGGCTCGGCGGGAGCCGGTTCCGGTTCATCCTGGCTCATGAAGCGCGGCGCCGCCGGCCGGGCGGCAATCGCGGGTTCGGCCTCGCGCATCCAGCTTTCCGTCGCGACCACGGGGACGGCGCCCACGGGCACGGATACGATGGGCGCATCTTCCACGCTGAGCATGCGGGCGCGGCGCTCCGGCATCTGATCGCGGAAACCGGTAGCAATGACGGTGATCTTCACCTCCTCGCGCATTTTTTCGTCGAGCACGGCGCCGAAGATGATGTTGGCGTCTTCATGCGCGGAGGTCTGGATGAGGGACGAAGCCGCGTTCACCTCGGAGAGCTTGAGCGAGCTGGAACCGGTGATGTTGATAAGGATTCCGCGCGCGCCGTCGATGGCGCCGGCGTCAAGCAGCGGCGAAGCCATGGCCGCCTGCGCGGCCTCCACGGCGCGGTTTTCCCCGGCGCGGATGGCCGTGCCCATCACCGCGTGGCCCATGCCGGCCATGGTGGTCTTCACGTCGGCGAAATCTCTATTGATGATGCCGGGGATGGTGATAATGTCGCTGATGCCCTGCACGCCCTGGCGCAGCACGTCGTCGGCGATGCGAAAGCTCTCGAAGAAGCCCGCGTCCTTGGCCACGGCCAGCAGCTTCTCGTTGGGAATCACGATCATGGTGTCCACGCTCTCGATCAACTCCTTCAGGCCGCGCTCGGCCTGCTGCAGGCGGCGCTTGCCTTCAAAGCCGAAGGGGCGGGTAATGACGGCGACCGTGAGGATGCCCATCTCGCTGGCGAGCGAAGCGATGACCGGAGCGGCGCCCGTGCCCGTGCCTCCGCCCAGACCGGCGGTGACAAAGACCATGTCGGCGCCTTCGAGGGCTTCGATGATTTTTTCCGAGTCCTCGAGCGCGGCGCGGCGGCCGATGTCGGGATTGGCGCCCGCGCCCAGCCCGGAGGTGAGGCGGACACCAAGCTGCAGCTTGACCGGAGCCTGCGAGAGCTTGAGCGCCTGCACGTCGGTATTGGCGGCGATAAACTCGACGCCCTCCATGCGGGCCTGGATCATGCGATTCACGGCGTTGCCGCCGCCGCCGCCCACGCCGATGACCTTGATGTGCGCGCCGCGGGGCGTCTCCTCGTGATATTGAATGCGCATGACTCCCGATTCTGTTATCGCTCCCATGGCTCCTCAAGCCTCCTCATGTGTTAGAACGCTAAACTCACTCTCTCCTCCGTGCACGAAAAACTTCGAAGCGCGCACCATCCTTTGAACCCTCGCTTTTCAATAGGCCGCAGTGAACAGCTCGCGGATCTTCGCGCGCAGGCTGTGATCCTCTTGGGCGCGCGTCATGCGCGTGCGATGCGCATATAAAAGCATGCCCACCGCGGCGGCGTAGCCCGGATGGGTGAGCTCGGCGGGCATGTGCGAGATGCGCAAAGGCGCGCCGGCGCGCGCGGGAACGCGCAGCTGGGTTTCGGTAACGTCGAGCATGCCGGGCAGCAGCGATCCGCCTCCGCTGAGCACGCAGCCGGCTCCGAGCGCGTCCAGCACCCCGCCATGCCGCAGGCTCTCGCGCACGAAGTAGAGCAGCTCGCGCGCGCGCGGCTCCAGAATCTCCGCCATGGTGCGCAAGCTGAGCCGCTGCGGCTGGGATCCCCAAGAAGCGGCGTTTGCTTCTTGGGTCGGGGACTGGGGAGGGGCGATTTCAACTTCGGCAAGCTGCGGCACCGCGGTGACCACGCAATTGCCGTATTCGAGCTTGAGTTCTTCGGCCTGGACAACGGGCAACTGCAGCCCGATGGCGAGATCGTTGGTGAAATGCGCGCCGCCGATAGGAACGGAGGCGGTGTGCGCGGCCGCGCCTTCGAAGAAGACGGCCATCTCCGTCGAGTGCGCGCCGATATCGATGAGGCAGACGCCGAGCTCGCGCTCATCGGCGGAGAGGGTGCATTCGGCCGCGGCGATCGATTCGAGCACCGCTTCGGAGACTTCGAGGCCGGCGCGATTGGCGCAGGTGACCGTGCTCTGCAGCGCCGAGCCGGAGCAGGTGGCGATGTGCAGATCGACTTCGAGCCGCGCGCCGATCATGCCCACGGGATCGAAGATGCCCGGCTGATGGTCGAGGATGAACTGGCGCGGCAGCAGGTGAAGAATCTCGCGATCCGGCGGGCGCTCCACGGCGCGGGCCCGCTCCACGGCGGCGCGCACGTCTTCGCGCGTGATCTCACGCATGCGGCTGCCGAGCTCGAACCCGCCGTTGGTGTTGAGGCCGCGGACGTGCGGGCCGCCCACGCCCGTGACGCACTCATCGATATTGACGCGGGCCACGCGTTCGGCCTGCTCGTTGGCGGCGCGCACGGCGCGCGCTGCCGGGCCGAGCTCGGCAATAAGTCCCTTGCGCATGCCCGCCGAATCCACCTGGCCGTGGCCGCGGTAGCGCAGGACGCCTTCATTCACATCGGCGGCGAGCACGCGTGTGTGCGCGCTGCCCACGTCGAGAACCACGATGAGGTTGTCCGGTTTGGGATTCATGGGCTTACGCGCCTCCGGAGGCGTCGGGCGCCGGGCTGTCGATGGATTCGGCGTTGGGCAGTGCAGCGTTATTCCACGAAGGGGTGAGCGCGGCGCGGGGCGACTCCGCGCGCTTCTTCTTCTCCGCGGCGGTCTTGTGCTTCGCATGAACTGACGCGCCGGGAGCGGGCCTTCGGCGGATCTCAGCGGCAGAGGATGCGGGTTGGCCGGGGTCCGGCTTCGCCTCGGAGATCGGGCCGGAGCCATTCGCAGCCGCCGATGGATCGGCGGCTTCCTTGCCCGAGGCCATCTGCAGAACCACCTGCTGGCCGTAACGCAAGTCCACGGCGGCGAGATGCGGATACTGCTGGCGCCACTCGGCGATGTGCGCCTTGTAGCGCAGGTAGCGCTCGAGGAAGTGATCTTCGCCGAAGTGGGCGAGGATGTCGGCGCCCTGCTCCGGCATGAGCACGCGCGCATCTTCCGGATCGGTGAGGTCGATCTGGGAAATCTGCTCGGAATAATGTTGGCCCGACGAGTCGAGATCGCCCATCATGCGCAGGTAGACCGCCATGCGAGCCTTGCGCGAGGGTGCTGGGTCGCCGCGGTCGATGCCCGTGATCACGGGGAACGAATAGTGGTGGCGGACCATCGCCGCCGGAGCCATGGTGAGCAGAACGCCGTCGGCATCGACGAGGCCGATCTGATTGCCCATGCGCGTAAAGGCCACGGGCTTGCGCTCCACCACGTTGACGCGAATCTGGTCCGGGAGCAGGCGCATCACCGTGGCGTGCTCGATCCAGGGGATCGATTCGAGCTGCCTGCGGCGCAGGTCGAGGGGAACGAAGAAGATGTTGCGGCCAATGTCTTCGCCGAAGACGGGAAGCATCTCGGCGCGGCTGACCTCGGTGAGGCCGGTGGCCTGGATGTCGGCTGCGCCGCTGATGCGGAACCGGGCATCGCGCTCCAGCAGATTGCGCAGAAGAAGCGCGCAGGCGGTGAGGCTGCCGAGAACCGTCAACGCGGCGAGCGCCAGGAAGATGCGGCCGGCTTTGCCGGTCGGACGCCACCGGCGGCCCTGGGGCGCGGAGGGATAGAAGCGGCGAGCTCCGCGGAGTTCGTCTTCGTCCTCTTCGAACTCCTCCACACCGGCTTCCATGTCCAGCGGCATGCCGGGGCTGCCGCGGCGCACGCGCCCCGGGAGCGGCGCCTCCGCTGCGGCCGACTGCATGCGCCGCACGCGCAACTGCGCAGGAGGCTCATCCTCCCAGAGCATGGGGCGGTTCGAATAATTGCCTTGATGCGTCACGCCGGAGCGAGGGTCGTGAGAAGTCGCCAACCCTCACTATAGCCCGGAGTTGGCGTCGATTTTCGCGCGCGGAGGAGGAGAGGAATCCGGGGGGTTACGGGCTCGCGAGCGCCGCAAACGGAAGCGGGGCCGACCTTGACGTATAACGCCACACATTATACGCTAAACGAGATGATCCAGAGCTTCAAGGACGGGGACGCCAGGGAGCTCTATGAGACAGGCTCGAATAAACGGTGGGCGGGGATTGGAAGCGTTGCGCGCCGTAAGCTTGACCAGCTTGAAGCTTCGATCAACCTGAGCGATCTGCGCGTTCCACCTGGAAATCGTTTGGAGGCTCTCAAGGGCGAGCGGATCGGACAACACAGCATCCGTATCAACGATCAATTTCGGATTTGCTTTGTCTGGAAGATCGATGGAGCACACAACGTCGAGATCGTGGACTACCACTGACGGAAAGGCACGGAACGGAAAGTATGATTATCAATAGACCTGCTCACGGTTGGAATCTTCAGAGAGTCAGTACTCATCCCGGCGAGGTGCTGCGCGAGGAGTTTCTCATTCCTCTTGGGATCTCGCAGAACGCCCTCGCATTGAAAATGCGAGTACCGGCAACGCGCGTTGGCGATATTGTTAAGGGCAGGCGCGCGATTACTCCGGAAACTGCTCTGCGCCTTGCTCGCTTCTTCGGCAACAGCGCGGAGTTCTGGCTGAACCTGCAACAGATGTATGACCTCTCCAAAGCGCGGCTGGAACTGATGAAGACGATCGAGAGAGATGTCGAGGCGTACGCGGCATCTTCGTAAAGAAAGCACGCATTCAATCCTCGGTAAGAATGCAAAAGTCTCCGGCAAGCGCCGACTCGCCGGAGACGACTCTGCATTCACTCGGTTTTTCTGCCCAACACTCAGTACGACGTCAGCCCCTTCGTACCCGGCGTGAAGGAAACCCCGCGCAGCACTTCCCTGCTCCGCGCGGCGCGCAGCTCATAGAAGCGCTCGTTGGCGGCCGCCATCGCAGAGGTATTGTTGACGTCGTCGACGATGACGAACAGCTTGTTGGGATCGGCGCCCGTATCGCCGCCGCCGCTCACCGTCGAGGAGATGGCGTAGATCGCGACCCTGTCGCGCGGAATCAGGAAGCCGTCGCCGAAAGCTCCGACGATATTGCGCAGCCCGTCCGTAGCCGGCGCCCAGGGCAAGCCGGTGACCGAGTTGTCGCCGGTGGGGTAATCCCGCACCGTGTAAGGCACGCCCAGATCGAGGCCCTTCTGCAGCGTGTACGCCAGGTTCCAGGTCTGCGTTGAAGAATTGAAAACCCACTTTTCAAGACCGGCGAGCGTTTGCCCGGCGGCGTCGGTGTAGGTATTCGTGGTGGCGTCGTAGGTGGCGGTGCCGTCGCCTTCATCGGCCACGTAGAGCGTGGTGGGGTTCGCGAACCACAGGCCGAAGGGGAAGTTCACCGGGTTCACGCTCTTGTTGGAAGTGGAGGGAAATCCGGCCAGGACGCACATGTTGCTGGGCAGGCCGTCCGCCTGCAGCGTGCTGAGATCATAGGTGAGCGCAGCTGTGGGCAGCTTGGCTCCGGCAACGGGGAGGCCCACGCCCTTGGGGCACGCCGTGCCGGTGGTATCGACAAAGTAGACCGTGTTCACGCCGTTGCTGCCGCTGCCCTTGGTGAAGTAGAGCACGTTGTTGTAAACCGTCATGCCGCGGAAGTTGTCGTCTTTGCCCACCTTGTCGGCCTTATCGCCGAGCTCGGTCACGGAGAAGCTGGCCGCGGGCGTGGGCGCGCCGGGATTCTGCAGGTACTCGGGGACGTCCGAAGGCGTGATGATCTGCGCACCCGCGCCGAGAATGACGCCGTCCGGCTGCGGATTCGAGCCGTTCCCGGCATTGCCCGCGGTATAAAACGCGTCGGCGCCGTCGGTGTTATTCAGAATGGCGGCGCGTCCGTTGTTGCCGCTGTAAGCGTTGGTCTCAGTAAACGTGAAATGGCCGTGCTCGTCGACTGTGGCCACCGCGCGGTAAAAGTTCTCGCCCACCGGGTTGGTTGGGTCGACCGCGCCCGGGGTGTTGGCGTTCGAAGCATCGATGGCGTTCACGGGGGCGACGTAATCGATGAAGGTGAGGTACTTGGCATCGGCCGAGAGGTTCAACGCCAGCTCGGATTTGGAGCTGAAGCTGGTGACAAGCTGATCGCTCTCCGGAGCGATGCCGCGCTCAAGGCTGTTGGGCACTTCGAGTGAGCGGACGACAAAGCCCCAGGGCGTCATCTCGTCGAGGAAGATGGGCGAAGTGATGCCGAAGCTGCCATCGTACGTGTCGTTGTTGAAGACGTACGGATAGGTGCCGTCGGCGATGGCGCCGGTCGAAGGCGAACAGAGACCCGCGCCGCACCCGGGCGGCAGCACTTCGCCTAGTTGTACGGTATCGGCGTTTCCCGCATAGACAGAACGGCTGACGACGAGGTTGCCGGGAGTGAAATCCGGGCCGGGGAAGAAAAAGTCCTGTGCGGAAGCAGCAGCCACACCGAGCAGGGCGATGGCTACGCAGGCTAGAGCGCGAACGAGAATGCGCCGGCGCAAGGGAGACGCGAGAAGATCCATGAAAAACACTCCTTGTGGGTTGATGGCATGCAAAAGGGATTTTCCGGCTCTCAGGACACCAACTCCGGGAACCGGAATCAACGTAACAGGGCAAGATGAAAACCGGGTTACAGCGGAATCCAGTGGGCGTGCGGATCCACGCGCCCTCCGGATTGCGGCCCGTGACGCTATGTCAGGCGGATTCGAGTGCGGCGAGAATCTGCGGCGCGAGATGGCTGACGCTGCCGGCCCCGAGGGTGAGGATCAGATCGCCTTCGCGCGCCGCCGCGACCGCCGCTTGCACGGCTGAGGAAAAATCAGGCGTGAATGCGACGCGCGGGCCTCGAATGCGGGCAGCGAGCAACTCCGCCGTCACGCCCGGGATGGGTTCCTCACTGGCGGCGTAGATGGGAAGAACGACGACGCTGTCGGCGTCGAGGAATGCCTCGGCAAACTGGTCCAGAAGATCGGCCGTGCGCGAGAACCGATGTGGCTGAAAGATGACGTGCACGCGGCCCGACCCGGAGTTGCGGCCGTAGTCGCGCGCCGCGGCGAGCGTGGCGCGAATCTCGGTGGGGTGGTGGCCGTAGTCGTCGATTACGGTGATGCCCCGCGCGCAGCCGCGCTGTTGAAAGCGGCGATCGACGCCGCGGAAATGCGCAATGCCCGAAGCGATCTTTTCCGGCGCAATCTCAAGCTGGCTGGCAACGGCCACGGCTGCGGTTGCGTTGAGAGTATTGTGCCGGCCGGGCACGTGCAGCTCGAAGGGGCCAAGCGGTCCGGCGGTGCAGTGCACCCGGAAGCGCGAAAAGCAGCCCTGCGGTGCGCAGGCGGCGGCGTCAAGAATCTCGAGGCGAAAGTCGGCTTCCCTTTCCTGGCCGTAGGTGAAGACCCGGCGACGCACCTGAGGAAGAATCTTCCTGAGCAGCGGATTGTCGGCGCAGGCAGTGACCGCGCCGTAGAATGGCACGCGGTCCATGAAGTCGAGAAAGGCGCGTTCCACGTCGGCCATGTCGCGGTAGCAATCCATGTGCTCGCGGTCAAGATTGGTCACCACGGCGAGGATGGGCGAGAGCTTGAGGAACGAGCGGTCGCTCTCGTCGGCTTCGGCCACGAGATACTGCGTGGTGCCCAGCCGCGCATTCGATCCCAGCGCATCCACGCGGCCGCCGACAACCACGGTGGGATCGAGGCCGCCCGCCGCAAGCACGCTCGCCACCATGGAAGTGGTTGTGGTTTTGCCGTGCATGCCGGCGATCGCAATGCCATACTTGAGGCGCATCAGCTCGGCCAGCATCTCCGCGCGCGCGATGACGGGAATCTTGCGCGCATGCGCTTCAACGACCTCCGGGTTGCGCGCATTCACCGCCGAGCTGGTGACGACGACTGTGGCGCCGGCGACGTTTTCCGCCGCGTGGCCTTCGTAGATGATCGCGCCCAGCTGCGCGAGCCGGTCCGTAACTGCGCTGCGCTTCACGTCGGAGCCGGAGACGTGGAAGCCCAGGTTGAGAAGAATCTCCGCAATGCCGCTCATGCCAATGCCGCCGATGCCGACGAAGTGCGCGTGCTGGGAGGTGGCGAACATGGTGAGCGAAGGTCCAGAGTAACAGGGATCAGGGAACAGGGATCAGGGAGCAGGGAGCAGGAAGTAGAGAGCAGAGGAGTAGAGAGTAGAGAGTAGAGAGTAGGAAGTGGGAAGCGCGGAAACGAGAAACAGCCCGTTGCCCCATCCTTCGCGCGTTTTCTGCCCGAAGGGTGGGAAGCAAGTCAGCGCTCCGCTGCCGGCGCGCTTTCCAGCCGGTACTCGAGCTGCATGCGTTCTTCCTCGGTGAGCAGCGAAACGGGTTCGGTCTGCGTCTGCCACCAATGGTCGAAATCGCCCCGCCGGCCGTCGGGCGCAGTGGCCGAGTCGACGTAGTCGAGCTCGTCGCAGTCGTTGAAGATCACCACCTCGTACTCGCCGATGCGCAGAGTCACGTTGCCCGCGTAAACGTCATTCCAGGATTGGCCGGGAGCGACGATCTTCACTTCGCGCCGGATCGCCCGCCGGAAGAGCTCGGCGATCTCTTCGCCCGGAATCGTGTCCTGCTTGCCGCTATCTCCAGCGCTCATAAACTTCCACGCGTGATGACGGGATTCTACTAAAGTGGGAACCGGATCGAAGCCCTCCGTTAACGCAGGTCGCCGGGAAAAGTTGCGCGCAACCATCGCGAACCGCTGCTGTTCAATCAGGACATAACCGGCAGGCCGCGCGAGGCAGCAAGATCCAAGCTTCCACAACGGCCGAAAGCCGGGACGGTTCAAGAGACGAACCGGCTGGAAGGAGGAAATATGGGCAGCTTGAAGAAGTGGATGCTTGCAGCAGCATTGGCACTGGGAACCGTGGGACTGGGCGCGACGCAACAGGCGCACGCAGCCCGGATCGGCGTGGGCGTTTACGTGGGCGGACCGGTGGCTTATGTTCCGCCTTGCCCCGGACCGGGGTACGTTTGGACGGCGGGTTATTACAACGGTGGCGTATGGGTGCCGGGATTCTGGCGCGCACCCGGGCCGCGCGTAGGGGTGGTGGTGCGCGGCGGTTGGGGCTACGGTTGGGGACATCCGGTCTATTACGGCCGGCGCTTCTACCCCGGCGCCCCGTTTCGCAGGTAGCTCTCCTTCTGCTGCCTGATGCAAGGCGGCCACTCCCAGGTGGGGTGGCCGTTTTTTTTCCCCATCGGAATCCGGGCTTTGAGCGTCCAATGAAGCATGGCCGTTATCCGGTTACTGCCGGAGCAAGACTTTGGTAAGGAAAGGCTTGCGGTTTGGTCGAAGTTGGCTCATTCTGGAGCACAAGACCGCAACTAAAATGTGAAATTGCTGTTAGAAAGAGTGGAGCCGGCCAAGGACGAGATGAAAGAGGCCGGAGGGTGCTGAGGACGGAAGCGAGCTTCCGGGGCCGAATTCCGGAACGACGGAACAGCACAAGGAGGGTGTCATGCGGACGATCCGCTTGAGTTTGATTGCGATGCTGTTGGCTGTGCCGTTTCTGGTTACATCCACGGCGCGCGCCCAGGTTGCGGTAGGGGTGGGAGTGGGCCCGGCGGTCGTGGATCCCGGATATTACGGATACTACGGCGATTACGGTCCCCCGGCTTGCGAATGGGGCTATTACCCCTATTATCCTTACGCCTGCGCGCCTTATGGCTACTACGGACCTAACTGGTTCGTCGGCGGCGTGTTCATCGGCGCCGGTCCCTGGTACCACTGGGGCTGGGGCGGCCGTTACGGCTACGGCTTCCGCGGCGGATACGGTTATCGCGGTGCCTACGGCTATCGCGGCGGATATGGTTACGCGGGCCGCGGCTACGCCGGAGTGGGCAGAGGCTATGCCGGCGGCGTAGCTCGTGGCTATGCCGGAGCCGGCAGAGGCTACGCGGGCGGCGGAGTGGCCCATGGCTACGCCGGAGGCGGGCATGCCTTTGCGGGCGGCGGCTTCCATGGCGGCGGAGGCGGCTTCCACGGCGGAGGCGGTGGTGGCTTCCACGGCGGCGGTGGTGGCGGACGCCGGTAATCTCTGAACGGGATTTTCGACAAAAGCCCGCTTGCTTCGGCAGGCGGGCTTTTTGTTTTAGAGGCTGGGATCGAGGGAGCAAGGAAGCTGACTTGCCAACCCGCCCACCCGCCCGTTGCCCTATCCTCCGCGCGCTCTTTGCGCGAAGGGTGGGAAAGCACAAACTCCCGCCGGCCTGCCGACTTGCTAACTCGCTAACTCGCTAACTCGCTGACCCGCCAGCTCGATGAGCCGCGCAGCAATGCGCTCGGCCGCCCCGGGATGGGACTGGGCGCGCGCAGCCCGGGCCATCGACGCGAGACGGTCGGGCGCCTTGAGCAAAGAGCTCAGAGTCGAAAGCAGCAGGCCGGGCGTATCGAGGTCCTTCTCCTGGAGCATGATGGCCGCGCCGGCAGATTGCATGGCTTCCGCGTTGCGGCGCTGGTGCTCGTCGGCCGCGGCGGCAAACGGCACCAGCACGGCGGGTTTGCCCGCGGCCGTCAGCTCGGCAACCGTGGAGGCGCCGCTGCGCGCGAGAACCAGATGAGCTTCGCCCACGCGGGCGGCCATATCGTCGAGAAAAGCGCGCACCTGCCAGCGCGCGG
>JASHTS010000090.1 GCA_030040425.1 Acidobacteriaceae bacterium | reverse complement strand
ACGGCGAGCTGGTGGTACGTCTTCGGCAGCGCCGCCTTCACGCTCTTCTTCCTGCAGATCGTCACCGGAATTCTTCTCGCTTTCGTCTACGTTCCTTCCGCCGGAGAAGCCTGGAACAGCCTCAACGTCTTGAATCATCAAATACCCCTGGGCTGGTTTCTGCGCGCGCTCCACGGCTGGGGATCGAACTTCATGGTTGCCATCGTGCTTATCCACATGGCACAGGTGTTCCTCTTCGGCGCCTACAAGTTTCCCCGCGAGCTCACCTGGATTCTCGGCGTCTTTCTGCTGCTCATGACGCTGGGCATGGCCTTCACCGGCCAGGTGCTGCGCTTCGATCAGGACGCTTACTGGGGCCTGGGCATCGGCGTCTCCATCGTCAGCCGCGTGCCCTTTGTCGGCGGCGGCCTGGTCCATCTCCTGCTCGGCGGACCTATCATTGCCGGGGCCACGCTCTCGCGCTTCTTCGCGCTGCACGTCTTCATCATTCCCGGCGCGCTGCTCCTCTTCGCCCTGTTGCATGTGTGGATGGTCCTCAAACTCGGCGTCAATGAGTGGCCCATGCCCGGCCGGCTCGTGCGCCGCTCCACTTACATTGCCGAGTACAACCGGCTCACGCACGAAGACGGCATTCCGTTCGTGCCCGGCGCGTTCTGGAAAGATCTCGTCTTCTCCGGCGCCATCATCGCCGCCGTCGCCGTCTGCGCCTTCGTCTTCGGTCCATACGGCCCCACAGGGCAGCCCGATCCCGCCATCATTCAAACCGTTCCCAAGCCCGATTTCTTTTTCCTCTGGCTTTACGCCATCCTCTCCTATCTTCCCCCGGAGTGGGAGACGCCGTTCATCCTCATCGCGCCCATGGTCGCCATCGCCGTCCTGCTCGCGCTTCCGTTCTACGCTTCGGAAGGCGAAAAGAGCTGGCATCGCCGCCCCGTGGCGGTTCTTCTGGTCTCCACCATTGCTGTCTGCTTCGGCGTGCTCACGCATCTCGGCACCACCACCCCCTGGAGTCCGCACATGAGCGCCTGGAGCGCCGATCCGCCGCCCGCTTATCTGGTTCACGATGCCACGCCGCTGGTGCGCCAGGGCGCCGTCATTTTCCAGGCCAAGCAGTGCCGCAATTGCCACACCATCGGCGGTACGGGCGGCGAGCGTGGCCCCGATCTCGATTACGTGGCCACGCGCATGACCCCCGACCAGATGCGCTTCAAAGTCGTCACCGGCGGCGGCAACATGCCGGCTTACGGCAAGAATCTTTCGCCGCCGGAGATTGAAGCGCTGGTGAGCTTTCTCGAGACGCTGCACCCCTCGAGCGAGCCGCCCGCCTACGATCCCGCGCGCCGTGCGCTCGAGACTTCGCAATCCACAAGCGGCCAGCCGATGCCGGTCCGTCCTTCTGCAGGCTCTGGCGGCACGCCATAACCAGATGCCCGGGACCACGACCATCTCGGATCTTTTCACGCGCTGGGAGGTTCCCTGGCTCGTGACCTCCGAGCTCGCGTTCGTCGCGCTCGTCTACGCGCGCGGCTTTGCCCGCATTCGCCGCACGCGGCCAGCGCAGTTTCCCGTGTGGCGGCTTGCGTGTTTTCTCGGCGGCATCGCGACGCTCTTCGTCGCCGTGGCTTCGCCGCTCGACACCTTCAGCGATTCGCTGCTCTTCATGCACATGGCGCAGCACTGGGTGCTCATGTCTATCGCCCCGCCGCTCATCGTGCTGGGCGCACCCATGGTGCCCATGCTGCGCGGCCTTCCGCGATGGATCATCCGCAAGCCCCTGCGCCCGCTTTTCCGCTCAGGCGCGTTGCCCGCGCTGGGCCGCTTTCTCACGCGCCCGCGTGTGGCGTGGATTGCGATGAACGCCGCATACATCGGCTGGCATATTCCCCGCGCCTACGAGTTTGCGCTTGCCAGCGAGAACTGGCACAACTGCGAGCACGCCTGCTTCTTCTTCACCAACTTGATGTTCTGGTGGCCGTTGATTCGCCCATGGCCCTCGCGCGCGCGGCAATCGCGCTGGATGCTGATCCCGTATCTGCTGCTCGCCGACATCGTGAACACCGCGGTCTCCGCGATGCTGTGTTTTTCCGGCCGCCTACTCTACCCGAGCTACGGCCTCGTCCCGCGCCCCTTCGGCCTGAGCGCGCTCAATGACCAGGTGGCCGCGGGCGCCTTCATGTGGGTCTGCGGATCGGCCGTCTATCTCATCCCGGCTGTCGTAATCGTCGTGCAGTTGCTCTCGCCGCAGACACAGGCGCGCCGCAGCGCGGCCGTTCATCGCGCCGCGTGAATACTTCGACTCCAGAGCCAAGAA
This sequence comes from Acidobacteriaceae bacterium, assembly GCA_030040425.1. Taxonomy (GTDB): domain Bacteria; phylum Acidobacteriota; class Terriglobia; order Terriglobales; family Acidobacteriaceae; genus Telmatobacter. The sequence goes on along the minus strand of JASHTS010000090.1, from coordinate 2,386 downwards.
GGGATATCGTCCGGCTCACCAATGAAGCAGATGGCGAATGCGAATCACCCAGATCGCAGCGAGAGAAAGGATCATGAACGCGAATCCGACCACAATCGCAGCGGCTGCCACCGATTTGGCCGTGCCGCCGCTGCGATCAAAGTACCAGCGCCCGGCGTAAAAGAGCAGCAAACCGAAGCCGCCCAAGCCGAACACTCCTGCGATGGAGGTCCACTGCATAAAGCGAAGGCCAGCACTTGGGCAATGTGAGATTGCTCCAATCGCGAGCCGATACTTCGACAGATGCTTACCGCGCCACCGCCGTGGCCTGCGCCGGCCGCTTCACTTCTTCCCACTCGCCGGTGAGATACGCATCGACAGCCGCAGCGGCCTTGCGCCCCTCAGAGATGGCCCAAACCACCAGCGATTGCCCGCGGCGCATATCGCCTGCGGCGAAGACGCCTTCGACCGACGTCATGTAGCTGGTCGTCGCTACATTGCCGCGGTTGTCGAGCGCGACACCGAGCTGCTCCAGCATCCCGTTGCGCACCGGTCCCAGGAAGCCCATGGCCAGCAGTACGAGGTCCGCATCCATGGTAAATTCAGTTCCCGGAATCGCCTCGAACTTTGGCGGAGGTCCCACGCGCAGGGCGTGCAACTGCTTCACGTTGCCGTGCTCGTCGCCGGTGAATTTGAGGGAGTTGATGGCCCAGTCGCGGATGCCGCCTTCCTCGTGCGCGCCCTCGGTGCGCAGCTGCAGCGGCCAAAGCGGCCACGGCGTGGCCGGCGAGCGCTCCGCCGGCGGCTTGGGCATGATTTCGAACTGGTGAATGCTCTTGGGATGCTGCCGATGACAGGTGCCCAGGCAATCCGCGCCGGTATCGCCGCCGCCGATGATCACCACGCGCTTGCCGGTGGCAAGGATCGGCTCCGCCGCTCCCATGCTGGCGAGAACCGTTTCTTCCGTATCGCCTTCGCAACGCTTGTTCTGCTGCGGCAGAAACTCCATGGCGTAGTGAATGCCCTTGAGCTCGCGCCCTGGAATCTTCAGGTCGCGGGGGTGCTCCGCGCCGCCGCAGAGAAGAATCGCGTCGTACTCCTCGCGCAGGAATTGCACCGAAATATTGACGCCCACGTGCGCGCTGGTCTCAAAGACCACGCCTTCGGCGCGCATCTGCTCAATACGCCGGTCGAGCACGTGTTTTTCGAGCTTGAAGTTGGGGATGCCGTAACGCAGAAGTCCGCCGATGCGGTCGTTCTTTTCGTACACGGTTACGGAGTGCCCGGCGCGGCGCAGTTGCTGCGCAGCCGCCAGACCCGCTGGCCCGCTGCCTACCACCGCCACGCGCTTGCCCGTCGCCTGTTCCGGCGGCTCGGGGCGAATCCATCCCTCTTCCCACGCGCGCTCCACGATGGAGCGCTCGATGAGCTTGATCGAAACCGGCGGCTGGTTGATGCCGAGCACGCACGAGGCTTCGCACGGGGCAGGGCAGATGCGTCCCGTGAACTCGGGGAAGTTATTGGTCGAGTGCAGCCGCCGGATCGCCGCCTCCCAGCGGTTGTGATAGACCAGGTCGTTCCAGTCGGGAATGAGATTATTGACCGGGCAGCCGGTGTGGCAGAAGGGCACGCCGCAATCCATGCAGCGCGCGCCCTGCTCCCGCTGTTTCTCCTCCGGGAAGGGCTCGTAGATTTCAAACCAGTCGTTGATGCGCTCGGTTGCCTTGCGCTTGTGCGGCTGCTCGCGCTCGATCTCCAAAAATCCCGTGTCCTTACCCATGTTGCACCTCCGCCGGCGAGACTGCCGTCACCAGAGGTGGAATGAAATTCGGCGAAACGTAGGCTTCCTCCACGCGGGCCACGCCCAGCACGCGCTTGTATTCATGCGGAAAGACCTTGATGAAGTTGGGCTGCGCGTCGGCCCAGTGCTCCAGCACCCACGCCGCGCGCGGGCTTCCGGTTGCATCGCGGTGGCGCTCAAGAAGTCCGCGCACCAGGTCGATGTCCGCGCTGTCAACGAGCGGCTCCAGGTCCACGCTGGACTTGTTGCAGCGCCGGGTTGAAAAGTCTCCCTGGTCGTCGTACACAAAGGCGAGTCCGCCGCTCATGCCGGCGGCAAAGTTGCGGCCGGTCGATCCCAGAACCACCACCAGCCCGCGCGTCATGTACTCGCAGCCGTGGTCGCCCACGCCCTCCACCACAGCGGTTGCGCCGGAGTTGCGCACGGCGAAGCGTTCGCCGGCGATGCCGTTCAAAAACACCTCGCCGCCGGTGGCGCCATAAAGCACCACGTTGCCCACCAGGATGCTTTCCTCGGGAAGGAAGCTCGAGGTCTTGGGCGGATAGGCGATGATGCGCCCGCCGGAGAGCCCCTTGCCCAGGTAATCATTGGCGTCGCCTTCGAGCT
>JASHTS010000089.1 GCA_030040425.1 Acidobacteriaceae bacterium | reverse complement strand
GTGGCAAGAACGGTGCCGGGAGCGGGAGCGTCTTTGCAGGACTCCGGATCCTTCAGATTGACGATGAAGTCGGCGACCGGCGGCTGGGAGTTTTTGGCATCTTCCGTCACGGCCACGCTGATGGTGGAAACCGCGGGCTCGATGACGATTCTGTGGATGTGGGCGGGCGTTTCGGTAAGATCGTCGCCCATGGCGTCGGTGTCTGCCTTGACGCCGTTGGACACGATGTAATCCTGCGCCTCCTTGATATGCAGGTCAGAGGGCGGCTCCGGAATCGATCCGCAAGTACCGGAATTCTGCAACTTCACCACGTAATCCTTGGGCTTGGGGTCGCGCGTGGTGGTCACGGAGACTTTCAGCACATTGGCGGAATCGCTGACAACCACACCGGGAACCGGCGTGAGCTGGCCCTGAAGAACCGCCCAGAGCTTGTCCTTGGCCGCCTGCGAGCCGTTGGCGAGGATGAATTCCTTGTCTTCGAGGTTGAGAGTTCTCAGGTCGGGCGTGGTGGCGATCACGTTATCGACCACCTCACTGGGCGTGGGAGCCGGCTTGATGGAGAAACTGGCCGGCGGGAAAAGCGTGGCCTGAGCCTGGGTCTTGATGGCGCCGATCTGCTGGGTGATGGCGGCTTCGCCGTCGAGCGTCCCGTGGTAGCGCTTGTACCAGTAATCGAGCTTCTGCTCGATCTCCGATTTGTAATTGGGAGGAGCAAAGTTCCAGGCGCGCGCGTAGAACCAGATGGCTTGGACCTGGTCCTGGGTCGGTCCCGGCCGGGCATAGGCCTCGGCGAGCTGCAAGGTATCGGCAAGGCACGGCCCAACCTTCTGGCAATCCTCGGGGGGATAAAGCATCAGTTCGGTGCGGTACTCCTGGATGGCGCCCTTCATGTCTTTCTTGGAGACTTCATCGTCGAGGGCGATGGTGGAGTGGAAAACGGGGTAGGTGGCGTCCGTCAGCTTTTTCCAGTCGGCATCTGCCGTGTCTGCCGGCTTGGGAACGGTGAGGCCTTTCTGCGCCAGCGTGGCGGCGTCGTCGCAGGTTTGCGGGTCGTTGCTGACGCCAGTCTGCGGGTTCACGCTCTTCTGGCAGTCGGTCTTCTTGATGAAAACGGAAATATAGATGGCCCGCATGTTATTAGGATCAATCTGGAGCAGGCGGGTAGCGGCGCTTAGAGCTTTCTCGGGCTGGTTCAATCCCTGGTAGGTCACGATCAGCTCATCGAGAACGGCCTTCTTCACCACGCTTTGCGGATAGGTTGAAAGGAAGCTCTCGAGCGCGGCGGCCTTCTCAGCCGGGTCAGTCTGTGTGCTGGCCTGCTGGTAGGCATTGAACTCCGCCGGATTCTGGATGGTGATCTGTTGGGAGTTGTCCTGTGCCTGGACTCGCAGCGCCAGCGCGGAAACAAGGCTCACGCTTGCCAATGCCATCGCAGATGCAACGACTAGCTTCTTCATTCAGTGCTCCTGGAAATTGCCGAAGTGGATTTCGCCCCTGGGCCGGCGGAACATGCGACCGCTCTGAAACGGCGGTTGAGTGCCGGGAGACGGATATAACGATACCACGGCCTCCGATGCATTGTTGGTATGGATTATAGAAAGCCAATCTTCCCCTGACAAGCAAAGTGATGCAGAATTGAGTCTCCGTGGCAACGTTTTCGCCCCGGCCATTCCAGCTCCGCCGCCGAGTCCTCAAGCGAGAGCGGCGCTCCCCGACGCGCCGGAGAGATTAGATGCACGCACCGGCCGGCCAGGCAATGTGAAGTCGCGCCGCACCTACTGGAGCAGCCGCACCAGCTCGACTTGCTCGGCGAGGAAGGCATCGTGCCCGTGGTCGCTGGCCATTTCGCGGTAATCGGCGTGGGCGCCGGCCAGGCGAATCTCCCCGGCGAAGCGGCGCACGGTGTCGGCGGGGAAGAGCCAGTCAGAGCTGATGCCGACAAAGAGCAGCCGGGCCGCGATGCGGCCGTAGGCCTCAGCCGGCGAAGCGTAGCCGCGGAGCGGGTCCCAGGTGTCCATGGTGCGCAGAATGGCGAGATAGGAGTTGGCGTCAAAGCGCTCGATGAAGCGCGAGCCCTGATGATCGAGGTAACCGGCGATATCGAACCGGCCGCCGACGAGGCCGCCGCCTACGCCGTTGAGCTCCCACGGATTTTCGCCGTTGCGGTTGGGATTGCGCCCGAAGCGTTCATCAAAAAGAGGGGCGGATTTGTAACTGATCATAGCGATCTGCCGGGCGAGGGCGAGGCCGCGCCGCGGCGGACATTGAGGAAGATAGCGGCCGGCGAGCCATTCCGGATCGTGCTGAATGGCCTGGCGCTGAAGGTGGTTGAGCGCCAGGCCCATGGCGCCGAGCGGGGCGACGCCGATGACCAGCGCGCGCTCAACCCGGAGCGGATGCTGGATGGTCCACTCGATGGCCTGCATGCCGCCGATGGAACCGCCGAGCACCAGGCGCAGGCGGCGGATGCCGAGCGAATCGAGGAGCTGCGCCTGGGCGCGGACGTTATCGCGAATGGAAACGAGGGGAAAGTCGGGACCGTAGATGGAGCCGGTTTCAGGATTTACCGCGCCGGGACCCGTGGAGCCGTAACAGGAGCCCAGCATGTTGATGCAGATGACGAAATCGTGCTCGAGAGAGAGAACCGCGCCGGGAGCAAAGATCTCAGGCCACCAGGAGCCCACCAGAGCGGAGCCCGAAAGGGCATGGCAAACCAGAACGGCGTTGTCGCGGGCCGCATTCAGCCGGCCATAGACGGCGTAATGCAGCGTGGGACAGGCCAGGGTGCGCCCGCACTCGAGCGGCAAGTCGCGGCCGAGGACAAAGTCGCCTTCATAGGTGGGCGTCACGGTCGGGCTGGGCGGCGAAGCGCCGCTGCGGTTGTAGGTGTCGGGCATGATCAGCTTTCAGCTATCAGCTCCTAGCTCTTAGCTCGGACTGGCGACGAAACGATGAATTTCGCAATTCCCTTTCCAGACTTGAACCATGCTTGCTATCCGGCGCCTGGCTTTAAAGCTAGGAGCTAGAAGCTAGCAGGTAGAAGCTCCTTCCATTTTGCCTTACCGGGCCGGCAGGGCCTCGGGTTTTGCGCTGCTCCTCGCACCGTTGGCGGCTTCGATGGCCTGGTCGAGGTCGGCGAGGATGTCGCGGATGTCCTCGATGCCCACGGAAAGCCGGACCAGTTCCGGGGTGACGCCGGTGGCGGCCTGTTCTTCCTGAGATAACTGCTGGTGCGTGGTGGAAGCGGGGTGGATCACGAGCGACTTGGCGTCGCCGATGTTGGCGAGCAGCGAAAAGAGCTTGAGGGTATCGATCAGTTTCTTTCCTGCCTCATAGCCGCCCCCTTTTTCGCCGGCTTTGATGCCGAAGGTGATGAGAGCGCCCTGGCCCGTGGGCAAATACTTTTGCGCACGCGCAAAGTAGGGGCTGGTTTCGAGGCCGGGATAATTGACCCAATCGACGCCGGGATGCCTTTGGAGATGCTGGGCCACGGCGAGGGCATTCTGCGAGTGGCGCTCCATGCGCAGGTGCAGGGTTTCAATGCCCTGCAGAATGAGAAACGCGTTGAAGGGCGAGAGGGCGGCGCCGGTGTCGCGCAGTCCCTGCACCCGCGCCTTGAGGATGAATGCGAGCGGGCCGAAGGCCTGCGTGTAGGAAAGGCCGTGATAGGAGGGATCGGGATCAGTGAATTCTTTGAAGCGGCCGGAGGATGCCCAATCGAACTTGCCCGCGTCGACAATGACGCCGCCGATGGAGTTGCCGTGCCCGCCGAGAAATTTGGTGGCCGAGTTGACCACGATATCCGCGCCCCACTCGATGGGCCGCACCAGCGCCGGCGTGGCAGAAGTGTTGTCGATGACGAGCGGAACCCGGCTGGCGTGAGCGATTTCTGCCAGCTTGGCGACATCGGCGATATCGAGCTTGGGATTGCCGAGGGTCTCGGTGTAGACGGCGCGCGTCCTGGGGGTGATGGCGGCGCGCAGGCCGTCGAAGTCGTCGGCGTCAACGAATTTGACCGCGATGCCGAGGCGCGGCAGGGTGTAGTGAAAGAGGTTGTAGGTGCCGCCGTAGAGCGAAGTGGTGGAGACGATTTCGTCGCCGGCCGCAGCCAGAGTGGTGATGGTGAGCGTCTCCGCCGCCTGGCCTGAAGCCGTGGCCAGCGCCGCCGCGCCGCCTTCGAGCGCCGCCACGCGCTTCTCGAAGACGTCCGTTGTGGGGTTCATGATGCGGGTGTAAATGTTGCCGAACTCCTGCAAGGCGAAGAGGCGGCCTGCGTGGTCCGCGTTCTGAAAGAGGTACGAGGTGGTCTGGTAGATAGGCACGGCGCGCGCGCCGGTGGCCGGATCGGGCGATTGGCCGGCGTGCACGGCCAGCGTGGCGAGCTGCTGGGTGTTGGTCTCGGGCATGATGGGCTCCTTAGGCTTCGAATGATTGCACGGGGAGGGGTACGATAGGAGCGGCGCGGGTGCGGCACAAAAATCAAAAACGGCCCGCATCCTTCAACAGGACCCGGGCCGTCAGGCTTCGAAACTCGGCTGCGCTGCTAGAGCATTCGCCGACGAAAGGCCGCACGGAGGGGTCCTAATGGCATACACATAGCCATGGCCGCCGTTCCGGGCTGCTTTGCAATCGGCATAACGAGAGTATCGAGGGACGAACGCGCGCGTGTCAAGCAAGCAACGATGATTCTAGAGTCGACGGGCCGAGAGCCTTTCTGATCCCTGATCCCTGATCCCTGATCCCTGATCCCTGATCCCTGATCCCTGTTCCCTGTCTCCCTACTCTTCCGGCTTCCAGACATAGGCGCCGGGCTGCGGCAGGCCGATATGCGCCAGGACGCGGCAGACGAATTCTTTTGCCATTTCCGACGTGCGCTGCGGCTGGTTATAGAAGGCGGGGATCACGGGGAAGATGGTGGCGCCGGCCTCAGCAGCGAGCGTCATGTTGCGCAGATGGATGCGGTTGAAGGGCGTCTCGCGGACGCAAAGCAGGAGCGGACGGAGTTCTTTGAGGGTGACGTCGGCGGCGCGGGCAATGAGCGAATTGGCCAGGCCGTGGGCGATGGCGGCGAGCGTGCCCATGGAGCAGGGCAGGACGATCATGCCGCTCGAGGGATGGCTGCCGCTGGCGATGGAGGCACCGATGTCGGCGTCGGAAAGCTGTACAGTCTTGGCGGGTTTTGCGCCGAGGAGTTTTTCGACGAGATCGTTGCGGCCGGAGAGGCCGAGCTCTTCGGCGAGCACGCGCAGCGCGTTTTCCGAGGCAACGAAGTGGACACGGGTAACGCGGTCGTCGGCTTCGAGGGCGCGGAGGGCCTCACGCGCGAGGATCACGCCGGAGGCGCCGGTGATGGCGAGGGTGAGGTTCATGATAGGCGAGCTTTCAGCCGTTAGCTTCTAGCTCCTCGCTCCTCTGGTAAGCATGAGGCCCTTACAGACAGGATCTTATCGAAGTCCAAAACATAGCCTCCTGCCTTATCAAGATGGACATAGGACTCCAGCCTGTTTGAGCTGATCACCTGATAGAGCAATTCGTGTTCATCGTATTCTTCACTGTGCGTAACGAACAAAACTTTGGCAATTAGCCGTTCGCCATCGGCTGTCTCGATTTCGACAGACTTGTCGATGTTGTCTTTGAGGCACTGGATTTCAGACTCGGTCACTTGCCTCCTTTGTCAGCCGGCACGAACCCGCCTGAGCTAGCAGCTAGAAGCTGCCCTTGTCACTCTTGCAGCACGCGCTCAAAGATCGCGTCTACGTTGCCGAGTTGGCGTGTGTAATCGAATGTCTTATCCAGTTTCTCGGGCGAAAGCAGCTTGGTGATTTGCGGGTCGCGGGCGATCTCGTCGCGGAAGTTCAGATCCTCCTGCCAGGCGCGCAGGGCGTGGGACTGGACGAGCCGGTAGGCGTCTTCGCGCAACATGCCGGCTTCGGCAAGATCGAGGAGCAATTGCCCCGAAAAGATGAGCCCGCCGGTGGATTCGAGGTTCTTCTTCATGCGCTCGGGATACACCAGCAAGCGATCGATAAGATCGGTGGTGTGGGCGAGCAGGTAGTCGATCAAAATGGTCGAATCGGGAAAGATGATGCGCTCAACGGAGGAGTGGGAGATGTCGCGCTCGTGCCACAGGGCGACGTTCTCAAGCGCAGCCTGCGCGTTGCCGCGGAGCACGCGGGCGAGGCCGCTGATTTGTTCCGACATTATGGGATTCTTCTTGTGCGGCATGGCCGAGGAGCC
>JASHTS010000009.1 GCA_030040425.1 Acidobacteriaceae bacterium | reverse complement strand
GCTGCCGGCCGTCCCGTCTTCGTCGATTTCACCGCCAGCTGGTGCCTGAGCTGCCAGGTCAACGAGCGCGTCGCCCTCGACCGGCCAGAAGTCCTTGAGGCCTTTGCCAAAGCCAACGTCACGCTGCTCCGCGCCGACTGGACCCGCGAAGACCCCGCCATCACCCAGGCGCTTGAATCTCTTGGCCGCAGCGGCGTCCCTGTCTACGCGCTCTACACGCCTGGCAAGCCCGATCCGCAACTCCTTCCGCAGGTGCTTACCCCCCCCATCGTCACCGGCGCCCTCGCCACACTGCCGCGGAGTGAAACCGAGTCCGCCGCACAAACGTCCAAGTAGCAGCCGGTCCCGGCTCCGTTCGATTGCCGATGGCCGCGCAGGCCCTGTTCCGAAACCCGTCACAGGAGGCTCGCCACTCATGTCCATCGCATCCCGCACTCTTCGTACCGTTTCGTTCCTCTCCTGCGCCGCGCTTGTCGTCTCGTTTGCGGCCGCCGCGCAGGCTCCGCGCGTGGGCGCCCCTGCGCCCGATTTCACCGCCACTGACTCCCACGGCCAGACGCACTCGCTCGATCAATACCGCGGCAAGTATGTCGTCCTCGAGTGGCACAACCAGGGATGCCCCTACACCCGCAAGCACTATCTCTCCGGCAACATGCAGACTCTTCAGAAGGAATGGACCACGAAAGGCGTGGCCTGGTTCACCGTCATCTCCTCGGCGCCCGGCGAGCAGGGCTACGTCACCGACGCCGAGGAGAACGCCTACGTCGAAAAGATGCACGCCGATCCCACCGCCGTGCTCATGGATCCCCAGGGCAAGCTCGGCCGCCTTTATGACGCCAAAACCACCCCCGAGATGTACGTGATCGATCCTGAGGGCAAGCTCATCTACGAGGGCGCCATCGACAACCGGCCCACGCCCGACCTCGACGATATCAAGGGCGCCGATAACTACGTCGCCGACGCGCTCACGGAAGCCATGGCTGGCAGGCCCATTGCCACGGACTACACGCGCCCCTACGGCTGCTCAGTCAAGTACGGCGACTGAAGCCGGAGTTGGATCGAAGGACTGCCGGCGGCGCACCTACCGCACAACGGGTGCCAGTCCGATGTGAATCTCGATTTGGGCGTTCTGCACATCCGCGCTGCGCTGGTCGTAGACCTCGTAGTCAGTGGCGAAGGCGCGCTTTCCGCCCAATTCTCCCGGAGACATCTTCCAGATGCGCGCCCACGCCGCCTGCAGCACGCCGGGCATCTGGCCTTTCTCCGTGAGAATCACCGCATAGGCGCCCGGCTCAACCCTCTTCCAGGTCATGCCCGGCGGCAGGTTCTCGATTGAGCTCACGCGCGCGCCAAGCAGGTAATCGTAATCGCCCTTTTCATCGCTGGCATAGTTGGAGTAGACCACGATAAGAGCATCGCCGGCGCGGTTGGGAATCCGCGCAACGAGATTCTGTTGAAACGTGCGCTGCCATAGCGGGCCGATCTTGCCCTGGCCGGTCATTTCGTCCGCGTTGTTCGTGCGTACCTGCCAACCCGCCACGTAAAACGGTGTGTCGATCGATTCGCGCGGGACGGGAGCCGTTTCCGTCTGCGAGCAAAGTGAAACCGGGCCGGGGCTCAGCGCAATCACCGCGAACAGCAAAGAGCGCGTCAAAGACATAAGCTGAATTGTTCGCCAAGAATAGCACGCCATGGTGATGACCTGCCGCCAACAGCCTGCGTTTTGCCCGCATCCTATTCCCGAGGAGACGATTCACGATGAACGGAAAGCCCAGGCCCACGCACACGCAGCCCGCCGGGTTCACTGAAAGACAAAAGAAGTCCGACGACGGCGTCGTGAACGATTCACTCGGCACCGTCGACCCCGCCGACTCCACCGGCCTCGATGAAGAAAAAGAAACCGGCGACGCCCAAAAGAACAATAAGCCCACGCGTGAGGACTGAGAGTGGCCCAAAACGGAGAATTCGCCATCAAATCCCGAAAATCCTCATACCATCCTTAGATCGTTTGGGTGCAGAATGTTCTTAAAGCCGGCAGCGCGCAAATCGCCGCGCTTCACGGCAAGCAGCCGTCAGGAAGTGTCCACTCTCCAGAATCTGAACCCGAGACTCTCGAGCTCTCACTCCAAGGAGACCCTTATGAGCACAGACTCCAGGCTGACCTACTCCATGCCCGGCCAGACTTTCGATGACGAGGAAGATCAGGCCTACGGGATGATCAACGACTCCTTCGGAAGGGTCCATGTCGCCGATTCCACCGGTCTGGACGAAGACCTGGAAACCGGCGACGCCAAGACTTTGAACTTCCCCACCTGCGAAGACTGAAGCGGCAGACCGGCTTCGATCGGTTCTCGTTCGCGCGAAGAACGAAACAGCGCGACCCAGAAACCGTTCAAGATCGACAAAAAATGACCGCGTTCAACGACCGCGCCAATGCCTCCATGCGAGCGTATTTTGAGTGACGCAACTGGCCGGAGGAGATCGCGTCCATCGAGCGGATGAACGAAGCAGCAAAGATTGTGCGCGAAGGAATGAGAAAGACGCGAAAGGCAAGCAACGAGGGGCCGAGGGAACAAGGCAACGAGGAAACAGCGAGATGAGGTTCGCGCTTTTTGAGGTCCCAAAGGCAGAACCTTGGGTGCCGGGCGAGGAAACAAGAAGGCGGGCTCGCGAAGGCTCGTGCTTTGCAAGGGCGCGAAATCGAAACCTGAACGACCGGCCCAAAATCAATCACGGGCCGCGTTTCCCCGCTCTGGTCCTCCTGATCTCCTCCATCCTCGCTGCCAGCAGTTTCTCCCGCCCTTCCTGCGTCGGCTCGTAATAGCTGCGCCCTTTGAGCGAGTCGGGCAGGCAATCCATGTCGGCCACCTTGCCCTCTTCGTCGTGCGCATACTTGTAGCCGGCCGCGTAGCCTAATTCCTTCATCAGCTTCGTGGGCGCGTTGCGCAGGTGC
>JASHTS010000088.1 GCA_030040425.1 Acidobacteriaceae bacterium | reverse complement strand
TCACTTGGAGCATGGCGTCAATCGCCGTGCCGCCGATCCAGGATTGAATGCCGAACCAGCCGCAGGCCACCACGGCGCGCAGAAGCGCCGCAAGATTCGCCCCGCGCACCCCAAACGGCGCGCGGATGAACACCGGAAACGGAATGCCGTACTTGGCGCCTGCGTGCGCGTTCAGCAGCATCGGCACCAGCACGATGAGATTGCCCAAGAGCACCGTGCCGATAGCCTGCTTCCAGTCCATGCCTTTGGCGATCAGCGAGGAGGCAAGCTGATACGTCGTGATCTCCATGCACATGGAGAACCACAGCGCCGTGTAGTTATAAAACCCCCACGTGCGCCGCTCGGGCGGCGTGGGGCGCAGATCGCGGTTCGATAAGGATGGGTCGACGGTGCTCATCGCCTTGCCGTGGAACCGTTATACAGCAACGACAGTCAGAACGCGACAAAGTAGTTCGTGACTTCTTGGGAAGCACGGTGGTTCCAAAAGGTCTAGGATTATTGACTGGAGGGCATAGTGCCAGACGCGGAGGAAACAAGACTGTGCCCCTGCGGCAGCGGTCTAGCGCATCGTCGGTGCCATGGCTCGGTTCTGCAAAGCCCTGGGCAGATCCCACTTCACAAAGGAGATCCCAACTACGCTGAGGAAAGAGTGTCGCTTGTTGGATTTCCGGGAACGTACCAAACGCTTCATATGATGTACCGCTTCAAGGGTGATGATCCGCGCAATTCTCTCCCCCCGGGAGGTAGCCCGGGACTTTACGAAGTCAAATTTATCTTGCATCGACCCGGATACAGACTTCAAGGAGAGCACCAGCTTTCATTTTCCTCCGGCCTCCAAGGCGATTCCCACCTTGCCATCAGCAAGCCGGCATTTTCCCCGCCTGGCAATCCAGATGCCGATCAGATAGTCATCGCGGGGATCACCGAAGATGGAAATTTCCAATTCACAGGCCTGCCCAACGAAAAGGGCTATCTGGGCAAGTTCGTCACCGCGCCATTCCATGCCAAGAACCGCGGACACGCGGAGGAGATCGCCTATCGTGCACTCGCCACACCATTAAGCAACATGAGTCTACACCTCGACATTCCTTTGGAAATTGGCTATCACGAGACGAAGGAAATTACTAATGGAAGCATCTCTGTCAGTTTTGTATCCCCCTATCTCGAAGCCCCTATGGCGATTCACGCAACGTCGAATTTCAGCTCAGAATTTCGGAGTTATGCAGCCCTCTATCGGGAGGCGCTAAACACGAACAGCCCGGTGTTCCAGTTCTTGTGTTTATTTAAGATTGTCGAATCGTTGCGAGGGCGAAGAAAGCGATTAGCGCGGGAGGCGAAAAGAGCAAGCGCAGTCTTTACCGACCCAGACGAAGCGCTGCCGGGCACGCTTGCGGAAATCAAAGTCTGGCTAGAAAGCCTCTTCTACGTCCGCCGTGAATTTGATCTCTCTACCCTTGACTCCGCCGTGCCGCAAGATGTTCGCGGAAGGAAAGCGTCGGACGTCGTGGAGAATGTACTGAACCCATTAAGAATCAAAGTCGCTCATGCGCTCTTTGGGAATCCGGGGGATGTTCCGCTATCGTCGGATGACTTAGTGCACACGCGATCGATCACGAGCCGCCTGCTCCTCACCAAGTGTCTCGCACGGCGGATGCTGAAGAACGATTTCCCGAGCGAATTCCTCAGTCATCTTCCAGGTTAGTCAGGCGAGCAGCAGCTGAGCAGCGGCGATTCCTGGTGAAAGAGCCGATATCCGCCTCCTTCACTTCCACGCCCCACCCCGCGCCTGGCGCTTGAGATATTGCCCGCGTCCAGGCCTGCCCACGAACTCGCCCTTCGAGACGATCAGCTCGCCGCGCGCATAGACGTCGCGGGCATTGCCGCGCACGCGGAAGCCCTCGAACATGGAGTAGTCCACCTTCATGTGGTGCGTCTTGGCGCTGATGGTGTGGTCGGCTTGCGCGTCCCAGAGCACGATGTCCGCGTCGCTGCCGGCGCGGAGCACGCCCTTCTTCGGATACATGCCGAAGATGCGCGCCGGCGCCGTCGAAACCAGCTCGACAAATCGATTCAGAGAAAAATTTCCCTGCCCCACGCCGTGATGATGCAGCAGCTGCAACCGGTTCTCGATCCCCGGGCCGCCGTTGGGAATCTTGGTGAAGTCGTTTTTGCCCAGGGCCTTCTGGTCTTCAAAACAAAACGGGCAATGATCCGTTGAGACCACCTGCAGGTTGTCGCTGCGCAGGCCGTCCCACAACTTCGGCTGGTTGGCGCGCTCGCGCAGCGGCGGCGTGAAGACGTACTTCGCGCCCTCCCAGCCTTTGCCCTCCATGTTGTCTTCAATCGAGAGCAGGAGATACTGAGGACAGGTTTCGGCAAACGCCGGCAGGCCGCGGTCGCGCGCCTCGCGCACCTGATTCAATGCGTCTTCGCTCGAGAGATGCACGATGTACACCGGCGCGCCGGCCATCTCAGCCATCGCAATCGCGCGGTGCACGGCCTCGGCCTCAGCGCGCGTGGGCCGGGTGAGCGCGTGGTAGATGGGCGCGGTTTTGCCCTCGGCCAGCGCCCGCTGCACGATTACGTCGATCACGGACCCGTTCTCCGCGTGCATGCAGATCAAAGCGCCGTTCTTCGCCGTCTGCTTGAGCGCCTTGAAAATCGTCGCGTCGTCGACCATAAGCACGTTGGGATAGGCCATGAAGAGCTTGAAGCTGGCCACGCCTTCGCGCACCAGGTCGTCCATGTCTTCGAGGCCCGCGTCGGGCAGGTCGGTCACGATCATGTGCAGGCCATAGTCGATGCAGGCCTTGCCTTCGGCCTTCTTCCACCATGTATCGAGCGCTGCGCGCATCTTCGTCCCGCGCGCCTGGATAGCGAAATCGACGATCGTCGTCGTCCCGCCGATGGCCGCGGCGCGCGTGCCCGTGAGGAAGTCGTCCGCAGAAGTCGTCCCGCCGAAGGGCATGTCGAGATGTGTGTGCGCATCAATGCCGCCGGGCAGAAGCAACAGGCCAGTGGCGTCTACGACGGTTTCCGCGGCGCCGGCCGGAATGCCCGCGCGGATTTCTTTGATCGTCGCCCCGTCGATGAGCAAGTCGGCCTTGACGGTGGAATCGGCGTTGACGATGGTGCCGTTCTGGATGAGAACCTTTGACATGGTTTGAAATCCTAGTGATTCTGCGGTTGGGTCACGCACTGCGCGCCCTTTGTCCGCCCGTCCCACGTCTCCGGTGCAACGCCTTTGTCCACGCGGACCATGGTAATGCACCCGTCGACGGGGCACACGCAGGCGCATAGGTTGCAGCCCACGCATTCGGTCTCATCCACGCGCGGAATGCGGGCGAGCGGCGTGGGATACGGCCCATGCTCCGCAGGATCGACGGCGCGCTCACGGCGCGTGACGGGCGTAAAGGCGAGCGACGCGCGGCTCTCAGCTTCTTTCGCAGCGGGAATCGCATGCTGCTCTATGTGCCCGTCCACCGGCCCGGACACGCGGTCGAGATGGATGCACTGGTGAGCACCGTCCCAGCAGGCAATGTGGCAAAGATCGCAGCCGATGCACTTCTGCTCGTCGATCCGCGCAACAATCTTGTAGTTGAGGTTGAGATGCTTCCACTCGGTCACGCGCTGGACAGAGAGTCCGCGAAAGTCGTCGAGCGAGTTGAAGCCCTTCGAGCGCATCCAGTTTTCCAGGCCCTCCACCATGTCTTCGACGATGCGGTAGCCGTAATGCATCACTGCCGTGCACACCTGAACCGTGCCGCAGCCGAGCAGAATGAACTCCGCGGCGTCGCGCCAGTCGGCGATGCCGCCGATGCCTGAGAGCGGCAGCGCGGCCTCCGAGTCGGCCATGATTTGCTGCACCATGTTCAGGGCGATGGGCTTCACCGCCGGGCCGCAGTAGCCGCCATGCGAGCTTTTGCCGTCCACGTTGGGACGCGGCACGAACGTATCGAGATCGATGCCGGTGATGGAGTTGATGGTGTTGATCGCCGACAAGCCGTCTGCGCCACCGCGCTTGGCTGCGCGCGCCACGCTGCGAATGTCGGAGATGTTGGGCGTGAGCTTCACCAGCACCGGCGTGCGCGCCTTCTCCTTCACCCAAGAAGTAATGAGCTCGGTATATTCGGGCACCTGGCCCACCGCGGAACCCATGCCGCGCTCGCTCATACCGTGCGGGCAGCCGAAGTTGAGCTCCAGGCCGTCGGCGCCCGCGTCCTCGGCGCGCGTGACGATCTCATGCCAGGCTTCGCGGTTGGAGGCGACCATGAGCGAGGCGATGACGGCATTGTGCGGATAGCGCTTTTTCACCTCAGCCATCTCGCGCAGGTTTTCATCGACCGTGCGGTCGCTGATGAGCTCGATGTTGTTGAAGCCCATCATGCGATCCCCCATCCAGTCGATCGAGGAATAGCGCGAGCTCACGTTGGTGATGGGCTCGCCGATGGTCTTCCACACGGCGCCGCCCCAGCCCGCGTCGAAGGCACGCGCGATCATTTCGCCCGTGTTGGTGGGCGGCGCGGAGGCAAGCCAGAAAGGATTCGGCGAACTGATGGCGCCGGCGAAGTTGCGCACGCGCAAATCGGGCATGGGTTCAGGCATGGGCCGCAACCTCCGCAGCATTCAGCATGGCCAGCGCGGCGCGCTTGCCGCCGGCCACGGCATCCACCACCTCGCGTCCGCCGTTGACGCAATCGCCGGCGGCGAAGTAGCGCGGATTGGCAGTGCGGCCCGTGAGCGCATCGGCCTCGATGCGGCCGTCGCGCACCTTCACGCCGCGCAACTGCTCCAAAAGCTGCGCCAGTGGCGACTGGCCGATGGCGGGCACGAGCAGATCGCAGGCGATGGTGTAGTGGGAATCGGGGATGGGCAGCAGCGCGCGATCGACCTGCCGCACTTGTATCGTTTCGAGCAGCAGGCGGCCGTGCGCGTCCGGGCGGACAGCGAGCGGCTGCCGGCGCCAGAGAAACTGCACTCCCTCCTGCTTGGCGTGCTCGTACTCGAAATTGAAGGCTCCAATGTCGCTTTCGCTGCGCCGGTAAAGAAGATAAACCGTGTCCGCGCCCAGGCGGCGCGCCGCGTTAGCCGCATCAATGGCGGTGTTGCCCGCGCCCACAACCACTACCGTGCCGCGGATCTCACGCAGGTGGCCCGTCTTGTACGAGGCAATGAGCTCGAGCGCGTTCATTACTCCTGCGCTCTCTTCGCCCGGAATGCCCAGCCGCTGCATGGCGCCGAGACCCACGCCAAGGAAAACGAAGTCAAATTCGGATTCGAGTTGCGAAAGCGCGCTGGCAGAGTCGACCTCGATGCCGAAGCGGAACTCGACGCCCATGCGCCGGATCATCTCCACTTCACGCAGGCTCTCGGCGGCGCGCAGCTTGTACTCGGCCACGCCATAGGTGTTCAGGCCGCCGGGCAAGGCGCGGCGCTCGAGAACGGTGGCGCGGGCGCCGCGGCGGCGCAGCTCGGCCGCGCAGGCCAGCGACGCGGGACCGGCTCCAATGCAGGCGACGCGCAGCTTCGTGCTATCCCAGATCCCAGAGGCGGGACCTGGGGCGCCCATCGAGTTCAGAAGAGGCGGCAATTCGCCGCTAGCGTCGAAGGCATCCATGGCGTGGCGCTGCAGGAGCGCGATCTGGATCGGCTTGCGGTTCTGGCGGTGCATTACGCAGGCGCCCTCGCAGAGCACGTCGACGGGGCAGACGCGGGCGCAGCTCGCGCCCAGAATGTTGGCGTCGAGAATGCGTACCGCGGAGCCGCGAAGATTGCCCGTGGCGATGCGCTTGATGAAGCCCGGCACATCAATGTGCGTGGGGCAGGCGGCGGTGCAGGGCGCGTCGAAGCAGTTGAGGCAGCGGTCTGCCTCGATGACCGCAGCCTGCGCCGTGAGCGGCGGCTTGATCTCGGTGAAGCGCTCGCGCAGTTGCGGGTCGTCGGGAATGGTTGCCGTGCTCATGCGGGCCTCAGGGTACCCCGGAAATCATGGAATCACGCGCGGAACGATTGCGGCACTGAGCGCCCCGCGCCTGCGAGAGTCTCTAAGACGCAACCAGCGGCCCATAGAGATCGGGACGGCGGTCGCGGTAAAACTGCCAGGTGCGGCGCACTTCGGCAATCTCGTCGAGATTGAGGTCGGCAGTGAGCACTTCATCCTTGTCGCGCGAGGCCTGGGCAATGATTTTGCCGCGCGGGTTGGCGAAGTAACTGGAGCCGTAAAACTCGCCGATGTTCCACGGCGCCTCCGTGCCCACACGGTTGATGGCGGCGATAAAGTAGCCGTTCGCGGCAGCGTGGGCCGGCTGCTCCAGTTGCCACAGGTACTCGCTCAGGCCGGCTACGGTGGCCGAAGGATTGAAGACAATCTCCGCGCCGTTCAGTCCCAGGCAGCGCGCGCCCTCAGGAAAATGGCGATCGTAGCAGATGTACACACCGATTTTGACGAAGCCTAGATCGAAAACGGGATAGCCCAGATTGCCGGGACGAAAATAAAATTTTTCCCAGAAACCGGGCGCGACGTGCGGAATATGCGTCTTGCGATACTTGCCCAGGTAGGAGCCGTCGTTGGCTATCACCGCGGCGGTGTTATAGAAGATGCCCTCCTGCTCGACCTCGTAAACAGGCACGACCATCACAATGCGCAATTCCTTGGCGAGCGACTGCATCCGCGCGACCGTCGGCCCTTCGGGCACTCGCTCGGTGGTCTCGTACCACTTCACGGATTGCTCGGCGCAGAAATAAGGCCCGTTGAAGATCTCCTGCAGGCAGACGATCTGCGCGCCGGCCGCGGCCGCCTGGCGAATAAGGCCCACGTGCTTTTCAACCATGGCCTCCTTCTGGCGCGCAAGCGGCTCGGTGGCCGGAATGGCGTTGGACGCCTGAATGATGGAACAGCGAATGACACGGGACACGGCTGCCTTCCTCCGTGGAAAAGGTGTGAGTCTTAGAAATTACCCGAAACGCGCTGATTCGGCAACCGGTATCCCATCGTGCGCTAATCACCGGCGCACAATTGAATCATATCTTGGCGGTTCGCTTATGCTCAGAATATGGACCCGCTTGAAGATCAACGCCGGGCGCTCGTTCGAGCAATTGCCGTTTACATCCTGTTGTGGATCCCAGCCGTGCTAATGGCTACGCTTGTCTCACTGGCTGCGCTTTTGACGTTTAGATCGGCTCCAATGTGGAGCGCGCTATCGTTCCTTCTTGCGCTGCCTGCAGTTCTCGTTGGGCTGGGCTCTTTCCGGGCGAGTGCATTATCAATGTCCGTGCTTCTGATTTCGGACATTGTTACGACCACGTGGCCCCACGTAAGTTTTTCAGGCTTCTTCGGCTCAACCATTGACGTTCTTCTTCTACTCGCAACCGCGGCGTCGGCGCTCGTTGCTTTCAGCAGCCCATATCCCTCGTTGCTCGCTTTCGTACGCGGCCTCGGAGGACGGTAATCCAACCGTCCCACCTATGGTTTGACTTCGCCCAGCCCCACTCCAATAATTGTACCGATGGATATCTACGAGGAGATCGTCGCGCTCAAGCGGGAAGGCCGCCGGGGAGCCGTGGCTACCATTGTGAACGCGCGCGGGTCTATCCCCTCGTTCAAGAGCGCCAAGATGCTGGTGCGCGACGACGGCACCATCGCGGGCACCATCGGCGGAGGCTGCGTGGAGGCCGAGGTGTGGCAGGCGGCGCGGGAGGTGATCGCGAACGAAAAGCCCTGCTCGCTCAGCTTCGACCTGAACCAGGACCCCAAGTACGACACCGGGCTGGTGTGCGGGGGCACGCTGGAGATTTTCATCGAACCGGTGCTGCCGTCGCCGCTGCTGTATTTGTTCGGCGCGGGGCACGTGGCGCTGGAGCTGTTCAAGGCCGCGAAAAACGCGGGCTTCGAGGTAATAGTAACCGACGACCGGGAGGCCTACGCGAACGCGGAGCGGTTTCCGGGCGCGCGGGCGATCATGGCGCGGGACTTTGACGCAGCGTTCCGGGAGCTGGCTCCGCGCGAATCGTCGTATATCGTGATCGCCACGCGCGGGCACCGCGACGACATGCGCATCCTGCGCTGGGCGGTGCAGACCGAGGCGCGCTACATCGGCATGGTCGGCTCGCGGCGCAAGGCCATCACGGTGGTGCGCGAGCTCACGGCAGAGGGACTCGATCCCGCGCTCTTTGAGCGGCTGCGCTCGCCGGTGGGCTTGGACATCGGCGCGGAGACGCCGGAAGAGATTGCCGTCTCGATCATGGCGGAGCTGATTGCCTTCCGCCGGCATGCGGAGGGCGCGCTGCCGCACATGAGCTGGGCGCACCGCACCCGCTCCGGCGCAGAGGACGAACGCGCGGAGACTGAGCCCGCGGCAGCCAAGAAGTGACGGCGCTATGCGGGCTTTGTGCGGGTTGATCCTGGCCGCGGGCGCTTCCTCGCGCATGGGCCGAGATAAGGCGCTGCTGCCCTGGCCTCCAACAACAGAAGACGGGACCACGCTGCTCTCTGCGCATATTGCGGCAATGCGGCCGCACGCTGAGGCTGTCATCGTTGTGGCGGGAAGAAATGCAGAGCGGCTTGAGCCTTTCATTATCGCGTGCGGCGCGGAGATGGTGGTGAATCCCGAGCCGGAGCGGGGACAATTCAGCTCGCTGCAAACGGGACTGCACGCGGTTCAGGAGCGCGGATTCGAGCACGCGATGATCGCGCCGGTGGACTGCCCGCCCTTGAGCGCGGCATCGCTCGAGCGGCTTTGCGCGGCGTTTGAGCGGGCCCTCGAGCAGGGCCTGTGGGCGGTGACGCCGGAGCATGAGGGACGGCGCGGACATCCGCTGCTGGCCGCAAGCGCGTTGATCGCAGCCATGCTCAGCGCGCCGCTCTCCAGCAACGCGCGCGAGGTGAAGCGCGCGCATGCGCAGTATTTTGCGACGGTGCCGGTTCCCGAAAGGCTGGAGAGCTCCGGAATGAATACCCCGGCCGAGTATGCCGCACAGGCTCAGCCGCGCAGGTGCAACTGATCGAGAGCCGCATCGAGGGTATCGAGCGCAAGCTGGGCCGCGTGTTGCGAAGCCGGAGGCAAACCGCCTACGGCGGCTAGCAGCGCTTCCTTGCGCAGCGTGCGGGCCTGGGCGGGAGATTTGCCCAGCGCCAGCTCCGTGACCGCGGAGCCGCAGGCCATGGAGGCAACGCAGCCTTTGACCTGAAAGCGAATCTCGGAGATCTGTCCGAAAGAGAGCTTCAGCGTGAGTTTGAGAACGTCGCCGCAGGCCGGGTTCTCAACCTGCGCAGCGGCGTCGGGATTCTCCAGCACTCCGGCGTTGCGCGGATGCTCGAAGTGATCGAGGACCTGAGGCGAATACATTGCGGCCGCCTCCCGTTCGTATGCTTACGTTTTGGCTGCGGGGTTTGCTTGCCGGAGCGAGAAAATCTCCGTGACCAGAAAGAGATCGGTGAGCAGCGCGCGCAGGTGAATCGATGCATTGAGATTGTCGATCAACTGCGAGCTGATGACCGGCTGCGCGAGGACCAGCTCGAGAGCGGCGATGGAGATTTCGGCGTCGCGGGCAAGGATGGCGAAGAACCGCTCATGGGTTGCAGCCGGCGCCAGGGCGAGCTCGCGGGCCGCAGCGGCGCAGGCGTTCTCGAGCTCGCGCATGGCTTCCGTTGCGCGGGCAAGTTTCTCGCGCAACTGGCCGCCGAGGTCGCTGCCCTGATCGGTGGAAAGGCCTTTGGCCGCGTACGAGAGCGTAAACTCGTAGCAGTCTTCAATGGTGTCGCAGAGCCGCTCGATTGCCGCGAGGACAGGTTCTGTGGGCATAGCAGCCTTCGGGATACCCGGCTCAGTCGGCATCGCTCGGAGCGTAGCCCCGCTTCCCCCGAGAGCTCGCAGGCTTGTCAGCGTTCCGTTTGTCCAGGACCCAACGCTCCGGATCGTGTTCCTCGAGGTAAAAATCGCGGCTCATCCAGCCAAAGATCATGGACTTCGTGATGGGCAGTTTCTCCGGCCTCACTCCCATGTAGATGTGGACAATGACCAGCGCGATGAGGCCCACGCCGGCCAGCCCGTGAAGCACGTACATCAGGCCCCAGGTCATGTCGCTGAAGAGGTAAGGATTCCGCGAAAAGATCGGTGTCTCGATGCGCTTCATCATGAACAAACCCGTGCCGATGACGGCCAGGCCCGCAATGACGATGACCAGGTGATAGAACTTGTTCTCGAGCGGGTACTTGGCGAAGCGGCGCGGCGCGGGCGCGCGCTTTCCGAAGAAGCGCAGTGAGCGGCTGATGGCGTCGCGGAGGTCGATGCGGTCAGGCCAGATGGACCAGAAATCGAGGAAGAACGACGAATGGATGACGTGAAAGAGGATCGAAATCGTGAGGACTACGCCGGCGATCCAGTGGTAAAGCACCCAGTTGAATCGAACGCCCATCTTGGGCAGAAAGGCCGTTACCAGCAGCGTAAGCATGGATGCGGCCATGATCCAGTGGAAGAGGCGCGCGGCGAGCGAGTGTCGGGGAACATGCTCCGGGATGTCGGACTCGGCCATAGGTGCCGTGTTTTTCGCAAAGGCTCTCGGACCGGAAACGAAGGCCACGTAGAGTGCGTGCAGGATCATGAAGAGCATCGCAAAGATGACCGCGACCCAGATCAGTCCCCAGGCGATGTGCGCAGGAACGTGCTGGCCCCAGGGATCGGTGACCCACTGAATCAGCCTCATGCGGCCTCCGGTGCGCCGGCGATGGCGCGCTTGACCAGGTTGCGCATGAGCGGGATTTTGTAACCATTGAACTGCAGCGGCACCGCGCCCTGGACGGCAAGGTTGCCGGCCATTTCGCCTGTGGATGCGTTCGCGGGTTTGCCAGTGACCGCGTCTTCAACGTTGCGCAGGCGCATGGGCCGCGGGGCAACGGCGCTCGCGGCGATGCGGATGCGGCTGATGCTGCCGCCGTTGACTTCCATGGCTGAAGCGACGTTCATCAGCGGAAAGTCCCACACGTTGCGGTCGCGGATTTTTTCGAAATAGAACTTGGCGCCCGACCAGGCGGCGGGAATGCGAATGGCGGTGAGCAGGTCCCCGGGCCCAAGGATGTTGAGGCGCGTGATATCAACGTCCGGACCGATGAAGTAATCCTCGGCATCCACTGTGCGCTCGCCTTTCGCGCTGCGGATGACGAACTTCGCGTCAAGAGCGATCAAAGCCGGAGCGGAGTCGGAGGGATGCACGGCCACGCAGCGGTCGGCGCCGAAGATAGCGTGCTCGCGGTTGCGGCCCACGGGCGTGTCGGCATAGCAAATATTGCCGCCGGCGCGATAGCAGGGCCAGCCGCCGCGATAGTACCAGCAGCGCGTGTCCTGGGAGACGTTGCCGCCCAGCGTGCCCTGGTTGCGAATCTGCGGCGAGGCGACGACGGAAACAGCGTCGGAGAGAACGCTATAGTTTTTTTGGATCGCGGGGTGGTCGGCGATCTCGGTGAGCGTGGTCATGGCGCCGATCTCGACGCCGTCGCTCGAGACGCGGATTCCCTTGAGCTCGCCGATGCCGCTCAGATCCACCAGCACCTGCGGCTTCTTGATGCGGTCTTTGAGCCAGTCGAAGCTGTCCAGGCCGCCGGCCATGATCCAGGCGCCGGCGCCATTTTGATCCAGCAGCCGGGTCGCCTCGGCGACGGAATCGGGCTGCAGCAGATCGAAGGCGGGCATCACATCGCGAAAGACTGCCATGGCTCTCTCCGTCTCCCCACCTGGTCAAATATGGGCCAGCAAGGGATTCTGCATGGGGCGTCCGGCTTCAAAGGACGTCAGAATGGTGTCGCAGTTCACCGGCACGCGCTGGTAGATGTTGTCGCCCAGCGCGTCCGAAAGAGCGTTGAGGATGGCGGAGCATCCTCCACCGACAGGCGGCTCGCCGCAGCCGCGTGCGCCTACCGGCGTCTCCGGATCGGGAATATTCAGCGCGTTCCACTTCATGTCCACGGGCACATCGAGGATGGTGGGCGGCTTGTTCTGGTAGAAGCGCTCGGCCACGGTGACGCCATATTGCGGATCGATCACCCACTTTTGCCCGATGGCGTGGGCGATGCCGAGCGTGGAGCGGCCGAGAATCTGTCCGCCGAGCGCAGCCGGATGGATCACCGTACCCACGTCGGCATAGCCCAGGTAATCGGTGATGGTGTACTTGCCCGTCTCCACGTCCGTCTCCACCTCGGCAAAGCAGGCAAGAAAGGAGAACGAGTCGCCATCGTGCGGAAACGTGTCCCGGGCAGAAGCGACCAGCCCCGTCCCGGCCAATTGGGCAACCGAGTGCTTGGTATAGCCGTTCACCTGAGGATTCACGTCGTGGCCGTCGTAGATGCCGCCCAGCTTGATGGCAGCCTGCGCCGCCTGCGCAAAGCTCATCCCCGCGCCGCCCCCCTTGCGCGCGACGCGCAGGTTAGCCACTTCGTAATCGGCCGCTTCCCCGCCCAGAGACTTGGCCGCGACCTCCTTGAGTCTCTGCACGCATTCCAGGCCCACCGCATGCCCCGCACGCGTCATAGCGTGAATGGTCTGGCTGCCGCCGGAGTGGCAGGAGTAAGGCAGGTTCTTCGAAGTATCGCCCCAGATAATGTCGACCGCCTCCCAGGGCACGTCGAGCACCTCAGCCGCGGCGCGATGCACGTCGATGAAGGCTTCGGTGCCCAGATTGCCGATGCCCGAGTAAATCTGCACCCGCCCCTCCGGCGTGACCACGAGGAGGCCGTCAAACCCCGAGGTGCCGCCGTGATACGTGCTCAGCGCTACACCCAGGCCGCGCACTTTGGAGCCCACGCGCTTGGGCTGGCGCGCCACGCGTGCGTCCCAATTGAACTGCCTGGCGCCTTCGTCGAGAGCCTGCTTGAGAAAGCAGCTCGTGACGTAGCCGCGCTTGCCGTCAGGACGCGGAGGGCCGAACTCCGCCTTGCCCTCCGGGCAATTCACGCGGCGCAAAGCCACCTGGTCGAGACCAAGCTTGCGCGCCGCCTTCGACAGGATGGGCTCGACGATGGCAATGGCCTGCATGCCGCCGGGCGCGCTCTGCGCGCTGCGCGGCAGGGTGTTGGTAGCTACGGTGATGTTGCGCCAGCGCATGGCCGGCGGCTGATAGAGCAGCGAAGTAATCTGGGCGCAGGCGCCGCCGTCGCCGTTCGAGCCGTAGGACCCCGCGTCCGACACCAGAAACATATCCAGCGCGGTAATCCGCCCATCCCTGGCGAAACCCACTTTGGTGCGGGCGCGGATGCCCGGCCGCGCGCGCCCGATAAAATGCTCTTCCTCGCGGCTGATGCGCATCATCACCGGGGCGTTCAGCTTCTTCGAGAGCAGCGCGGGAATCACCAGCGTCTGGGCGCCGGTGATCTTGCTGCCAAAGCCGCCGCCGGTGTATTCGCTGACGAAAACCACCTTGTCTTCCGGCATATGCATCCAGCGCGCGATGGCGGGCACCGTCTGCATGGTGCTCTGCGTGCCGGTATAGAGATAGAGCTTGCCGTTCTGCCAGTAGGCCATGGTGGTGCGCGGCTCCAGGCACTGGTGGCTCACATCTTCCGTCGAAAAGGTTTCGTCGAGCACCAGCGCCGCATTCCTGAAACCGGCGTCGACATCCCCATAAGACCACTCTTCCGGAGCGTGGCCCATGGGCATCTTGCCCTCTTTCTCAACGGCGAAGTCATCATCGGTCCACTTGACAGCTTCCAGATGAGAGTCGCGGCTTGGCGCCGCGTTGGGCACCCACACGTTGCCCTCTTCACGGGCATTGGCGCTGCCCGGCCGCAGGCTGTCCAGTGGATCGGTGTTGAAAGGCAGCGGCTCCATCTCGATCTCGATCTGCTCGATGGCCTCGGCGCAGGTCAGTTCATCCACCGCCGCCACGGCCAGAATGGGCTCGCCCTGGTACATGGGTTCGTCGGCGAGCGCCAGCTCGCTGAAGCGATCGGCTTTGATCATGGTGCCGTTATCGTTCACATAATTGGCATGGCCGGGAACTTCATCGGGAGTAAGGATGCCGCGCACTCCGGGCATGGCCAGCGCCTTTTCTGCGTTGATGCGCTTCACCCGTCCATGGGGCATGGGGCTGAGCGCCAGGCGGCAAAAGAGCATGCCTTCGGCGCGAAAGTCCTCGGCATATTTCGCCGTCCCGGTGACCTTGGCCACCAGGTCGTTGGTGGAGTAGTCCTTCCCGATCAGCTTGTAGCCGGCGCCGAAGGGGCGCGGCTTCTGGTCTTCGGCTTTCGCTATTTCCACGGCGGCCATTTCCGTCATGATCAGGCCCTCCTCGTGTATTCCGCACCGCGCATGAGCGCGTCGAGGATCTTGGTGTAGTCCTGGCAGCGGCACAGGTTGCCGGAGACGCCCTGGGCCATCTCAGCCCGCGTGGGGTTGGGGTTCTTCTTGAGGTAGCCGACGGCGGACATAATGAAGCCCGGCATGCAGAAGGCGCACTGGAAGCCCTGCTCGTCTACGACACCCTTCTGCACCGGATGCAGTGTGCCGTCGGGCGCTGCCAGGCCTTCGATCGTGGTGACGTTGCGGCCGCGAACCGTGTGCGTGAGCACGGAGCAGCTATAGCTGGGGACATCGTCGATCAAAACCGTGCAGGAGCCGCACTCGGCGCGGTCGCAGCCCAGCTTGGTGCCGGTAAGGCCGAGCTTGTAGCGCAGAGTGAAGGCCAGCGTCTCCTGTTTCATCACATCCACGTGCCGCGGCTTGCCGTTCACCATGAGGGTGATGAGCCGCTCGCCGGCGCCCGACGAGCCGCTGCGCCCGTGCGAGGGAGGGGCAAGAAAGCGGTAACTCGCCGCACTCACGGCGGCGCCGCCGGCGATGACGCCGAGAATGAACCGGCGTCTCGTAATCGTTTTCGATTGGGCCGAATCTCGGGAATTTGCTGCGCCCTGGGGATCTTCCCACTCCGCCATAGCTGCTTCTCCGAATGCGCGAGTCTTTCAGGGGATTGGTGCCGCCGCGGTGAGCGAAATACGCACTCCGGCGAGAATAATCGTTCTCGAGCACTATATTAGTCCCGGCCCCCGGGGGTTGGGAAGGCGCGGAAACGCCGATATACGGTTGGCCGCGCTGGTGCGGTCCTGGCGAAATGCCTGTTGCAACGAGGAAGTGGCCCGCGCCATCCTAATTGCTGGACAACGCTCGCCGGAGGGGACAACCGCGGCGCGCGACGGGAGCGGGGATTTGGCAGGTCTGAGACGGGAGATCGCGCAGCAAAAGCCTTTCGCCAGCGTGGAAGAAGAAGCGCTGCTCAACCTCCTGCGCACGGCGGATTTCGTGGAGCGGGCCATCCAGCGCCGGACGCGCGCCTGGGGCATTACCCCCACGCAATACAACGTGCTGCGCATTCTGCGCGGCGCGGAGCGCGAGGGGCTCACCTGCAATGCGATCGGCGAGCGCATGATTGCGGCCGAGCCGGACATTACCCGCTTGCTGAGCCGGCTCAAGGCGCTCAAGTTTGTCCGCCAGCGCCGCGACCCGCGCGACCGGCGCGCGATCCGGACGCAGATCACCGAGACCGGCCTGGAGCTGCTGCGCAGGATGGACCCGGAGATTCAGAGGGCGCCGAAGGAGATGCTGGCTCACATGAGCTCCGCGGAGACCGGGACCCTGATCCGGCTGCTCGAAAAGGCGCGGCAGGCCGACGCGCAGCCGCTCTCGTGCGAGGGCAAAGAGGCGGGGTAAAGGCTTTGAGAAGGGCGGGCACGAACCGCGCTAGCTGGTGACGATCTTCTGCGCTACCACTTCCTCATCCACATCTGTCTGGATGATCTTGTTGTGCAGGCAATAGAGGGCGAGCTCGAGGCGGTCGCTGACGCCCAGCTTGTCATAGATTTTGCGCAGGTAGTTCTTGATCACCTGCTCGGTGGTGCCGAGCTGGAAGGCGATCTCCTTGTTGCGCTTGCCCTGGGTGATACAGGTGATGATGGCCAGCTCCTTGGGCGAAAGGCGCGGCTGGCTGCGCGGGCTCACCAGCGCGGCGGCCTGGGCGCGATAGGCCTCGATGACCCAGTTGACCGACTGGTTGTCGATCCAGGTTTCGCCGGCGGCGATGCGGCGCACGCAGCGGACGAGCAAATCAGGAGAAATCGACCGGTTGACGATGCCGCGCACCCCGCGCCGGTAGAGTTCCACGGTGTGGTTCTCGTCGGCCGCGACCGCCTGCACGATCAGCTTGACATCGGGCGCCAGGCGCAGAAGCTCGGGGATTACGTTGGTGGTGCCGGCCAGAAGCCCGCCTTCGAGGAGGACCACGTCCGTGGGGTAGCGCTCGATGGCCGCGCGCAGGCTGTCAAGAGAGT
>JASHTS010000087.1 GCA_030040425.1 Acidobacteriaceae bacterium | reverse complement strand
AGACAGCGACTGCTTCGCGCGGCGACACTGTCTACCCAAGGTTTCGCACACTCTCACTTGGTCTGTGACCGTTTGATTGAGTACCAAATCTGGGTGCCCCAGAGTCTCGAAACCGGGGTCCCCAGCGGTAGGTCTTCGTCGCTGGGGTGGTCTGAGACCTGGGAGAGCACAATGCCAAAGATACGAATCTACGCGGTCATAGACCCAGGAGTTGAAAAAAGCGCTTTATTGCTGCGGCGCGCTGGCGTAATACCCTTTGCGCACCTGCACCTTCATGCCCTCGCCGCATTGCACGGAGAGGTGGCGGAACGTCCCATCCAGCTTGGTGTTCGTGGGCGTGTAACTGGCTACGTACTGCGTGCGCAGCTCGTCTTCGATCTGTTCGAACGCAGCTTCGAGCTTGGGCCCGTTGTTGCCAACGTCGATCACCCGGCCGCCCGTTTCGTCGGCGATCTTTTTCGCCGCCGAGTAACCCGTGTACGCCATGCCCTGATCCCAGTAAAGCGCCCGGTCGGCAATCAGGATCACGTAGATGATCACGTTGGAGCGCTGCGCCGCGGCAATGGCGTCGGCAATCTTGGTGTTGCTGCCCTCATCCTCGCCGTCGGTGAGAATGATGATCGCCTTGCGCCCCGTCTGCTGCACCAGCTTCTCCGTCGACGCCAGGTAGATCGCGTCGTACAGCACCGTGCCCTTGGGATCGCCCACTGTCGGCACCGTTCCGCCGCCCAGCCCCGGAATTCCCGATCCGTTTCCGCCTGCGGTGTTGATCTGCGCTCTATCCAGCGCTCGCGCCAGCAGGTGCGCGCTGTTGGTGTAATCCTGCAGCAGGTCCACGTTCACGTCGAATGAAGCCACAAAGGCTTCATCCTTGGCTCGCAGCGTGCGCTCCAGAAACTCGCTGCCCGCTTGCTGCTCGAGCGGCAACACCCGCTGCTGGCTGCCTGAAGTGTCCAGCAGAATTCCCAGCGTCAGCGGCAGGTTGCTCTCCGCCGCAAACGTCTTCAGCGTCTGCGGCACCTTATCCTCTTCCACTTTGCAGTCGTCTTTTGTGAGATGCGGAATCAGGGCGCCGTTCTTGTCCCTCACCGTGAACAATACGTCCACCAGGTTCACGTTCACATGGAAGGTGGCTACCGATTCCTGATCCGGCGGAGCTGCCGGCGCCGTGCTCACCGGGGGCGCATCGGGAGAGGGCGCAAGCTGGCCCCAGGCCGCCGGAATCCATGGCACCGCCAGCAAAAGCGCCGCAACTCGAAAGCGCGCGTACATCTGCCCTTGATTAGACGGCTTTCCCGCTCCTAAGAAAGCATACCCATTCGCCTCAAAGGGGGCAACCTGCGCCCCCCTCGCGCGTCTGATACTCTGTCAGGTGCAGCCACGCATCGTATGAATTAGCTGGATCGGACCGGCGCCTCGCCTTCTCGGGAAGAGGGAAGCGCTGCTTGGCGCGTTTTCGGAGGATCAAACTTCTGTGAAGTTCGGTTTAACGGCATTGGCGCTCGTATGTTGGCTGGTCATCGGCTCCGGGGCCCATCTCTCCGCGCAATCCCAGCAACAGCCGCAGTCCGTTCCCGATGCGCCCACCCCCCAGGCGCCTCCGCCGTTGCCCGGTGCCGCCAACGTCACCCCCGGGGAGGGCACCGGACCCGCACCCGACTCGGGCTCCTCTTCAGCCACCGGCTCGGCCGCCGCCGGCGACCAGCCCTCCGACGATGAATCGGCGCCTCCAGCCAGCGTTGCTCCGGCTTCGACCGCGCCTGACAATGTTCAGGAGGCGCCGCCGCAGACCAGCGGCGCAGCCCTGGCCAATTTTCGCATCGAAGTAAACTTCGTGCAGGTTCCCGTCACCGTGAAGGACTCCAAAGGCCATGAAGTGCCCGGACTCACCTGGCGCGACTTCAAGGTTTACGAGAGCGGCCAGTTGCAGCACCTCAGTTTCTTCAGCGTCGATCCCCAGCCGCTGGCCATCGCCTTCGTCATCGACCAGAGCCTTCCCTCCAACGTCATGGACCAGGTAAACGCGTCCATGGGCGCCATCCAGGGCGCGCTCACCCCGTATGACTCCGCCGCTGTCTTCACCTACGGCAACGGCGCCAAAGAGCTGACTGGCTTCACCGGCGGGCAAAGCGCCCGTCTCCCCTACGTTCTCTCCATGGCCAAAGCCGCCGGCACTGATCCCATGGTGCCCGTCAACAGCGGTCCGTTCGCCAACTGCTCCATCTCCGTCAACGGCAATTGCGCCGATCCAAACCTTCAGCAGGGCGGATCCACCGGGAATGGCTCGTTTATCACCGTCCCCAAGGAAATTCACACCCTCAACGACGCCATTCTCGCCGCCGCCCAGCAGCTTTCCACCCAGCCCAAGGAGTTCCGCCGCCTCATCTACGTCATCTCCGACGGCAAGGAATACGGCAGCAAGGCCAGTTGGAAGGAAGTGGTCCGCTATCTCGAGACCAACAAGATCACCGTCTATGCCACGCTCGTCGGCGACTCCGCCCGCTGGGGCGAGGGCTGGGTCGACCGCTTCCACCTGCCGTTCCAGATGTATGACAACATCCTTTACAAGTACACGCTGGCCACAGGCGGCGACACCGATGCCGAGGGCGGCGTGAACGGCATCGAAAAAAGCTACCAGAAGATCGCCGGCGAAGCGCGCAACCAGTACACGCTCGGCTATCTCACCCATCGGCCCATCGAAGACGACCGGTATCGCTCCATTGACGTGCGCGTCGACCGTCCCGATCTCGATGTGAAGGCCAAGCGCGGCTATTACCCCTCGGCGCAGGATCGCTGACCGGTCTACCGGCCACCCCACTTACCCGGCCCTCGCACAGCCCTCCCGCGGTTTTTCTTCCTGCAAACAAGAAGGCCTGCGCTCTTCGGCACAGGCCTCTTCATGCAACGGTTTGTCAGTTTGCATCCGCCCCGGAGAACCGGTTCGCGGAGTTCGGAACAGGAATCCGGATTTGCCCGTTCAGGCGCTGCCGGCGAAAGCTCCCTGGCTCTACGCCTTGGGTTCCACCGGGGTCGAATTCGCCGGAGGCGGCGGCGCGGCAGCCGTATTCTGCTGCACTGGCTGAGCCGGCGGCGTCGGCTCCGTAACCCCCTTCAATCCCTCTTTGAATCCCTTCAGACCCTCGCCCAATCCCTTGCCCAGCTCCGGTAACCGCTTGGCGCCGAACAACACCAGCAGGATGATCGCAATCACCAGCAGATGCGTCGGTTGAAATAGATCGCCCATCGTATTCCTCCGCGCGCCGCAGCGAACGCGGCTCGCTTTCCAACTCATCCATTGTCGCACAGAACCGGAACCGCATGCGAACCCGCGCCGAGAGTCGCTGACCCGCTGACTCGCCTCTCACACCGTTGCCCCATCCTTTCCGCGCGCCGGGGTCGTGCGGGCAGGTCTTCGTCCGTGGGGTGGCCGGGCGGAAAGGGTGGGAAAGCACATCCGCAGACCGCCAACGCGGCCGCCAATTCGCGAACCTGCGAACGTCCGCGCCAGCGGACGCGAACTTGCTAACTCGCTAACTCGCTGACCCGCTGTCTCTTTCAATTCACCTGCGCGGGCTTCCCCAGGCGCTCCGTCACCATGCTGAAAAACGAGTGCAGGTCCTCTTCCTCGCCGGCCGTCAGCCGCCGGTACACCTTCAGCAGCGGAAACAGCCGCGATCCCCGCACATCCACTGACGGCACCGCCGTCGCGCCTCCCGGATACACGGTCATCTCCCAGCTTCCGGCGTAGCGACGCCGCAATATTTCGCCCAGGTAGCTACCCCACAGGCGCACCTCGAAATCCAGATCCAGCTCCGGACTCTCGCTTACCAGAACCAGCACCTCGTCCAGCGCCTCGATCGACTCCGCGGTAAAGTCCAGCTTTTGTTTCACCTCGCAGGAGCCCAGCACCGCCGCTGCGTGGGCGTAGCCGTCCATCATGGCTCCCAGGTCGGGATAAGCCGCCATCTCCAGGCGCTTGCGCAGGGCTGTTCGGTCACGCATTTACCCTCCAGAGTAACCGCCGCGCCGCCGCGCCAGAAGCCATAAAAGTGGCATCCGCCCCAAACCTTTGGGTCATGTTGTGGCAGACTAAGGAGAGTTGGAGGCCGCCTCCGTGAAACCCATCCGATTCGTTGCCCTGGGCATCTTGCTTGCATTCGCCCTCGGCCAGGCGCGTTCCGCCGGCCGCGACATCTATCCCGAGCCAACGCAGGCCCGAGCCGACATCGCGGCCGCACTCAAGACCGCCGCGGCCACGCATCGCCGCGTTCTGCTCGACTTCGGCGGCAACTGGTGCGGCGATTGCCAGGTGCTGAACATTTACTTCCACAACGACGCCAACCACGATCTGCTCGAAAAGAATTTCGTCCTCGTCGACATCAACATCGGCCGCATGGACACCAACCTCGACATCGCCCGCGAGTACGGCGTGCCCATCGACAAAGGCGTGCCCGCCCTCGCCGTGCTCAGCCCAGAAGGCAAGCTGCTGTACAGCCAGAGAAGCGGCGAGTTCGAGGACATGCGCCACATGGAGTCCACTTCCGTCACCCAGTTCCTGGTGCAATGGCGCGCGCCGCGCCCCGGCTGTTCCGCCGTCGTGGTCAACTGCTAGGCCGCACGCCCGGATCTTGACTCCTGAATCGTCAACCAGGCCCCGTGAATCTGGATGAGCGAATGGAATTCGACCTCGAAAGAATCCCCGGCCCGGAAACCTACAAGCTGCTCATCGGGCTGGTTGTCCCGCGTCCCATCGCCCTCATCACCAGCCTCGATGAAAAAGGTGTTTTGAACGCCGCGCCCTTCAGCGCCTACAACTACTTCTGCACCGATCCGGCCATCGTCGGCATCGGCGTCAGCAATCGCCCCACGGATGTCTTCGTCCCCAAAGACACGGCGCGCAACATCCGCCGCACCGGCGAGTTCGTCATCAACGTAGTCACCGAAGACATCGCCGAGAAAATGAGCATCTGCGCCACCGATTTTCCCGCCGAGATGAGCGAGGTCGAAATTGCCGGCTTCACCACCGTGCCCTCGAAAAAAGTGAAGCCGCCACGGCTTGCCGAAGCCCACGCCGCGCTCGAGTGCCGCGAATTCACCACCCTGGAGGTCGGCCGCTCGCGCATCATCCTCGGCCGCGTGGTCTCCATTTGGGTTGAAGACGGCTTCGTCGACCCCGCAGGCCCCTACATCGACGCTGAAGCGATGCACACCGTGGGCCGCATGAACGGCCTCAGCAACTACGTCCGCACCCGCGACGCCTTCCTGCGTATCCCCCGCGTCTCGTATGAGGAGTGGAAGAGGCGGCAGTGAGAGGTTACCGCCTCGCTGACTGCAACTTCCACCTGCGCATCGTCATCCTGAGGAGCGTGGCGACGAAGGATCTGCGGTTGCTCTTCGGGTTCCCACGCGGCTCGGTGCGCGATGGGAATCGGCAGGATCACCCGGCATCCGTGCGGGACAGCAGCATTTCGGCCAGCCGGGAGTCGGCGCCGCACCTTGTCGGTTTCACCCCAGCGGCGCCAAATACTTCGTGTTCTGGTAGGTGTAGGTGACGCGGTGAATCACGGTGATGGTCGAGAGCACGGCCAGCACCCAAAGCACCGGAGCCATCACGCCCCAGCGATTGAACAGCGCGCCCAGAATGATGAGCACGATGCGC
>JASHTS010000086.1 GCA_030040425.1 Acidobacteriaceae bacterium | reverse complement strand
TACGGCCTTATCATCTGCGCTGGCTCGAGGTTCCGTCCTTCCGCGTTTTACACCGGCTCATCGCAGCGCCCTCCTGCCGGTCTGCTATGCTTTCCCCTTACGGGAGAGCACTCAAGATGGCGAAGAGCGTGAACAAAGTCATCCTTTTGGGGAATGTGGGCAAGGATCCGGAGATTCGCTCCACCCCCGGAGGCACCATGGTGGCCAACTTCAGCCTGGCCACGAGCGATCGGCAAAAGGATGCGCAGGGCAACTGGCAGGATCGCACCGAGTGGCATAACCTGGTGGCTTTCACGCGCCTCGCGGAGATTGTCCGCGACTACGTGAAAAAGGGATCGAAGCTCTACATCGAGGGCAAGATTCAGACGCGAAGCTGGGACGACAAGGAATCAGGGCAGAAGCGCTACCGCACGGAGATCATCGTCAACGACCTCTCGCTGCTCTCCGGCCGCGATGAAGGCTCGGGTGGCTATAGCCGGTCCGCGAGCCAGGGGTCGTCAGCAAATTACGACCAGCGCCAACCGGCCGGAGCGGACGAGGTTGCCCAGAGCGCCGAGATCTCCGACGAAGACATCCCCTTTTAGGTCGGCAATCAGCGACCGAAGCTGTAACGCAAAGTGAATCGCGCCTGGATTGGTTCGACAGGATGCATCACTCGTGTGAATGCGGCGTTGGCATCCACGGCCGTCGCAACCTGCTCCTGCCCTGCTAATGTTGTAGGCGGCGTTGCCGGCAGACCCAGCCCGGCTGCGGGCGTTATCTGCGATACGTAGGCGTAGTCGACGTCGTGATCGCGGCGGTTCAACAGATTTAAAACCTCACCCACAAGGCTCCAGTTCCTGTTGAGCCGATAGCTGACCTGCAGGTTGACCAGTGCCGTTGACGGGGACTTATACAACGCATCGGAGGTCAAGGGCCGGGGCCCGAAATAGCGCAGGCGCAGACTCGCGGAGAATCCTTTCACATTCTGCAGTGTGGTGCCCGCTGCAACCACCCACCGAACTGCTTCGGGCACCTCCTTGCCGTGCGGATTCTGAAGGTAAGCACTGTCCCCGTAACTGACGGTTGCGGGAGTCACGACACCCGAAGGCGTGGACCCGGTGGGGATCAGCTCAAAGCAATTTGAATTTCGTGCGCAGAGCTCGGGACCCGTTGACGAATGGGTGTAAAACGTCGAGTCGTATGGATCGTCCTGGGTAAAGATGGCGCGGGAGTCTGCAAAGTCGCCATCGAGAACAAAATGTTCCGCCGGCGTCAAGTAGTTCCCAACTTCGATGCCATAGCGGTTGCTCGACTCAACGGAGGGAGTCGTGCCTCCGGTGTCGCCATCCTGGAGGAGTTCACCGTTACTGTGCAGATACCATATCTCCACGGTGCTTTGCAGATGGGGGACGGCAACCGTGCGCATGCCGACCTCCCCGCCTTTGGTTTGCACCAGGAAGGGGATTCGGATGGGGTTCGGCGTGTTGTAGTAGGGATAGTCCGGCGATACCGGTTCATACGATTGCGTTGAGCCACGTACGTCGTTGGTGTGATAACTGAATCCGCCCTGTAGATAGAATTCCGTATTGCACCACGGACCGAAGATCAAACTCGCCTTGGGGCTGGGCAAGAACTTGGCGATCGATTGGTGAGTGTTGGGATTGAAACTCGCAAGATAGGGATCGAAGGGGTAACCGGGGCCGGTGGGGTTGGTAAAGCTGGTGATAATTCCTTTGCCGTAGTCGCCGCGCACGGCCAGCACGGAGCGGAATCTTTCTGCCCACTGGATGTTGCTTGACACCCAGGGACTTCCGATCGTCTCCGTAAACTTGTTCAGATCCGTGGCCGCAGGCAATACCGCGACCTGATCAAGGGTGGAGCAGTCCCCGCTGGCGTCGCAGTCGCCCTGGTAGTTAGCCGTGTAGTTGGTCTTGCTGGTGCGAGCGCGATCTTCCGTCCGGAAAAGTCCGTTGTGGATCCAGTCGTTGCGGAGTTGCATGCCGAACGTGGTTTCCACCTCGCGGCCGTACCACTCGCTCGTGATTGTGTGCCGCATGTCGAACCCGGCCACCCAGCGCCTGTCCTGCTGTTCGAACTGGTCGCCTCTATACGGATCGACCAGATAGTAGGTGAAATCGGAAAACAGGTTGAGATCGTAGTAGAACCCGTATGCCATGATCTTCGTCTGGGAACCTGACCTCTCGCGATGCCACTCGCCCTGCAGGCTGTAACGGTGGGAATGGCCGCCGTCACTGGGGCTGAGGGATCCAAAGAAGCCGACGATGGGTATGGCTGTATAGGGGAGTTGATCGCTCGAGTTCCATCGGGTTCCCGCGTAACTGCGGGCCGTGATGCCGAAGCCGCTCTCGTCCCCGCCCTGGCTATAGGTCAGGAGGCCATTGAATTTGTAGTAATTGTCCGGATGCACCCATGGGCCGCCATCGTGATATGCTTCTCCGCCGTAGAGCAAGTCGCCTCTGCCGAGCGGTCGCGAAACGCCAAAAACGAACCGCGCAAACTGGTACATGCCGCCGTCGACCTGGAGGAAATCCCGTGGCAGCGTCTTGTAAAAGATCACGTCGGCGTTTCCCGCTGAGCCATAGTCGCCGACATCGGCGTAATAAGGACCTTTTTCGGCGTCTATCCGCTCCACAAACTCCGGGATCACGGTGTTCATGTCCGAGTAGCCTTCGCCGTGCGCATGCGACGGCAGGTTCAGCGGCATGCCGTCAAGGAAGATGGCGAAGTCCGTGCCGTGGTCGAGGTTGAAGCCGCGCATGAAATACTGATTGGCTTTGCCGCCGCCGGCGTGCTGCGTGATGATCAGCCCGGGCAGCGCCTCCAGAATCTCTCCCGAGCGAAGCAGCGGACGATTCCTTAGTTCCTCTGCGCCCACCGTCACCTGGCCGGCGGAACTGGCAATTCCGATCAGATCATCCGCGCGGCCCCGCACGCTGATGGTGGCATTTACCGCGCTCACGGCCAGCGAGATGAGCAGCGGACGGAGCGTCCCATTCTGCGCGATGGTCAGGGGAATCACCTTGGTCTCAAAATCGGGCTTTGATACGACGAGTCGATAACTCCCTGCAGCGAGTCCCGAGAAAGCAAAAGCGCCGGCGCCGTCCGTATGCGTCGTTCTGAGTACAACACCGCTCGTGCTCTGGACCTGCATTGCCGCTCCCGAAACCACCGCGCCGGATGCGTCAACGACCGTTCCCGCAAGCCGGGGAGGATAAGCCCGGTTATTGGCGGGGGCCGGCGCCGCCTCCTGCGCTGCCGCGTTCACGGGCGGCGTCTTGGCTGAAGCTGCCATCGCTTCGACATTGGCTGTGTTGACTAAGCAAAGCGAAACAAACGGTATTACGAGTTGTAATT
The DNA here is from genome assembly GCA_030040425.1 of Acidobacteriaceae bacterium. Lineage (GTDB taxonomy): Bacteria > Acidobacteriota > Terriglobia > Terriglobales > Acidobacteriaceae > Telmatobacter. The sequence goes on along the minus strand of JASHTS010000086.1, from coordinate 941 downwards.
TCGTGCTACCAATCTTCACGAATGCGCCCCTTCCCGAATCGATTACAGGCATCAATGTTTGCGAATAAGTTTGTGCGTGTGAGAGTTCCCGTTTCCGTGGTAAGGATTTCCCGATGCGGGCCTGGCAACCGTCATCACCAGACGGCCGTGCTGCACGCCCTTCATTCCAATCACGCGGCCGGCGAACTCCTCGACCTGTTTGGATTTCCCGCGGACAATCAGCACTTCGAGACACGAATCACGGTCCAGATGGGCATGACTGGTGGACACCACCAGCTCATAATGGGCATGTTGAAGTTCTGTCAGCTTCTCCGTCACGCCATGAGAGTGATGGTCGTAAATGAGGGTGACAGTTCCAACCACCGTGGCACTCGGGCTTGCCGTCTGCTCGGCAACCAGCCGATCGCGGATCAGATCTCGAACAGCTTCAGACCGGTTGGTGTAGCCCAGGCGGGAAATGAAATTGTCGAAGCGCTCGAGAAGATCAGAATCGAGTGCAATGCCGATTCTGCTGAGGACGCCCATGGCCGCTCCTTGAAATGACGATTTCCACGGGGAAGCTCAAGGATAACACGATGTCTGGATTCGTGTTACTGAAGCTGAGGTGCGGCGGAATGGACGAGAGCCTCGCTCTGGGGGAGGGATTCGTCTTCATCGACCCAGCGCTTGCATCGCCACTGCGCCCAGCAACGAAGCAGCCAGCGCGGCAGGCATGGCCAGCGCGCCGACTTTCAGAAAGCTCCTGTAGCTCACGTGGAGTTTTTCTCTTCTCAGCGCAATCAGCCAGAGAATGGTAGCCAATGAACCGCTGACGGAGAGATTGGGTCCCAGATCCACGCCGATCAGCACGGCTGAAGACATCAGCCGCGTGGCATGCGCGCTTTTGAGCGCTTCGCCGGCGATCAATCCGAGCGGCAGGTTGTTGACCAGGTTGTTGGCGA
>JASHTS010000085.1 GCA_030040425.1 Acidobacteriaceae bacterium | reverse complement strand
AGCCCGCCGCCCTCTACGCCGCGGATGGAGGCGCACCATCCGTACTTGGCGAACGAATTAGTGAGCCGGGCCGCCAGCCCGTAGGCCGCGTTGCCCCACAGGTACTTCGAGTGATCGCTGCCGTCAACCGCTTCTTCGTAGTCGAACTCTTCGACCTGCTTCGTGTCTTTGCCGTAGGGCAGGCGCATGAGAATGTGCGGCAGGGTCAGGGCCACATAGCGAGAGTCGTCCGACTGCCGGAAGCTCTTCCACTTGGCGTACTCGGTCGAGTCGAAGATCTTGCCGATGTCGCGCGGAGCGCCCAGTTGCGTGTAGCTTGAAAGATTGAGGAGCTCCGAGTTCGCCGCCGAGAGGAACGGCGCATGCGCCGCGGAGGCAACCTGGGAGATGCGCTCCAGGCACTCGATGTCCTCCGGTCCGCGGCCGAACTCGTAGTCGCCCACCAGCGCCGCGAACGGAGCTCCGCCGAATACGCCGAACTCTTCTTCATAGACCTTCTTGAACAGCGCACTCTGGTCGAACTCGGGCGCCCGCTGCAGGTCGCGCAATACTTCGCGCTTGCTGGCGTTCAGTACCTTGATCTTGAGCATTTCGCTGGTTTCCGACTGGTCGATCAGGTACTTGATGCCGCGCCAGGTGCCTTCCAGCTTCTGGAACGCCGGATAGTGCAGCACTTCGTTCAACTGCAGGGATATCAGCCGGTCGATCTGCGCGATGCGCGCCTGGATGGAGGCCTCCGCGTCGCGCGTGAGGGTCATGTGCCCCTCGAGCACCTGGCTGACGAACTCCTTCACCATGTCGCGGCCGCGCTCGAGCGATGCCGCGTCGCGGTTGAAGCGGCCCTGCGCCACGATCTGTTCGAGAAGTCCCTGTTCTTCCTGGGTGGTTGTCGCTGCGCTGGCTGCCGCCGCTGCTTCTTTCGGGCTCATTCCGCACCTCCGCCCTTGCCCAATTCCGCCTTGAGTTTTTCACGGGTCTCCGTGTTGGAAACCGCCTCAAACAGGGCTTCGTCCAGTTTGTCGTTGCCCTGCAGGCTGCCGCGCAGGTCGGAAAGCCGCGTGCGCAGATCGAGCAGCTCCTTGAGCGGACCCACCTGCTTGGCCACGTTCTCCGGCGCGAAATCGTCGAGGCTCTCGAACTTCAAATTGACGCTGATCTGGCCGGCATTGGGATCGTCGCTCAGCTTGTTGGCAACCGAGTAGGCCAGGTGCGGCTGCATGCCCTTGAGCACGGTGTCGAAGTTGTCGGGATTGATCTCTACGAATTTCCGATCTTTCAGGGCTGCGAGCGGCTGCTCCGGCTGTCCTGTCAGATCTCCCAGAACGCCCATCACAAAGGGGAGTTCCTTCATCTCGATAGCGTCGCCGATCTCGACGTCATAGGTGATGTGCACGCGCGGTGAACGGACGCGATCAAGTTTGTGCTGAGTGCTTTCCTTGGCCATATCTAATCCCCTCGGGGCCCATGCGCGCACCAATCGCGCGGCAGTGCTTCCCTCTTCGGCTGCCCGTTCGTCCTAATGCGAATTCCGCACCGGGGCCTCTTCCTACAGAATCCGTTGTTCGCAATGAACGCAAGAACTTATGCAAATGTCAGGGAGGTCCATGCGTCCGAATCGGGAGCGAGTTGATTATTGAATGAGACCGTACCCGTGTCAAGTCAAAAAGCTGCCCGCGAGGGTAGTGTTCATTACCCGCGAATCGTTTCATCGCCATTTCAAACTACGCGGGAGTGTATACTCTTTTCCCGGGCGGGAGATGCGGACATGAGGCAGTTGCAGCCGGTAGTTTGGTCGAAGGGCGTCTTCCTGTCTCCCCAGCATTTGCAGGCCCAGGACCGCTTTTTCGAGGACACCCTCCGCTTTCTTTCGGGCGCCCTTTCTTACCGCAACTGGGGCTTTGCCTCGTTGCAGATCGACGCCGCCGGCCTGAGCCAGGGCAGGCTCAGCGTTACCGAAGCTTCCGGCATCTTCCCTGACGGCCTCATGCTCGACGTTCCCGCTTCCGACGCGCCGCCCGCCTTGCGCACGCTCGACGAGTGTTTCTCCGACGGCCGGAGCTCCTGCGTGTTCTATCTCTCCGTGCCCCAGGACCGCCCCGGCGGCACCAACGTCGCCCTGCAGCGCGGGGGAGCGAGCACGCGCTTCTACTCCGAGTTGCAGATGCTGCGCGACGAAAACAGCTCAGGCGTGGAGAAACCGGTATCTCTGGCGCGCAAGAACCTGCAGATTCTGGCCGAAAACGAAAACCTCGAAGGCGCGGTCCTGCTGCCTCTTGCCCAGATTGAGAAAACCGAGGCCGGCGGCTACCATTTCGATCCCAAATTTGCACCACCCCTGCTCAACATCAAGGGGAACGAGCTTCTCACCGGGATTCTCCGCGGCCAGATTGAAACCCTGGTCTCGCGCAGCAGCCAGCTCGCCGGCACGCGCCGCCAGCGCAACCAGTCCCTGGCCGACTTCAGCGCCTCCGATATCGCCAATTTCTGGCTGCTCTACACCATCAATGTCCACCTGCCGGTGGCGCGCCACATGTTCGACGCGCCCCACGTCCATCCCGAGGCGCTGTTTCTGCACATGCTCTCGCTGGCCGGCGCCTTGACTACCTTTTCGCCCAAGTTCGAATTGCGCGACCTGCCCAAGTACGAACACGAAAAACCGGGCCCCTGCTTCCTGGCTCTCGATGCCGCCATCGCCGAGCTGCTGGAAACCGTCGTCCCCAGCAACTTTGTCGCCCTGCCGCTCAAGCCGCTGCGCGACTCCATCTACGCCACCGCCATCGACAAGGACAGCTACTTCGAGAACTCGCGCCCGTACCTCGCCATCTCGTCCGATCTCAAGGAAGCCGACCTCATTGCGCGCACACCCAATCTGACGAAGGTCTGTTCGGCCACACACATCGAGCAGCTCATCCGCCAGGCGCTGCCCGGGGTCAAGCTCACGCACGTGCCCGTGCCTCCGCGCGCCATTCCCGTAAAGCTGCGCTACCAGTACTTCAGCCTCGACAAGACCGGCCCGGTCTGGGAATCGGTGGTGCGCTCGCGCAACTTCGCCGTCTACGCGCCCCGGGAGATTCCCAACCCTGAGATGGAGCTCATCTTTCTCTTCGCCAACCCCGATTAGCGGCCTGAATCTAAAGTTCGCCCCGCAATGGAGGTGTCATTCTGAGCGAACGGGACCCCAAGCGAACTCTCCGGCTTGGGGGTGGTGAGCGAAGAATCTGCTTTTGCTTCTCAGGAGATCTTCCGTAGAATTTTGCACTTTGGATACCGGCAGCCGCCGCGGACTCAACTCGCGGGGCCAGCCAGTCTCACGCGAGGGGCCGGTGGGAAGCGAAGAGTCCAGCTAGTATATACCAGCCAAACGTTCCCCTGCCGCCATTTACTTGTGGTGCACCAGCACGAAGATCAGGATGATCAGCAGCGCGATCACCAGGAATCCCATGATCCCGAACAGGGCGACCATGTACTTGGGCATGCCCGCGGGCGCGGGTGCGGCTGGAGGAGGCGGCGCGGCCGGCGGCTGAAACTGGAATGCCGGCGCCTGAAATTGCGGCATGGGCGCAGGCGGAGCGGCCTGTGCAGGCGGACGCGGCATCTGCGGCATGGCTGGCATCTGCGGCATGGCCGGCGGTTGCAACGGCGGCGGAGTCCAGGCAGGGCGCGCCGCGGGAGCAGCGGCTGCCGCAGGCGGCGCAGCCGAGGCCTGCGCGGCTTCGAGATCGCGCAATGCCGATCCCGAAATCACGCGCGTAAATTCGCCCGGGCCTGCCATCGGCGGAGGGGCCGGCGCCGGCGGAAGCACGGCAGGCGCGCCGGCCGTGGGTGGCGGGAAGGTTGGCGCGAAGGCCGGTGGCGGAGGCGCTGCCGCGGCCGGTGCGAAACTCGGCGCCGGGGCCACGGGAACGGGTGCCACGGGAATGGGTGCTGCGGGAAGGGGAGCCGCTGCGGGCGCCGGCTGCTCCGAAAGCGTGCGCAGAAGCTGCGTGAACCCTCCCGCTGCGGGCGCCTGCGCCGGCGGCAGCGGCGGCGGCGCAAGAATCGGCTCCGGCGCTTTGGCCGGCTCCTGATTCAGAGCCTGCAGCAGTTGCGTAAAACCACCCTGCGCCGGAGGCGAAGAGCTCGCCGCAGGAGCGGGAAACGGAAAACTGTTCGCCGCCGGCTCCGGCGCAAGCGGCTTGAGCGGCTCGAACGGTGGCGGCGCAGCCGGCGCGCTGGGCGTGGAAAACATCTGCGTAAACGCGCCCGGACTCGCGCTGCGCGCAGGATCGAGCGGCGCCGGAGGCGCAAAGGGAGGCGGAGCCGGCGCCGCGGGCGCACTCCCGCCTTGCAATCCCTGAAACATCTTGGTGAACTCGCCCGGACCTGACGACGGCGCAGCCGGAGCTGCGGAAGGAGCAGGCGCCGGAGTCCACGGCGCAGGCTCGTGCGCGCCGGGCTTCGCACTCGCGGAGCTGAAGATGCGCGTGAACTCGCCCGGAGCCGCGCTCGCTCCCGAGCCGTGCGATGAAGCAGCCGGCGTGCTCGCGCTCGGCGCTGGCGATGCGCTCGGCGCGGCTGCGCTGGGCGTCGGCACGTTGGGCGCAGCCGCGCTCGGGCCTGCGAAGGGCGGTTGAGCGGCCGGCGGCGCATTCCCCGCCAGGGGTGAATTCATCGACCGGAACATCGCCGTAAAGCTGCCCGGCTCGCTCCCTGCCGCTCCTGCGGCTGGAGGCACAGGGGAAGGCGCGGGCGCAGGCGGCGCTGCAAAGGGAATCGGCTCGGGACGTTTCTCCGCCGCAACCGCGGGAAAAGCCGGCGGCGTGTGACCGGAGGCAGCGATCTTCTCCATGGGCACCGCGCTGAACACCTTCGCCAGCTCTTCCGATGGCCGCGGCGGCGCATCTGCCGATTCTGGCGTCTTGAGCGCCTGCAGCATGCGCGTAAACTCGCCCGGCCCCGAGCCCGGCCCTGAGCCCGGCGTGGATGCAGCGGGCGAGGGCGCCGGCGGAGGCGCAGAGGCGGGCGCAGCAGGAGCAGCCTGCGGGAACGGAACCGGATCCGCAGAGAACAGCGAAGGCGGTGGAGGCGCGGCCGGAGCGGCGCTCGGAACAGAAACAGGCGCGGGAGCTGCTTCGGGATTTTTGCCCAGCGCTGCAAGCAGGTCTTCTTCGTCGCGCGAAGAAGCGTTCGGAACCGTGCCGAAGATCCCCGTTGCGCTCGAGGCTGCGCCTGGGGGCGACCCTCCGCCGGGCTCGTCCGATTGGGGAGATTGCGGCTTGCCGAAACGATCCCTGAACGCGTTCATGGGTGTCCCTATCTGCGCGAAAATATTAGGTTGTTCCGGAATCCAAGACTACATCGCCTTGGCTTGACAGTAAAGGGCCGGCAGCCTACGATGCAAGCACACTCGAGGTCAGCGAGGTCAGGGCTCACTGGACGCGCAGCGCTGAAGCCCTTCGCGTGTGCGCCTCGGTCAACACTGCTCAACAGCGCCGTTTGCCAAACGGTTTGGTTGCTATGAAATCGCTATGAAATTCCTCTCACGGGTGGTTTGGTCCGAGGGAATGTACCTGAGTCCTCACCACTTCCAAACGCAGAGCCGTTACTTTGAAGATTCCATGGCGTTCCTCGCGGCCAGCTTGTGGCGGGAGCCCTGGGGACTGCTCCACGCCGAGCTCGATCAGAAGGCCATGCGTAACGGTACTGCGGTACTGCTTCATGCGTCGGGAATTTTTCCTGACGGCCTCGCCTTCGAGCTGCCCAACTCCGATCCCTCGCCCCTGCCGCGCAATCTCCTTGAAGTTTTCCCTTCCACAGACGCCTCCCTTCCGCTCTACCTCACCGTTCCCGGGCGCCGCGACAACGGCTTCGATTGCGCTCTCTCCGCCTCGCCCAACGGCAGCCGCTTTTCGCGCATGCAGCGCATGCTGCGCGATGAGACCAACGGCATGGATGAGCGCGAGATCGATCTCGGCCAGAAGAACATCCGTCTTTCCACGGATGCCGAGCTCACGCCGGAGATGCTCTCGATTCCCATCGCGCGCGTGCTGCGCGATGGACGCGGCCACCTGATCTGCGATGAGGATTTCATGGCTCCCTGCCTGCGCCTCAGCGCTAGCGAGCCGCTCATGCTGCTGGTGAAGCGCCTCCTCGACGCGATCGGCGAGAAGAGCACCACCGTCTCGCGCGGCGCGCGCCGCCACGGCCGCTTCGAAGCCGGCACCGGCGCGCTCGACGTGGCCAACTACTGGTTCCTGCACGCGCTGCAAAGCGCCATTCCGCCGCTCGCCCACCTCACCTCCACGCGCCACGCTCATCCTGAAGAAGTCTTCGTCGAGCTCGCGCGCCTGGCCGGAGCCTTGTGCACCTTTTCGGTCGACTCCGATCCGCGCAATCTTCCCGCCTACGATCACCGCGATCCCGGACCGGCCTTCCGCGCGCTCGACGCACACATTCGCAAGCATCTCGAGATCATTGTTCCCTCGAACACCATCACTCTCGACTTTCATCCCACCGAGCCATACATGCACGCCGCCGATGTCCGCGACGAGCGCTGCCTGCGCCGCTCGCGCTGGGTACTGGGCATCCGCTCCTCCATGGGCGAGTCCGATCTTCTTCGCCAGGCGCCGCGGCTGGTCAAAGTGTGCTCGTCAAAATTCGTTCCCGAGCTGGTGAAGCGCGCCCTGCCCGGCATGACTCTCACCCATCTTCCCGTTCCTCCCGCCGCCATCCGCGCTGAAGCCGACATGCAGTACTTCTCCATCGACACCTCCGGCCCCTGCTGGGAGCACATCCTCCAGACCCGCCAGGTGGGCATCTACGTCCCCGGCGAAATCGCGAAGCCTGAGTTTGAACTCACCGTCATCGTGGAGACCACCTGATGAGCACCGCCCGCGTGAACAGTCTTGCTCTCTGTTTCCAGGAGGCGCTCACGGCCATCGTGCGCGTCCGCTTCCAGCGCCAGCAGGTGCAGGACTCCGAAGGCTTCCGCGCGCAGATGCGCCGCTCGCTGCAGTCGGCCATGCAGGAGGGCCGCTCTCTCGGCTACAGCAGTGACACGGTCCAGATGGGCGTCTTCGCCGCCGTCGCCTTTCTCGATGAGAGCGTGCTCAACCTGCAAAGCCCGGTCTTCGCCGACTGGGCCCGGCGTCCGCTGCAGGAAGAGCTCTTCGGCGGCCATCTTGCCGGCGAAACTTTTTTTACCAATCTGCGCGCTCTTCTCGGCCAGCAGGACTCGGCCGAAGCGGCCGACGCGCTCGAGCTGCATTGCCTCTGCCTCGAGATGGGCTATCGCGGCCGTTATGCTCTCGGCGACAGCGGCGAGCTGCACCAGCTTCTGCGCCAGGCGCTGGCCAAGATCGAGCGCGTCCGCGGGCCCGCGCGTCTCGCGCCGCAGATCGAGGCGCCCGCCGTTCCGCCTCCGCGCCGCCAGGATCCCTGGACGCGGGCCCTCCTCATCACCACTTGCGTCCTCGCCGGACTCGTTGTGGTTGCCTTTTCCGGATATGAAGTCCTTCTTGGTTCCGGCGTCACGCAGATTGAAAACGCCGGCATCTCTTCGCGATAGGAGCTTGCTGTGCTGCCGATTCTGGTTTCGGTTGTCATCCTGATTCTCTCCATCGTGCTCGCCTGGGTTGTCGGCCCGCTGCTCGGCCTCGCCGGCACATCGTTGCTGGTTTTGCGCATCCTGCTCATCGCTCTCGGCGCCATCGCCGCCGCCATCGTTCTGTTCTTCCACTTCCGCGAAAAGCACCGTGACGCTGCGACCAAAAACATGCCGGGCGGCGCCGACCTCGATCTTTTGCTCCGCGAAGCCGCCAGCCGGCTCGCCAATGCGCAGCGCACCGGCCCCAGGTCCCTTGATTCCCTGCCCCTGCTTTACATCCTGGGCGACACGAATTCCGCCAAAACCACTTCGGTAATCAAGTCCGGTTTCGATCCCGAGTTGCTCGCCGGCCAGGTCTATCGCGAGCAGGACATCATCCAGACACCCGTCGCCAACTTCTGGTTCGCGCAGTCTTCCGCCTTTGTGGAGACCGGCGGGGCCGTGCGCCAGGCGCTGCCCTTGTGGACCAAGCTGGTGCGCAAGACGCGTCCCAAGGCCATGCGCTCCGCCATCGGAAAAGAGATGCCTGTCCGGGCCGCCGTCGTCTGCGTCAGCAGCGAATTATTCCTCGGAACCTCAGCCGCCGACGCGGCGCTTGCCTCCGCGCGCTCCACCAACCAGATGCTGCGCGCTCTCGCCCAGCAGCTCGGCACCGAAGTGCCGGTCTACGTGATCCTCACCAAGCTCGATCGCATTCCTTACTTCACCGAGTATGTGCGCAACCTGGGCAACGACGAGGCCTCGCAGCCGCTCGGTGTGGCCTTCCCGCGGCAGACCGTTTCGAGCGGCCTCTACGCCGAAAAGGCGACAACCGAAGTGGTCGCCTCGCTCGACCGGGTCTTTTTTTCCCTGGCCGAGTTCCGCTCCAGCCTGCTCACGCGCGAGACCGACGCGCGCAACATCGATCCCGTGTATGAGTTTCCCCGCGAGCTGCGCAAGCTGCGCAACAATCTTGCGTCGTATCTGGTTGAAGTCGCGCGCCCCAGTCACTTGAACGCCAATCCCTATCTGCGCGGCTTCTATGCCGTCGGCGTGCGCGCCACCATTGTGGAAACCCTCGTGGCCGCGGCTGCCGCGCAGCCCCAGCAGCAGGCGGCCGGCTCCGGCGCCACGCGCATGTTCACCGTGCAGGATATGCAGGCCGCGCAGCAGGTGCAGACCCCGCAGACAGTGCAGCGCAAGCAGGCGCAGTGGTGCTTCCTCGCGCGCCTGTTTCCCGACCAGATCCTCGGCGATCGCAGCGCCCTCGCCGGAACCAGCAGCAGCCGCCGCACCCATCTTTTCCGCCGCGTCGTCTTCGCCGCGGTCTCGGTCCTGCTCTTCTTTTATCTTCTCGGTCTCACCGCGTCTTGGATCCACAACGGGCATCTCGAGAGCGAGATCGTCTCCGCGGCCAGGGAGCTGCCGCCCATGCCCGCGCCGCTGACTACGCTCGCCTCGACTGACCAGCTTGCGCAGCTCGACAAGCTGCGCGCCGCCATCGCCCAGCTCGAAGACTTTCAACAGAACGGGATCCCGCTCTTCTACCGCTTCGGCCTCTATCACGGCAACAGCGTGCTTGAAGCCGCGCGGCGCATCTACTTCGACCGCTTCGACAGCCTGATGCTCGCCCTGACCCAGGCCAATCTAACGGCCTCTTTCAATGCGCTGCCGCAGGCTCCCGCGCAGGGCGCCGATTACCTGGCCACCTACAACCCCCTCAAGGCCTATCTCATCACCACTTCGAATCCCGAAAAGAGCACGGTCGATTTTCTTCCGCCGGTCCTGCTCCAGTACTGGGAAAACGGCCGCGTTCCCGACACCGGCGAGCAGCGCGATCTGGCCGCGCGCCAGTTTGCGTTTTATGCCGCAGAGCTGCCCAAAGCCGACCCGTTGCCGCTTTCGCCGGACACGCTGGCCGTGAACCGCGCGCGCACTTATCTTGCCGGCTTCGGCGGCTATCAGCGCATTTATCAGGCCATGCTGGCCGCAGCCGACAAGCAGTCGCCGGCAGTCAATTTCAATCAAAATTATCCCGGCTCCTCGGCGACGGTGGTCGATGCGCACATCGTTCAGGGCGCATTCACGAAAACCGGCTACACCTTCATGCAGGACGCCATCGCCCATCCCGACCGCTACTTCAGCGGCGAAATCTGGGTGCTGGGCAATCAGGCGCCAGCGTCGTCGCTCGACCGCGCCGCGCTGACCCAGCAACTCAACACACTTTACAGTGCTGATTTCGCCAACGAATGGCGCACCTTCCTCCACTCCGCGCAGATCGTTCGTTACTCCAGCCTCAATGACGCCTCCGCGAAACTGCAGTTGCTCTCCAATCCCAACTCACCCCTGCTCGCGCTCTTCTTCACCGTCTCCGACAACACGGCAGCCGCCAGTCCCGACATCGCCAAGGAGTTTCAGCCCGCGCAGGCGCTGGTCGCGCCCGGCAATCCGGATAAATTTGTCGGCCAGGGCAACCAGACTTATATGAACGGGCTCATCGGTCTGCAGGCTGCCGTGGCGCAGGTGGCGCAGGCGCCGCCTTCGGGCAATCCCAGCGACCCGAGCGTGGTCGCGCCCATCGTGCAGGCGTCTACGCAGGCGCACACCGCGGCCACGCAAACTGCGCAGGCCTTCAATCTCGATCCGCAGGCGCACGTGGACCAGACCGTTCTTCAACTCCTGCAGGATCCCATCAACTCCGTCGACGCCGTGGTGCGCGGCCGCGGAGCGGCCCAGGCCAATGGCGGCGGCGCCGGCTTCTGCTCCGCCTTCAACCAGCTCACCGGCAAATTCCCCTTCAATCCCAACGCGACCGTTGAAGCCAACCCCTCCGACCTCACCACACTGCTCCAGCCCGGCTCCGGCGCGCTCTGGCAGTTTTACGATGCCTCGCTCAAGCAGTTGATCATCCAGCAGGGCACGATCTACGTCGCCGCGCCCAACGCGCCGGTCAAAGTAAGCCCCGACTTCCTGCGCTTCTTCAACAAGGTGGCCCAGCTCTCGAATGGACTCTACGGTTCGGGCTCGCAGGGACTGCCCTTCACCGTGCACATCATCCACTCCGCGGGCATTCAGAGCGTCACTTTCCAGGTTGACATGCAAAGCGTCTCCGGCTCCGACGTGTCGCGGCAGTTCACCTGGTCGCCCTCCACCAGCCGCAGCGCCGAGCTCACCGCAAACTACGGCTCGAACAGCCTGCCGCTGCAGTTCTCCGGCCCGTGGGCGGTCTTCCATCTTCTGGCGAAAGGCAAGCTCGTGGCCGGCGGCGCGACCGATCGGCTCGATTATCCCCTCGAGATCGCGAATACGCCCATCATGGTCGGCGGCAATCCGCTCGTGGTGCACATTGAGCTCTCCGGCCCCAATGCCAGCCTGATGGTGCCCGGAGGCCTGAGCGGCTTACGCTGCGTATCGACGGTCGCGCATTAAGAGCGGTCGCGCGCTGAGCGCCGCGCTCTGGACCTGATTCAGCGCTGCGCGGGCGCCCCCTTTACGCAAACCACATGTAGAGCGAAATGCCGAACATCAGAAGATAACCCAGAATCAGCACAACCCAGAACTCGTTCGATTTTCTGCGCCGCGTCTCCTCGCTCGTATCTTCGATCCGCGCTCCCGCCCATCCGCGGGCCATGAATCGCCACACAAGTGCGCCGAGCGGCGGCGCAATCAGGTCCACCAGGATCTGCTGTTGAATCGGCAAGACTCCGGGCCGCATCGGCTTTCTTCACCCCCCATCGTCGACTCAAAGGCCAGGGCCAGCTCGCTTCCGCATTCCTCAGCGGATGCATCATGCATTTTCGTTGTCGAGAATGGGGGTGTTCCCGGAAATTTGAAACAGGGGAGCGCGCAATCCGCGTCACTCTTCCTGCGGCGCGCCTTCCTCTGCCGGCCCTTTCGACCCGTCCGACTCTTCCGCCAGCACCTGCGCGAAAGCCTTTTCGACAGCGTCCGCCGACGCCGCCGCCTCGAGCTCTTTCGCCGGATTCTCCTCCGCCTCCGGCTCTTCTGCGCGTGTTGCCGCAACCGCAACGGCTGCAGCCTCCGGCTCCGCGGCAATCGGCTCCTCTGCTGGCGCCGCGGCCGCCGGAGCCTCCTGCGCGGGCGCCTCGCTACGCCGTTCTTCTTCAATGGGCAGGAACTGCAGCAGCAGGCAGGTGACATTGTCCACGGCGCCAAGACTCTTGGCCCTGCCGATCAGCGCCTGGCAAGCTTCCGTCAGGCTGGTCGAGGAGAAGATCAGCATGGCGATCGTCTTCGCGTCCGCGTAGCGCGTAAGCCCGTCCGTGGTGAGCAGCACGATATCCCCGGCTTCCAGATCGCCGGTAAAGATGTCCGGCTCGACCGTCTCCGTGGTGCCCACGGCGCGCGTAATCACCGACTGCAGCGGCGAGGCCTTCGCCTCCTCGGGGTTCATCGCCCCTTTGCGCACCTGCTCGGCAAGGAAGGAGTGGTCGTTGGTAATCTGCGCGCACACGCCGCCGCGCAGAAAATACGCGCGGCTGTCGCCCACGTTGCCGATCAGCAGCCGCCGGCCGTCAATGCACGCCGCCACCAGCGTGGTGCCCATGCCGCGCAATTCTTCGTTGCTCTGCGCAAGCCGGTAAACCTGCTGGTTGGCGGAGAGGATCGCCCTGAAGAGCCGGTCCTCCGTGGTCGCGCCGCTGCCCGCATCCTGCGAAAAGTTCTCTACCAACTCCTTGACGGCCGTAGCGCTGGCCACCTCGCCGGCAGCCATGCCGCCCATGCCGTCGCAGACCACAAAAACCCGGGTTGCAAGATCGTATCCGAAGCCGTCTTCGTTGTTCGTCCGCACGCAACCCACGTCGGTCAGCGCGGCGATTTCGATCTTGAGTTCCGTTCCGCTATCCATGGCTGGAGTTTCTTCCTTCGCCGGCGCTGCGGGCCCATTCGCTTCCCTCAAGGTTGCACGTCAAAGGACAAATCGCGCTGCCGTCCGCAATGTTGGAGCTACTATACGTTGAATTCAAGCCTGTCCAACGCTTTTTCTTTCGAGGAGAAACACGCTCGTGCTGAGATCAAGAATTCGAATCGAAAGAAAACCGCTCTATCCCATCCCTGAGCGGCTGCATTCTCAAGACCGTTGAGTCCGGGTCGATGCGCCCATCAGGGAGCGGCGGCCTGACCCATACCCCAAGGGCACAGTAACTCAGGAATTGCTGTAAGGTTGCCAGAATCACCGCCAGCCTGTAAAGGCAGTCCCTGCTTCCTCCTGGTAGTCGCTCGTCAGTTCTCCTGGTCTTTTCCCAGCTCGGCTGCCTTGTCCAGAAACCTCTGCAATAATTCTTCTCCGGATCCCGTCACGTGTTCGCCCGGCCGCGCGCCTCCCTTTGCCCAGGCCATCAAAAATATCAGCGGAATCCATCCCCGCGGATCGAGAGTGACCGTCCGCCCGAAATGGTGCAGCGCCCTTGAAAGTTTTACGGGGAGCCGCACGCCGGTCACTTCGTTGGCCGCCGGATCCTTGCATAGCTCCGGCGGCGACATCACCAGATATTCGCGGCAGGCGAGCGGCCGAACCGGATAGATGCTGCAACTCTCGTTTTCCAGGAACGGGCAGGCCACGCCCGCGTGAAAGTAGTCGATCGCCAGTTGCGTCATCGGTTCATCCTCGGCCACCGATTCGCTTTCGAGGATCCTGTCGATCACTCCCGCATCGCGCAACGCGCAGAGCGCGCGGTGAAACCTTCCTGCAAGCTCCGCCTGACGTTCCGCCGGCTGCGATTGCAGCCAATCGGTGAGAGCCTCGGCTTCGAAAACATTGAGCGGCACCATCTGCCGGCAGCACGCGCCGCATCCGGCTTTGCAACTGATCGGCTTGCCGGCAGCCTGCGCCTGGTTCGCCACCGCGCCGACGATCACGTTCTCGATCCCCTGGATCACAGGCAGGAGCGCGGTCAGCGTCGTCTTTCCCGCCGGCACCTGCACCGTCCCGCGCAGGACTGTGCCTTTCACGGGAAGAGAAAAGCCGGCTTTCGCCATCGACGCGGGCGTGTCCGCCGATGCATCGGGCATAACCCTCCAACCCACAAGACGAGGACGGAGCCCGCGTCCGCGGTTCCCCGATTGTACCGCGCAGCGGCGCGCTCGGCCGCGCCCTTCTTGGCTGGATGCCCCAGAACGATGCAGGTCTGATCTCCCTCATAGAACGGCACTTCACAGCGCGGCGGAAATCGCCCGGCACCCGCCAGTGTACCCCAAAGTGTATTGGCTGGCAGACCGCAAACATGCTACCGTGATCGTGCTGGCAATCGAGAATCCAGTCTGTTTTCCCTGAGCCCGTCGACCGGCTCGGAGACCGCCTGCGTGCCGGCCTCGGCTCGCCTTTGTCTTCCTCCGCGGCTTTGGTAAAAACGTGGAAACGATAGAAAAAAAGAAGATCGGCAAATACGAGATCACCGGCATCCTCGGCCGCGGCGGCATGGGAGTGGTCTATCGCGCCGAAGACAAGCGCATCGGCCGCCAGGTGGCCATCAAGACCCTGACGGAAAACTTCTCCGGCCAGCCGGAGATGCTGGAGCGCTTCTATCGCGAAGCCCAGGCCGGCATCCTCCAGCATCCCAACATCGTCATCGTCTACGACCTCGGCGACGAAGAGGGCGTGCCCTTCATCGTGATGGAGTACGTCAGCGGCGACCCGCTCGACAAGCTCATCTCCTCCGGCCGCCACATCTCCATCATTGAAAAACTGAGCATCATCGAGCAGGTCTGCGCCGCGCTCGGCTACGCGCATCATCGCGGCGTTGTTCACCGCGACATCAAGCCCGCCAATGTGATCGTGCAGCAGGACGGCGTGGCCAAGCTGGTCGACTTCGGCATCGCGCGCGTGCAGGGCTCCAGCGGCGAAGGCGGCTTGACGCGCACCGGCAACGTCATCGGCACCATCCACTACATCGCTCCTGAGCGGCTGCGCGGCAAGCCTTTCGATGGCCGGTCCGACATTTTTTCGACCGGCATCATGCTTTATTACCTGCTCGCCGGCCAGCTCCCCTTCACCGGTGAAGACATGACCGTGCTGCAGAAGCTGGTGAACGAGCCGCACCCGCCGCTGAACACGTTCCTCGCCAACTACCCGCCGCAGCTTGACGCCATCATCGACCGCGCCCTGGCCAAGGACCCCGATCAGCGTTACGCCACCGCGGAAGAGTTCGCCGCCGACCTGCACGGTCTCGGCGAGCAGCTCAAGAAAGGCCAAATCGACGAGCTCTTCAACGACGCCGAGCGGCTCACCGCCGAGCAGCAGTTCGGCCGCGCCCGCGAGGTCCTGCTGCAGCTCGTCCGCATCGACCCGCAGCACACCGGCGCACGCCAGCTCTTCGGCATCGTGCAGCAGAACCTGGCCCGGCTGCAGCGCGCCGAGCAGGTGCGCCAGCTCGCAGCCGAGGCCGACGAAGCCATCGCCTCGCAACGCTACGCCGAAGCCATCGGCTCGCTCGACCAGGCCGTCCAGCTCGATCCGGAGAACGCCGATCTCAAGAAAAAACTGGAAGAGGTGCGCGAGCAGAAGCGCCGCTACGACGAGATCGGCACGCTGATGACGCAGGCCGACTCCCTGCGCGAGCGCGGCGACTGGACGGGCGCGCTCAAAGTGGCGGAAAAGGCGCTGAACCTCAACCAGCAGGACACCAAGGTCCGCGCGCTCTACAACGAAATCTCCCGCCAGGCCAAGCTGGCCGCGCAAAAGGAACAGATCAAGGAGATGCTGGGCAAGGCGCGGCAGGAGATCGGCTCCCGCCGCTTCACCGGCGCCATCGAGATTCTGCGCGAGGTGGGCAAGCTCGATCCCTCCCTGCCGGAGATGGAGACTCTGCTCCAGACCGCGGTCAGCGGCCAGGAGCAGGATCGGCGCCGCAAGCTCATCGAGCAGATCCAGGCCGAGATCGAAAACTGCCTGGCCGCGGAAAACTACGATCGCGCCACCGAGCTGGTCGAACGCGCCGTGGAGCAGTTGCCCACCGAGAGCTCGCTGCTGCAGCTCAAGACGCGCGTGGCCCTGCAGACGCGGGCCTGGCGCACCCGCCAGTTGATCGACACCACCTCGGCCAAAGCGCAGGAGGTGTTTCTCCACGCGCCCGGCGAGGCGCTGCTCATCGTGCAGAAGGCGCTCGAGGAGCTGCCCGGCGAAGAGCGCCTGCTGGCCCTCGAGGAATCGCTGCGCCAGCGGCTCAAGGCGCAGGAGATCGAAGAGGTGCGCGGCCGTTATCTGCGCGAGGCGCAGGCGGCCATCGACCGCACCCAGTTCGACAAGGCCATCCAGATTCTCGAAAGTTACCAGCTCGAATTTGCCGATGCCGCCGGCGTGGGCGAGCTGCTCGAATTCGCCCGGCGCGAAATGCAGCAGCAGCAGCGCCGCACCCGTATCTCGGGCACCGTAACTCGAGCCCGCGAGCTCCTGCTCTCAGAACAGTTCGAGCAGGCTATCCAGCTCATTGAGCCGGTCGTCGCCGAAACCGCCGATCCCACGCTGGGGCGACTGCTCGACGAAGCCCGCGGACAGCGCGAAGCTCTGCTGCGCAAGTCGGAAGCGCTGATGGGCCAGATCGCGCGCCATCGCGAGCGCGGCCAGTACGAAGAGGCCATCAGCCTGTTGCAGTCGCTGCCCGCATCGAGCGTGGTCGGCTCGCCGCAAAATGCGCTGCTCGCCGAGATTCGCGGCGAAAAGGCGCGCAAAGAGGCAACCGCCGGCGCGCTGGCTGCCGCTGCGCAGGCCTCCGATCTCGCCGGCTTCAATGCCGCCATCGCGTCGCTCGAAAAGGTGCAGCGCGCCTGGGGCGACACGCCTGACCTCGCCAGGGCCGTCACCGGCATCGAGTCCCGCCGCGCCCAGCTCGCCAACCAGGCCGTCGCCAAATCCGTTGAAGCCGCGCGTGCGGCGCTGCTTGACAACAACGCGACCGCCGCCGTGGAAGCGCTCAAGTCTTCCGCCGAATGGTTCGAGTTTGCCGGAGCCTCGCAGCAGGCCGACTGGAAGCGCCTGAATTCCGAGGCCGCCAAGCCCACCGCCAAGCGCGCCACCGGTTTTGTGCCCCAGGTCAGCGCGCCCGGCGCAACCACTGAGGTGGCTCCGCAGCGCAACAAGCTACTGCTTCCGCTTGCCGGCGTCGGCGTTCTCGCTGTGATCGGTATCGTCGTCGCCCTGGTGGTGCATAACAACAGCGCCAAGAATGCGCCGCCCCAGGTGGTTTACAAAACCATTCCCGGAGCACCCGCGAGCGCGGCGCCTACGGGCACCCTCCTCATCCAGGGCAGCGTGGACAAAGGCAGCCCCGAGAACGTGCAGGTCCTGGTCGACGGCGTGGTCAAAGGATTCACCCTCGGCGATGGCAGCCTGAAGCTGCCGCTCGATCCCGGCAAGCACTCCGTGCGCTTCGTCAAGCCGGGCTACGGCGAAATTCCCTCCGTCACCGTAAACCTCGCCGCCAACGCGCAGCAGAGCCTTCCCTTCAAGCTCACGCAAACCGCAAGCGCCGCGCCGCAGCAGCCGGTCGCGTACCTGACCATCCAGTCCACTCCCGGAGCCACGGTCTCCATCGATAACGTCGCCAAAGGCGCAACCGACACGCACGGCATCTACGTCGCGCAGGTCCAGCCCGGCTCGCGCTCCGTCCAGATCAGCCTCAACGGCTACCAGTCCTTCAGCCAGACGTTCAATTTGAAAAACGGCGCGGAACAGAATGTTTCCGCAATTTTGCAGCAGATTCCCAAGGCCGCCGCGCCCGTCGCGCCGCAGGTGCAGCCCGTCTTTGCCGTCTTTTCCGCGACTCAGTTGACCATCGAGCAGGGCCAGTCGACCACGCTGAACTGGCAGACCGCCAACGCCTCTGACGTCGCCATCGACAACGGTATTGGCAATGTCAGCGCCAACGGCTCGCGCGACGTGAACCCCTCTTCCAGCACCACCTACCAGCTCACCGCCCGCGGAGCTGGCGGCTCGCAGGAGCGCTCCATCACCATCACCGTGACGCCCAAGGCCGCAGCGGCCCAGCCGGCCCCGCCAACCCCCGCCGCGCCCACCCCCGTAGACGAGGCCGCACTGATTCACGCGGCGATCAGCAGCTTCGAGTCCGCCTATAACGCCCACGACGTGGCCAAAATGCAGGCCGTGTGGACGGGCATGAAGCCGGCGCAGGCAAGAGGTTTTCAGACCTTCTTCAAATCGAATGGCACGAGCACGGTCTCCGAAGCCTGCCCGCACTCGGCGCTCAGCGTCTCCGGTGACAACGCCTCCTGGACCTGCAACGAAACCTCCACCTTCAATTCTGGCGGCAGGATGAAATCGAATGCCGTGACCATCCACTTCACGTTTGCCAGGCAGAATGGGAATTGGGTGATCGTGGGAAGGCAGTAGTGCGCCTTCCATGCAGGCAGAGAAGCACGGTTTTCACCGCGGCTCTATAGGCGTCGAGCGCTTGCTTTCAGCGTGCGGCGGGCGCTCTGCGCGCACCTGCAGTAACCAAAATCATTCTTGACGTTTCCTTTATATCGCCCTAAGATGATTCAGGTTTCGCTAATTACAACTTTGAGCCCGATGCAACCTGTCTCACAGGGTTTGGGGCATCTTGTGGCTTCGGCCGGGGCTGGCCGGATTCCGCGTGATCTGGGCATTTTTCTCTCTGCCCGCTGGTCGCATCGGTAACGCTCATTGCGGGGCTCCTGGTAGATTCTTGCGATTTTTCATAGCGGTGCGCTATTGCCCACCCGTTTGTAACGGTCCGTCGGCGGAGGTCACTAATCCATTTGGACCCGTTCCAGCCCAACGTACTTTTTCTTTGCCCCCCAAAGAGGCGTCAAAATCTGCTTTCCCGGAGAAGTCACATGCTGCGGCGAGTGAATCCCCTTTCCTTGAGCCGGTTTCTTTTCTCTGCCTGCTCTCGAGTGTCTGCAAGCACCTCCGTTGCCCATTCCACCGAATCCCGGCGCAACCGGCGCGCGGTTCGCTTCGGCTGCCTGACCGCACTCGTGGCTGTGTTCTGCCTGTGCGCCGCCGGAGCGCGGGGCGCCACCCTTACCGTGAACACCACGGCCGATTCATTGGACGTCTCAGCCAGTTGTTCCAGCGGCACCTGCTCGCTGCGTGACGCCATCGCGCAGGCCAATCCGGGCGACACCATCGAATTCTCCGTGACCGGGACCATCACGCTTTTGAGCAGCCAGGGTCCGCTCGACATCGAGAACGACCTCACCATCCAGGGACCCGGGGCGAATCTTTTGACCGTCTCCGGCGGCAATGCCATGCGCGTTCTTGTCATCGGCAGCAGCAGCACGCCCACGGTAGACATCTCCGGGGTGACCATCGCCGACGGCAACATGAACGGCGACGGCGGCGGCATCTACGTGGCCGCGGGCACAGTGAAGTTTACCGGGTGTACCTTCTCCGGCAACGCGGCTGCGGACTCGGGCGGCGGCATCGATCTGCTTTCGGGCTCGCTGACCGTCACCGGCAGCACGTTTTCCTCGAACACCGGCGCCTCGGGCGGCGCCATCTATCTCGTTTCGGGCACGCTGACCTTGTCGGACAGCACCTTTTCCGGAAACTCCGCCACAGCCGGCGGCGCCATCTTCAACCAGGGCACGGTGACCGCAACCAATAACACCTTCTCCGGCAACACGGCCACCAGCGGCGCCGGCGGCGCTATCGATAACGCCGGCACGGTGACCGCCGGCAACAGCATCTTTGCCGGCAACTCGGCGAAGCTGGGCGCGGGCATCTACAACAACCCCAGCGACACGGTCAACGCCGCCTATACCGTCGACTACAAGAACCTGGCCGCCGGCAGCGAGGACGATTGCAACGGCTGCACCAGCAATACCAATGTCACTTCCGCCACGTCGAACCCGCTGGCATTGCCGCTCGGTTGGTACGGCGGCGCCACAGAGACATTCCTTCCCCTTCCGACCAGCGTCGCCATCTGCGCGGGGTTGGCCAGCAAGGCTACTGCCGCCAATCTGGGCGCCGACCAGCGCGGCTTTGCGATGTTCCCCACCTACTCGCAATGCGCAGCCACAGCCGTCGACGCGGGCGCCGTGCAGACCAACTACGTCAAAGTGCAGGCCGGCGGAGACGGCGGCGCCGGCGACGGCGATTGCCCGGGCACCAGTTGCACCCTGCGTGACTCCGTCGATCTGGCCAACAGCAATGGCTACGGCGACATCGATTTCGGCTCCGGCATAAGCCCCATCAACCTGAGCAACGCCAACGGCACGCTGGAGCTCGAGGCGACCACCGGAATCAACATCGTCGGTTCAGGCGCCAATCAGTTGACCATCGATGGCGGCGGAGCAAGCAGCAACTTCAGCGTAGTCACCGTGGATTCCGGCGTCACCGCGCTGCTCTACGGCTTGACCATCTCCGACGGGAACACCACCAACCCCGGCGGCGGAATTACCAACTCCGGCACCCTCACGGTGCTCGAAAGCGCACTCTCCGGGAACACCGTCGGCGGCGGCAATCCCGGCGGAGGCATCAACAACGTCGGAGCCCTCACCATCGCCGACAGCACGATCACCGGCAACAGCGCCAGTGGCGATGGCGGCGGACTGGCGAACCAATCGGGCGGAACGGTGACGATCACCGAGAGCACGATCGCCGGCAACACGGCCGCCGTCAGCGGCAGCGGCGTTGGCGGCGGGATCGTAAACGCGGGCAGCACGATCACCCTCATTGGCAGCACCGTTACCGGAAATTCGCTCGTTTGTACATCCGGTCCCTGCGGCGGCATCGCAGGCGGCGGCATTCTTCTGTTCGGAGGATCGCCGATGACGCTGGCCAACAGCATCGTCGCCGGTAATTCAGTTTCCTGCAGTGGCTGCGGCGCTGATTTCGCCGATATCAATGGGTCATATACTGACGACGGCGGCAATCTTGCCAGCACCAACTCCAGCTCTACCTCCACGATCAATCCGCAACTCGGTCCCCTGCAATTGAGCGGCGGCGCTACGGTACAAACCCTGGTCCCGTTGCCCGGCAGCCCGGCCATCTGCGCCGGTCTCGCCGCGAATATTCCCGCCGGCGTCGCCACCGATGAGCGCGGAAAGCCCAACACCAACACCACGTACCCCGGCTACAGCTCCGCTGCGCCGTGCGTAGATGCGGGCTCGGTACAGACTGACTATGCCGTGAGCTTTACCACCAGTCCGCCATCGAGCGTAACCGTCGATCAGGGCTTCGGCGCGGCCGTCACCCTGAATGAGAGCGGCGCCGCCTTCTCGGCAGGCAGCGTGAACATTCCCATCACGCTCAGCAGCGGCACTCTCGCGGGCGTCACCACGGAAGCCACCAGCGCAGGCGTGGCCACGTATTCCGCGCTCTCCGCCACTCTCGGCTCCGACCTCAATTTGTCGGCCACCGTCTCGCTCAATCCGGCGCTCACCACGCCGCTCTCGCTCTCGGCAGCCAGCGCGGATTTCTCCGTTACCCAGGCCCCCACCAAAGCCACCATCTCGGCTTCAACGACATCTTCCACGGTCGATGATTCGGTGACGCTCACCTCCGTGGTCTCTCCCAACGTGACGAACCCCGTCAGCGCCGCGAGCACTATCCCGATGACCGGGTCCGTAACCTTCGCGAACAACGGAACCGCTCTCACCTGCAGCACCACAACGTTCAATTACTCTTCGGGCACGGCCACGGCCACCTGCGTCACTTCCGCGCTCCCGG
This sequence comes from Acidobacteriaceae bacterium, assembly GCA_030040425.1. Classification (GTDB taxonomy): domain Bacteria; phylum Acidobacteriota; class Terriglobia; order Terriglobales; family Acidobacteriaceae; genus Telmatobacter. The sequence continues at coordinate 6,227 of JASHTS010000085.1, read as the reverse complement.
CCGGCTCGGATTCGAAGATCACCGCCAGCTATTCAGGCGATACTTCGTACCTGGCCAGCCCGTCGAGCGGGGATGCGCCCGCCATCACCGTCGCCAAGGCAGCCACCACCACCGCCGTCAGTGCGAATCCCTCCTCACCGACATTGGACCAGTCGGTCACGTTCACGGCTTTGGTTACCTTCCCGGCGACGCTCGGCGTTTTGCCCGGAAGCACGGACACCGTCAGCTTCAGTGACAACGGCACCAACATCACCAATTGCGGCACCGGCAACCCCACCATCGCCGCAACCGCAACGGCCAACGTCTATCAGGCCACCTGCCAGCTCGCGTCCCTGAGCGGAGGCAGCCACGAGATCGTCGCCCAGTACAACGCCGATTCGAACTACACCACCAGCACCGGCAACCTGTCGTTCTCGATCGGCACGGCCACCAGCACAACCTCGGTATCTTCCTCGGCGCCTTCCTCCCCGATCAATGCCTCCGTCACGTTTACAGCGCAGGTCGCTTTACCCTCCGGCACCATCACGCCCAGCGGAACCGTCGCCTTCAGTTACACGCCCTCCGGCTCGTCTACGCCCGTATCCATTAGCTGCTCCCCGGCAACGGCCCTGACCCTCACGAGCACCTCGGGGGGCACAGCTACCTACTCAGCCACCTGCGCGACAACTACGCTGGCGATTGGGATGTACACAATCACGGCGGCTTATCCCGGCGACAGCAACTTCCAGGGCTCGAGCGGCTCGACCAGCCAAGCCATTGTCCAAGGCACCCCGACCACGGCCATCAATGCGGAGCTGACCCCCTCCACGGTCGATCAGACCGTGGGCTTCCAGGCAACGGTTACCGCGGCGCCCGCGGGCAGCGTTTCGCCGACAGGAGCGGTGAACTTCACCGACACCGTGAATGGGACCACGACTCCCCTCTGCTCCGATGTTTCCCTCAAGAACGGCGTTTACTCCTGCGCCGCCAGCGGCCTCATTCAAGGCACCCACACCGTTACGGCCGACTATCTGGGCGACTCCAACTTCAAGGCCAGCAGTTCCTCAACCCCGCAGGTGGTCAACCTGGCCCCGAGCTCGCTCTTGCTTTCGCCGACGGCCACCACCGTTTCCGCCAACAAGGTGAACACCGTCACCTTCACGGCCACGGTGGTGCCGAGTTCCGGCCCGATCTTCGCCACCGGCAACGTGACCTTCACTGACACCTCGGGCACCACCCAGACCATGCTGTGCACCACGGCGGTCTCCGCCACTGGTGTGGCCACCTGCACGCCCACAGCCTTGCCTTCGGGCGCGAATACCATCCAGGCCTCGTACGCGGGCGATTCGAATTTTGCTGCGGTCGCGGCCGGCGCAGGCCCCACCGCTTCCGTAGCCGTGCAGGATTTCGGCCTGGCGCTGGCCGGTCCCACGAGCGTGAATGGAGTACAGGTGGTCTCCGTAACCGCGGGATCGACGAACTCCAACGACCTGTTCACTCCGGTTGCCATCTCGGTAACGCCGAGCTCCATCTCGGCCTATAGCGGAACCGTAACTCTCAGTTGCACGAGCCCCTCCACGGGCGCGCCCAAGTGCACCTTCCCGGCGAGTCTCTCCGTGGCCTCGGGAGGCGCGCAGCAGGCCGGCAGCATCGGCATCGACGCCACCAGTGCCTCGCCCGGGAGCTACACCTTCACGCTGACAGGAACGGATTCGTCCACCGGTCTTACGCACGCGCTTACCTTCACGGTCGTCGTCCGTGCCATGGCCGGGCCGCTTTCGCTGGTCTCGGGCGCGACCACGGGGAACACCGCTAACGTGAGCTTCGTGCTCCCGGCCGGAGTGAGCCTCTCTTCGCTCGAGTGCCTCTACGTGGTCGGCACGGGAATTACGTCCCAGAACGTGCCGCCCTCGGCGGTCTCCGTCGGCTGCACCTTCAATCCGGCCACCATCGCCTCCTCGGCAACGCTGCAGACGGGCACCACCGTGGTGACCGTCTCCACCAGCGGCACCACCACGACCGGTTCGCTCGATCGCCACTCGAGCCTGCTGTTCGCCGGGCTGTTCGGACTGCCCCTCTTCGGGCTGCTGGGATTTGGGCGCGGGCGCAGGTCGATGCGGGCGATCGCCCTGCGGCTCGTCGCCCTCCTGGCGCTCACAGCGGCGGCTTACCAGGTGATGGGCTGCGGCGGATCGTTCCAGAGGCCTCCGGTCACCAATGGACAGACGCCGGCCGGCCAGTACTTCCTGCTCATTCAGGGCACGGGCACGCCCGGCAATGGCGCCTATCAGGCCGTGCTCGAGCTGAACGTCAGTCTCTAACCGCAGGACGGGCGGAAAGCGAATCTTCCGCCCGCGAATGTTAAGGAATTCAGCCTTCTTCGAGGTACACCCATGAAGCGACGCACTCTGCCACTGCTGCTGCTCGCCGCGTTTTCCTCCTCCGGCGCCATGGCGCAGATCAACTGCACCAGCGGCCCCGCCGCCGACAAGCTTGCCTGCGAATTCCCCTTTGCCACCGGCGTGCTCACCAACGCCCAGGCCACCGGCAACCAGAGCCAGACGGCGCAGCAGGTGGCGGAGAGCCTCAATATCGCCATCGCCACGCAGGTGAGCCAGCTCCCGCTGGCCACGGCGTCGGCGGGCACGGTCGAGGTTTACAAAGCCGGAGTTCCTGAGACCTTCAACAACCTCGGTCCCATCCTCACCGATCGCGCCTCCACCATCGGCAAGCACAGGTTCTTTCTGGGGTTCACAGCCAGCCAGTTTGTCTTTACGGACATTGACGGCAAGTCACTGGGCGCGCTGCCCTTCACTTACGTCCGGCCCACTACCAACAGCTCCGGCCAGGTAACCAGCAATACCTATACCAACGAAACCACCGAGGCCAATTTGAAAGTCGATCAGGTGGTCGGCGTGGCTACGTTCGGGATCACCGATCGGATCGATGTTTCGGCGATCGTTCCCTGGGAGTACGTCTCCTTCGGCGACACCACCGCCAAATCCATCAACTACACCACCGATCCCAATAACAACATCCTCTTTCAGACTGCGCCGGCGAACACCTATTTTCCCGGAACCTCCTACGGGGTCGGCGATGTCACCTTCAACATCAAGAGGGAAATGTGGACGGGCGAGCACGCCACGGTAGCGGGAGAATTCAACCTGCGCACACCCACCGGCGACGACGAAAACCTGCTCGGTTCGGATGCCTGGGGATTCAATCCTTATGTCGTGTACTCCTATCTGTGGAAGGTCTCGCCCCATGCCAAGATCGGCTACCAGTGGAACACGAAATCGGAACTGAACAATCCCACCCTGACCAAGGGAGGGAATCTCGACCTGCCTGGCGGTCTGCAATATGACCTGGGTGCAGACTGGGCCATCCAGCGGCATCTCACGGTCGCCGCCGACCTGCTGGGCAACCAGTTCCTGAACACGCCCAAAATCGTTGTGCCCACCTCGCCCACCGTCAGCCTCACGCAGAGCGGGTCGTCGAGCGCCGTGAACCTCTTTACCACCACAACCGAGAACTCCAGCTACACGCTCAACAATCTGAGCGCCGGCCTCAAGATCGCTCTGGTCCGCGACCTGATCATCTCGGGAAACGTTCTTGTCCAGCTCAACAACAATGGACTGCGCAGCCGGCCCACCCCGCTCGTCGGCATCTCGTACAAGTTCTGATTATCCGTAGCGCCTGATTCGCAGACCAGGTCCGGCGCCCTCACAAGGCGCCGGATTGCGTTTCCTTGCTGCCGGCGCCAATGTTGCAGGCGTGTTAAAATCAGAGATTCCGGCGCCGGCCGTTCCCCCGCTCTACGTCCCGCCGCAGCGAATCGTATGATCCTTTACCTTATGCGCCACGCGAACGCCGGAGCGTTCCGCGGAAACCCCGTTCTCGATGCCAAGCGCGGCCTGGTGAAAGAAGGAAAAGAACAGTGTGTTCTGATGGCGCGCACGCTCAGCGCGCTCAAGGTGCAAATCGACGTCATCGTTTCCAGCCCTTTGAAGCGCTGCCTGCAAACGGCTCAGTACGTAGGCACTGAACTGGGCTATGACGCCAAGGTCGAAGTGAGCCCCGCGCTCGCTCCCAACGGCAGCTACACTGACTTCCAGTCCCTGATGGCCGTCTACGCTGACCGCGAAGGCGTGCTGGCCGTGGGCCACAATCCCAATATTTTCCAGTTTCTCGGCCGCCTCATCACCGGCAACGGCGGCGCCTCCATCCGCATGCGCAAGGGCTCCATCGCCCGCGTCGACATGGATCGCCATCCGCCGCGCCTGCAGTGGCTCATCGATCCCCGCTCCGTGCGCCAGATCTACTTGAGCGTGACGAAGAGCTCGCGCCCGAAGACCTCGCGAAAGTAGCTGGACTCCCGGCGCAGCGACCACAGTTCAAGCTCCGCGCCTGTCCGTCCCGGCTCCAGCTCGAGATACACCCGCTTGGGATAGACCTTCACCGCCACGCGCAGCACGTCCGAGGCGCGGTCCTGGTTGAGCGCCTCGGCCAGGCGCAGCAGCACCACGGCGGAATGCACGTTCTTGTGCTCCTCGGCGGGAATGTTGCGCATGGCGCGGTCCCCCGGCTGCGGGCGGCTCTTGCCCAGGTAGCGCGCGATGGCCGAAACGATCGTCCGCTGCAACTGCGTATAACCGTAAATCTCCGAACTCGACACGATGTATTGCGTGTGCCGGTGGTGACCCTGGTGATTGACGAACTTTCCCGTGTCGCGCAGGACGGCGGCCGCGGCCAGCCAGGCTTCATACTCCGACGGAAGCTGGTGCAACGATCTGAGCTCGCGAAAGAGCTGCAGCGCGTGGGCGCGCACCGGCTCCGCCTGCCGCGGATCCACGCCGTAGCGACGCGCCGTGCCCAGTACGCTCTCCCACCGCTCATGTTCGAATTCGCGATGCACCTTGGCGCGCGCATCCTGGCCGGCAAGCATCTGCGCCAGGATTCCATCGCGCAGGCCCAGCGGCGAGTAGCGGAACCCGGGCAGCCCGAAGCTCTCCAGCAGCTCGGCAAATACCGCCGCGCCGGCCACGATAATCTCCGCGCGGCGCGGGCCGATGCCGGGAACCGATTCGCGCTCCGGCAGGCTCATCTTGGCCAGCTTGCTGGCCAGCTTGCGCACCGCCTTCGCCGGCGCCAGGCCGCCCGCCGGCGCCTTGGCCTGCTTGCTGCCCCGCTCGCTTGCGGGCTTGCTGGCGCAGGCTTCAGAGAGCGCAGCCGCCGTGCCTGATGTCGCAATCACCAGCGGCACCTTACCCGGTTGAATCTTCCGATGCGCCCGCCGCAGCTCGCGCGCGATCAACTGCCGCATCCGCGCCAGGCCCTCGCGCGGCGCCGGGTCGGTAGCCAGAAACTGCTCGGTCAGCCGCACCGCGCCCAGCGGCAGGCTCACCGTCTCCTTGATCCGCTTGTGTTCGCTGAGCGTAATCTCGCAGCTTCCGCCGCCCAGGTCGAGCAGCAGCACTTTGCCTCCCGCTCCCGGCTCCCCGCCGGTCACGCCCAGGTGAATCAGCCTTCCCTCTTCGAGGCCGGAAATGATCTCCATGTTCCAGCCCGTCTCCGCTCTCACCCACGCCTGAAAGGCAGCTCCGTTGCGCGCGTCGCGCATGGCAGAGGTCGCCGCCACGCGAATCTGATCCACGCCGTGCGCCTGCACCGCGCGCTGGAACCGCTTCAGCGCCCGCAGCGTCGCCGCCATGGCCTCCGGCGAGATCAGACCCGACTCGAAAACGCTCGCGCCCAGCCGCGTTACCTCGCGATCCTCCGCCAGCGTCTTCAGCCGGTGCGTCACCACCTTGGCGATTTTCATTCTGCAGGAATTCGAACCGATATCGATGGCGGCAAACGTCGGCATGGGCGTGGTGTATCCCGCTCCCGGAAGAAGGATCTCCCTCGGTCAAGATACACGACCACACCCGGGCGAGCGAGACGGATCACCGCGCGCGCAGGCGACGCCGGCGCCTTCACTCCCGGTGGACAGCGCCGCCGGGCACATCGTGCGCTGCGAACCAACCGATCACGCGTCTCTCGTATTCAGCCGGCTGCGCGGGAAATGCGCCGCAATGCTCCGCGCCTGCCGGCTCCCAGAGCGCAATCGCTGCATTCTTCGCCTGCACTTCCTCACTGAAGCGCGGAGGAAAGTTCGAGTCTGCCAGCCCGTGGATGAGCAGGATCGGCACGCGGGTTTGCGCCGCGGCTCTCTCCGGCAAGGCCTGCGCAAAATCCATGCCGTAGCG
>JASHTS010000084.1 GCA_030040425.1 Acidobacteriaceae bacterium | reverse complement strand
GCGTGTCGCGCCAGGTGCGCGAAATCTTGAAGCAGCACACGGACCTGATCGAGCCGCTCTCGCTCGACGAAGCCTATCTCGACGTGACCGAGAACAAGTCCGGGCTGCCCACCGCCACGCGCGTAGCGCGCGCCATTCGCGCGCAGATTCGCGCCGAACTCCATCTCACCGCCTCAGCCGGCGTGGCGCCCAACAAGTTCCTGGCCAAGATCGCCTCCGACTGGCGCAAGCCCGACGGCCTGTTCGTAATTCAGCCCGAGGACATCGACAACTTTCTTCCCCCGCTGCCCGTCGGGCGCCTGCCCGGCGTGGGCAAAGTCACGGAGGCGCGCCTGGGCGAGCTCGGCATCCGCACCGTGGGCGACCTGCGCGCGTACGCACGCGCCGATCTCGAAGCTCGATTCGGCCGGCACGGCGCGCGTTTGCATGAGCTGGCGCACGGCATCGATGAAAGCCCCGTGGTGCCGGACCGTCCCACGCAATCCATCTCCGCTGAGGACACTTTCGAGCACGATGTATTGCTCGCCGAGACCGCGCCGCTCATCCGGCGGCTGGCGGAAAAGATCTGGAACGCCTCCCGCCGCGAGTCGCGCATTGCGCGCACCGTGGTTCTCAAGCTCAAGACCAGGGAGTTCAAGATCCTCACCCGCAGCCACACGCCCGCCGCGCCGCCGGACTCCTGCGAGGAGCTTACGCGCATCGCTCTCGAGCTCTGCGGCCGCGTGCATTTGAGCCCGCAGCAGCGCTTTCGCCTGGTGGGCGTGGGCTTGAGCAATTTTTGCGACGCTCCGGAGCCGCCGGCCGATGCGCAGCCCATTCTCTTCGACTGACGGGCTCCGGAAAGCGCACCGATCCATCCTTGCCGAGCGTGAGGGCTGGAAATTTGCTCTCACACCGCGGCATGCGCGGACGCGCGATTCATGGCTCGCGCACCAGTGTCCGCAGCACTTCGAGCAGTATGCGGGGATGTACGGGTTTGGCGAGATAGTCGAACTTGTATGCTTTCTCCTCGGCCTGCTGCGACAACTCCGCCATCGATATGTGGCCGGAGACGAGGAGCACTTTGCAAGTGGGATATTGGTCGCGTATTTGAATGGCCGCGTCCAGGCCGCTCATGCCCTGCATGAAGAAGTCGCAGATCAAAACATCCGGAACGAATGTTTCAGCCACCGCAACGGCTTCTTCGCCACTGTACGCGGCCCGGGCATTGTATCCTTCCTTGTCGAGAACCCAACTGAGCGTATTGGCAATTGTCTGTTCATCGTCAACCACAAGCACCTTCTTTTTGCCTGCAATCTCCACTTTTCCTCCTTGATTCTTCCCCCTGAGGCTGTTTCGGAGTCTGCTTAAGCACGGCAAACTTAATCTCCTTGGAACTCGCGAATCATGACGCGAGGTGCGCGCTTTCCAGCGGCATCCTGTCTCAGACACGAGATAAGCCGGGAAGGTTGTGCGCAATTATTTGCAAGATGGCGGGCAACTCTGCCAGGCATGCGGGACGCCAGGGTTATCCCTAAACAGCAGGAAAGAATTACACCGGTTATTGCGGATTTAGCACTCGATTCAAGTAAGAATTACCGGGAACCTTGGCCTGCTTATTTTTTTGGCTTTCCCGTAATCCAATTGGCGCTTCGTTGCATCGCGCCTGAGCGGCGATTGCTGTTATATTCGTTCTCTTGGGGTATGCGCGGCAGAGCCGGGCGCGCGTTCAAGAGAACGGAAACCGACAGCCATGGAGCATCTTTACCTGAGCGACCGCTTCAGCAGCGCGATTGACTACGCGCGGCATCTCCACATCGAGCAGCGCAAGGGAACGGGCATTCCCTACATGGCGCATCTGCTGGGCGTGGCGGCCCTGGTGATGGGCGAAACCGGCCACGTGGATTTCGCGGTCACCGAAGAGATGATCATCGCCGCGCTGCTGCACGATGCGGTCGAAGACCATGGCGGCAAGCCGCGCCTCCAGGACATCGAGCACAATTTCGGCGCCTCTGTAGCGGACATGGTCGAGGGGCTTTCCGATACGCTCAGCGCCGACTCGAGCCATAAGGAGCCGTGGGAAGAGCGCAAGAAGAAGTATCTCGAAACCCTGCGCACGGAGACGGCGGAAGTGAAGTTGATCTCCGCGGCCGACAAGCTCTACAACGCGCGATCCATGCTTGACGATTACCGCATCATCGAAGACGAGATCTGGAAGCGCTTCAAACGCGGCCGCGACCAGCAGCTATGGTATTTCGATGAGCTGCTCAAAATCTTCAAAGACTCGGGCACAAACCGGATCGTCGAAGAGTTGGGGCGCGTGGTGGCCGAGCTCAAACGAATCTCCGCGCACGAAGGCCGATGAGCAATCCGCGCTTGGCCGGCAGGTTTATCGCGCAAGCTCCTGCCGTCCCGTCACGCTGAACTCCGTCGACTGCACAGCGGCGCCATGATCGCCGTCGGGCTGCGAGCCGCCCAGGAAAATTCGATACGTTCCGGGAGCCACGGCGCGCACGCCCTTTGCGTCGACTTCTGAAAGCTGGCGCGGTTTGAGGTGAAAGACAACCTGTTTGCTCTCGCCCGCGTCGAGATGGATCCGCGCAAATCCCTCTAGAGCCAGGTTCGGCGAAACGTCGGTCTGCGGAGGCTTCAGGTACAGCTCCGCCACTTCGTCGCCTGCTCGATCGCCGGTGTTCTTCACGTCGGCTTCCACGGTGAGAGTCTCTCCGGCGCGCAGCCTGCGGCTGGAGAGCCGCGGACTCGAGTAGGCAAACGTGGTGTAGCTCAGCCCGTCGCCAAAGGCAAACAGCGGCTTGCCCTGGAAGTAGCGATAAGTGCGGCCGGCCATGCGGTAATCGTCGAACGGCGGCAACTGGTCAACGCCGGTGTAGAACGTAACCGGGAGGCGTCCGGCGGGATTGTTTTTCCCGCTGAGCGTTTCCGCGATGGCCTCTCCGCCGGATTGGCCCGGATACCATGTTTCGAGAATCGCCTGCGCGTTTTCCTTCGCCCAGTTCACGGCCAGCGCGCTGCCATTGAGCAGAACCACGATCATGGGCTTGCCGGTCTGGGCCAGCGCCTGCAGCAGATCGCGCTGCACATCGGGCAACTCGAGTGAGGTGCGGTCGCCGCCGGCGAAGCCCGGAATGTCCACGTTCATCTCCTCGCCTTCGAGGCGGGACGTGAGCCCGACAAAGGCGACGATGACATCCGCCATCTTCGCCGTCGACACGGCTTGGTCCTCGAGCAATTCATGCCGCGGCAGCCATTCAAGCGAAATGCCGCCGCCTTGAATATTTCCGCTCTGCACGTATTCGATTTTGAGCGCGTGCGGATGGGTGTCCGCGAAGGGAATCGAAAAGTGCTCCAGTCCGCCGAAGTTGCGCCCGCTGGGCGGCGGCTTCTGCTGTCCCTCGACCGGCGCAGCCTCGGGTTGCAGTGGGCTGCCGTCAAGATAAATGGCAATGCGCACCTTGCCTCCGCACGGATAGCAGAGGGGCACGCGAAGCTGAAAATTTTCGGTCTCCGCGACCGGCGCGGCGATGGTGCCCGTCCAGCGCACGGCGAAGCTCGAGGCCGCGGTATCGGCAGAAAGACTCGGCACAGGGTTGGCCGACGACCAGTCGAAATCGATCTCCTTGTCGACGCGCGTGGTCTCCGGTTCTCCGTCGAAACCGGCGCTCGCGAAATACTCCCCCGTGAGCCCTTCCACGTTGGCGCCGGCTGCCGTGCGCAGCAGGTTGCGCGGAACCGGCACGGCGCCGCCCATGGTGTACGGCGAGCCCTCTGCGTAGAGCACGTGATCCGCGCCGAACTCCTGGACGATGCCGTCGATGGGCAGAATGGGATGGAGCGGAATCGCGTTGTAATTGCCCTCGAGCGCGATGAGCGAGGCCGCGAGCGGGCCGATCACCGCGATGGTTTGGCTTCCATCGGCTTTCAAGGGCAGCAGGTGATTTTGGTTCTTGAGCAGCACCATCGATTCGCGCGAAGCGCGCAGGGCGAGCGCCGCATGATCGGGTGAGTTGACTTCGCTGAAGGGAATCGACGAGTAGGGCACCTGCTGCGGCGGATCGAACATGCCCAGCCTCATGCGCGCGGTGAACAGCCGCTTCACGGCCGTGTCCAGCTCGGACTCGGGCATGAGATGGTTGCGGATGGCGTCGCCGAGCGCGAGATACGAGGTTCCGCAGTCGGTGTCGGTTCCCGCTTCGATGCCGTCGACGGAGCCGGTCTGGTGATTGGTGGCGTAATGGTGACCGTGCGGCTGCGAGAAATCGTCGATGGCGTCGCAATCCGAGGTCACGTAGCCCTGAAAGCCCCAATCGCCGCGCAGAATCTGCTCAAGGAGCATCTTGTTGGCGCAGGCGGGCACATTGTCGACGGAGTTGTAGGCGCACATGATCGAGTCCGCCTTGCCCTCGGTGATAGTGGCACGGAAGGCGGGCAGATACGTGTCCCATAGATCGTGCGCGCTCGGGTCGATGTTGGCCTCATGCCGCGTGGATTCCGGCCCCGAGTGCACGGCGAAATGCTTGGGCGTGGCGATGGCGCGATAGTAGTGCGGATCGTCGCCCTGGATGCCTTGGACAAACGCTGTGCCCAGCGTGGCGGTGAGAAACGGATCTTCGCCGTAGGTCTCCTGGCCGCGTCCCCAGCGGGGATCGCGAAAGATGTTGATGTTCGGCGACCAGATGGTGAGCCCGTAGTAGCGGTCGTGATTGCCGTGGCGGATGGCGTCGTTGTACTTGGCCCGCGCCTCCGTGGAAACCACTTCGCCGATGCCGTGCACCAGCGGCGCATCCCAGGTGGCCGCGTTGCCGATGGCCTGGGGAAACATGGTGGCGTATCCGGAGCG
>JASHTS010000083.1 GCA_030040425.1 Acidobacteriaceae bacterium | reverse complement strand
GTGAGGTCCTTGCTCTCGAGGTTTTCCTGCATTTCCTTGTAGCTGGGCACGCGCTCGAGCCAACCGAGCGGCGTGACCATACCCAGCAGCAGCGGCAGCTCGTAGTGCGGCTTCACCTGGCTCTGAAGAAAAATCGTACACCGCTCCGGGTCGAGCCCAGCACCCAGAAAATCGAGAGCCACCTCGAGCGAATTCGGCGCCAGGCCGGAGGTGTCGGCGTAGTCCGTGGTGAGCGCATGCAGGTCGGCGATGAAGAAGTAGCACTCGTACTTGTCCTGCAGCTTGACCCAGTTGGCCAGCGCGCCCATGTAATTGCCCAGGTGCAGCTTGCCCGTGGGGCGCATGCCGCTCAGGACGCGCTTGCGGGTCGCGGAAGTCGTGGTTTCGGGCATGGTCTGGCTGGTTTCCTAAAGGCCGCAAGAAAAAAGGCCGCCGGCTCTCCTTAAAAAAAGATCGCCGCAGCGCTCTCCATATTGTACCGGGCGCAGATTGCCGGGCGAGGGCGCCGGCGCGGGGTCACAGGCTCGCCAGCAGAATAAAGATGAGGGCGTAAACGGGCCCCACCAGCAGTCCCAGGACGAACCCTCCCACCACGATCATCAGCAGGATGCTCAGCCAGCCGCCGATCCGGTCGTACTGCTGCACGGCGTTATAAGGCAGCAGGTTGCGCACCAAGCGGCTGCCATCGAGAGGCGGAATCGGCAGCAGGTTGAAGAAGAACAGCGCGAGGTTGATCTTGATCGCCAGCACCGCCAGGACCACCACGGCCTGCAGCGCGGAGGGCGCGTTCAGCGTGAGCCGCATGCGCATGCCCTCGATCACCAGCATCCTTCCGCCCGGAACCGCGATGCAGATCACGGCGAGCACCAGAAACGCAATCCCCACCAGGATGAGATTGGAAACCGGCCCGGCCAGCGTGACCAGGTTGTCATCCCGGACAATCTTTGTGAAGTTGCGCGTGATCACCGGTGTCGGTTTAGCCCAGCCGATCAGCAGAAAGGGAATGTTGAACCCGAGGAGCGGCCCGAAAATCACCACCGCGGGATATAAGAGGGAACCGACGGGATCGATGTGATAGAGCGGGTTCAGCGTGATGCGTCCCTGCATGCGCGCCGTCTGGTCGCCCAGCCGCGAGGCCATCCACGCATGGGCGCACTCGTGAAAGCTGAGCGAAAACAGCAGCAGGACAAACTCGAAGATCCCCACCACCAGTTCGCTCGACTGCAATCGATCTCACTCCCGGATTGAAGACCCAGCTTAGCATGCCGCCTCACGCCCGCTGCCCAAGTGCGCCTGCCGCCATGCGCGCAAGCATCATTCCCGTGCGCGGCCCACCTGGCCTCCTGGCCGGCGCTTCGCGTGGACAACGTGAAGACCAGCCTGTCCGGGCGCCAGGCCTTGGACGGCGTGGCCGAATCTGGACTTGATCTCCTGGAAGTCGATGTCTTCGATGTCGGAAAATCCGTGCGTGCGGAGCAGCGCCGCCATGCCGGCAGGCTCGAAACGGCTGGCCCAGCGCTCTTCCATTTTCTCAAGCTGCTCGGTTCGCTTGGCTACCAGTTCCCTCATCTCTTCTGCGAATGCCTGCGGGGGTTCCATGTAGTCGAACACCAGCTCCGAGTTCTGGATGGACGCCATCCACCCGAGGGTTCTGCCGATTGCGTCCCGTGTCAGGTAGGGCACAACGCCGAGCCAGGTGAAAAAGGCGGGTGAGTTCGGCTGAAAGCCTGCGCCGACAAGCGCCTGCTCCCAATCGTCCCGCTCGAAGTCGACGGGGACGAATGTAAGCCACGGCGGAGGTGTGAGTTGAGCTTCAGCCAGGCGATCCCGCTTCCATGCCTGCGTGGCGGGATGGTCCACCTCATAGATACGGATCTCCAGGGCGCCGTGGGGACTGCGGAGAGCGAAAGTGTCGAGTCCGGCGCCAAGAAGGACGATCTGCCGAATGCCTCTATCCAGGGCGCCTGCCAAAGCATCTTCCGCAATCCGGCTTCGCGCGGCGGTAAACAAGCGTCCGATGCTGGCCAACGGGTGTGCATTCGCAAATTGCAACACGTCCTTTTCGTCTTCGCGCAGAATCTTCATGGCAAAGGGGTCATCGAGGATGGAGCCACGATCGAGCAACTGGTGTGCAGCTCGTTGCCGGGCAACCAGCAGGGCGGTGCGGCTGGGTTCATTGGGTTTCATGTTCCAAGTCTCCATTCTCTTCAGGAACGAATCGCCCGAAGGTCGTGCGCGACTGGCGTCGGGCACGCCGATATCGTCCGTTCAAATCGATCTCTTTCGCTCAATCAGCTCGGACCAGAGGAAGAAAAATCCGATCGACAATCTCTTCCGTGTCCTGCGCCGAAAGCGGCTGCTGCAGTACGATGAGCTGATAGCGCACGAGGTCGAATGGAAGCGCGACCAGGCGAGGCGTAAGCCTCTCTGCGACGATTTCGCCGCGTTGAACGCCGCGGGTGAGAATTTCCGTCATGATTTTGGCGTTGTGTTCCTGCACTTCTGCAAAGAGCGAGGAATCGCGCTCCGGTAAATCGCGTTCCGAAGAATCGCGTTCCGAAGAATCGCGTTCGTGGAGAAGCTCTGCGATCAGGCCAAAGATTACTTCTGGACTTAACTCGTCCACCATCTCCGAAATGTGGCGCAGGATCACCAGGAGATCGCCGCGGACCGTTCCCGTGTCCGGCGCCTTGGATGAAAGAACGGACCGGTTTGCTCGCAAGGCGGCGTAGACGAGCCGGGCGCGCGTGGGCCAGCGCCGGTAGATCACGGGCTTGCTGGTGCCCGCCCTGGCGGCGACCCTCTCGATCGAGAAGTTGACGTACCCGGTCTCGGCAAGCTCGCGCCACACGCCCCGGAAGATCGCCGCCTCTAACACCTTGCCCCGTCTGCGGTTACGCAACGGCTTTGCCTCGCCTAAATATTAGATACGCTCAGCATCTCATGTCAATAGGATACGAATAGTATCTTATTAGAGGCAGTCATTTACGGGGCCGGACAAACGCCGCATCGGGAGCAGAGCATAACGGGACCGGCTCGGTTCGCGCCGCGCGAACGTTTCTCTCGCGGAGCCGGCGAAAAATGCCGCGCGCGGCGGCCGCCCGCAAATCCGATTCATATTCCCGAAGAGCCCACAGACGTTCCCTGCCGATCCGGCGATCCTGTCTGCGAATCGAACGCGGGGTTGACGCAGAACCTATGGAAACGACCAGCAGAAATGGCAGTCGATTTGAATCCCGCACTCGGAAGAACGAGCACCCGATAGGGCGATAGGACGATTCTTCACGCGGCATTTTGAACGCAAAGCCAACGGCCGAAACACATTCTGCGGGAGTGCTATGCTTGTCGGTGTGAATGAGCAGATTGAGCGCGTGGTTGACCTGACCGATCCCACACTAAACCACCTCTATGACATGAGCGTGGAGCAGGCGCGTGCACTGATGCTCAATGAGCCGGCAGAGTGCGTGAACCGGATTCGCGGCTCCTTCGCATTGATTGCCAAGCGCGAGCGAACGGTGAGGATGGCGCGCTCGCTCGACAGGCCGATGCGCTACTTCCTGGCCAAGCGGAAAGAGGGTCCGGCGCTCATCGTCTCGGATCGCATCGACAGCATCTTCGCTTGGCTCGGAAACGAAGGGCTTGGGGATCAGTTCCGGCCCAATTACACGCGCATGGTGCCGGCGCATTACGTCGTCGAGCTGCAACTGGTAGGTTGTCCCGATCCCGATCCCGTGTATGAGCGCTTTTTCTCGCCGAAACCCGGCACCTTACCCGCAGATCCCGACGTGATTGGCAAAACGTATGTCTCCGCACTCGCCGCGGAGATCGCGCAATGGCTTCGATCCATCCCAGCGGATGCGCCCATCGGCGTGTGCTTCTCCGGCGGCATCGATAGCGGCAGCGTGTTTCTGGTTACATATCATGTGATGCGCAAGCTGGGCATGAGCCCCGGCCGGCTCAAGGCATTCGTGCTCGATCTCGGCGACGGGCCCGATCTGCGCCAGGCGCGCGAGTTTCTCGAGCCGCTTGGCCTTTCCTTGTTCCTGGAACCGATCGAAAGCGAGGCATCGGCGATCGATGTAGCGGCGACCATCCGCGTGGTGGAAGACTACAAGGCTCTCGATATCGAATCGGCGGCCATGGCGCTGGCGCTCGCCGGGGGAATACGCGCACGCTACCCCGATTGGCGCTATCTGCTGGACGGAGATGGCGGCGACGAAAATCTGAAAGACTATCCCATTGAGGCGAACCCGGAACTTACCATCCGCAGCGTGATCCATAACCCGATGCTTTATCAGGAAGGTTGGGGTGTGGGAAAGATCAAGCACTCGCTAACTTATAGCGGCGGCCTCAGCCGCTCGTATGTGCGCACCTACGCAACGGCGCGGCACTACGGCTTCAGCGGGTTCAGCCCCTACACCATGCCGGGTGTGATCGCAGTGGCCGCGGCCATTCCTTTTCAGGAGCTGACAGGCTACGACGTGGAGCGGCTGTATGCGCTGAAAGGCGATGTGGTTTCTCGCGGAGTGACGGCAGTAACGGGAATGAAGATGCCCGTGTTCACCAAGCGGCGTTTCCAGCACGGCGCGCTCTCTGAGGATTCGCTGCGTACGCGGCTGCCCTTCCGGGAAGCCGAATACCGCAATCAGTTCTTCTCTCTCTACGACTGATGCTTCCCCTGCTATTCGTGTATCCCGAGGCCGCGCACCAGCGCGATGCATGGATTGTCGCCCGGCGCGGGGACCGGAATGCTGTCGATCCGCAGCGACCCTACGGTTTCTTTGCGGAAGACGAGCGGACCGGCGCAGGTGAGATTGTGTCCACAGCGACGGTGCTTCTCACCGGCCGCGAATGCCCCTGGCGCTGCCTGATGTGCGACCTGTGGCGCAACACGGTGATGGAGAGCGTGCCTGCCGGCGCCATTCCGCAACAAATCGATTACGCGCTCGAGCGTCTGGCTGCGGCGCGGCAGATCAAGCTCTACAACAGCGGAAGCTTCTTCGATCCTCGCGCGATACCGCCGCGTGACTACGATGCCATTGCGCAGCGTCTCCGCGGCTTCGAGCGCGTGATTGTCGAATGCCATCCGGCGCTGGTGGGCGATGCCTGTCTCGGATTCAGAGACAGGCTCCACGGACGACTGGAAGTGGCCATGGGCCTCGAAACCGTGCATCCCGAGATTCTTCCCCGGCTGAACAAACGCATGACCCTGGAGATGTTTCGATCGGCAGCTCAATTCCTGCGCGACAACGAGATCGATCTGCGTGCGTTCATTCTTGTAAAGCCGCCCTTCCTGGCTGAGGGCGATTCCGTGGAGTGGGCAATGCGGTCGCTCGAGTTCGCCTTTGACTGCGGCGCGACAGCGGTGACTCTGATCCCAACCCGCGGCGGCAATGGCGCCATGGAGGCGCTCGCAGCCAACGGCGATTTTGCGCCACCGGCGTTGCGTACGCTCGAGCTTGCTCTCGAGCAGGGCATATTGTGCAAACGGGGCCGAGTTTTTGCCGACCTGTGGAATGCGGAATCATGGCAGGGATGCGCGAATTGCCGCGAAATGCGCGTCGCGCGCCTGCGCACGATGAATCGCGCGCAGACTGTTTCCCCGGCGGTCGCATGCGGTCGTTGCGCGGAGATCGTATGAGCGCTGGTTACGACATCGCCATCGTTGGGTCGGGTTTCGCGGGATCGCTTCTGGCCATGATCGCGCGGCGGCTCGGCCGCTCCGTTGTTCTCATCGAAAAGGGCACTCATCCGCGCGTGGTCATCGGTGAGTCGTCGACGCCGTTGGCCAATCTGCTTTTTGAAGAGATATGCACCCGCTACGGCCTGGATTCGCTCAAGCCCCTGTCAAAATGGGGAAGCTGGCAATGCGCGTATCCAGAGATTGCCTGCGGCCTCAAACGCGGATTCACGTTTCATCATCATGGGCTCGATGGTTCGCAGCGATGCGATCCCGAGCGCAGAGATCAGCTCCTGGTGGCCGCGAGCCCGCACAACGAAATTTCGGATACGCACTGGTATCGCGCCGAGTTCGATCATTTCCTGCTGAAAGAGGCGCAGACACTCGGCGTCGATTACTTCGATCGCGTGGCGCTCGCGGAGTTCGAGGACCACGGGGAAGAAATCCGGCTGCGTGGCGAGAGCGAAGGCGAGAGTGTGGAGTTTCGCGCCCGGTTTGTCTTTGACGCTACGGGGCCGCGCGGCTTTCTTCATCGAGCCTTGGGACTTGGCGAGAAAGCGTTGCCGGCTTATCCGGCGACGCAGAGTCTCTACTGTCATTTTTCCGGTGTGGGCCGGCTGGAAGAAGGAGCTTTCAGCCGCCTCGATGGACGGCCGCCTTACCCGATCGACGACGCCGCGGTGCACCACGTCTTCGACGGAGGGTGGATCTGGGCACTGCAGTTCAACAACGGAATTACCAGCGCCGGCGTGGCCGCAACCGATGACTTCGCGGCGCTGATGCGCTTCGCTGACGGCGAGCCTGCGTGGAGACGGATCGTCGATCGAATCCCGGCGCTGAAAGCGCAGTTTGCCCGTGCCCGCGCCGAGCGGCCCTTCACCCACATGGCCCGGCTTGCCTTTCGCAGCGCGGCGATTGCGGGAAAGCGCTGGGCGCTTCTGCCCGCGGCGGCGGGATTTGTCGATCCGCTTCTCTCCACGGGCTTTCCGCTCACGCTGCTCGGCATCACGCGGATCGCCGCGATGCTCGAAAATCACTGGGCAAGCGATCGGCTGGCGCAGGAGCTCGCCAACTACGCTGCACAAACCGACCGGGAGTTGCTGGCAACCGCGCAACTCGTCGGAGCTCTCTACGCAAACATGAGCCGGTTCGACGTATTCGTTGCGCTCACGCTGCTCTATTTCGCGGCAGCCAGCTTCGCTGAGGCTGCACGAAGGCTCGCCAAGCCGGATCTGGCGCCTTCGTTTCTCTTGTGCTCCGATCCCGAATTCGGCCCGGCGCTTGAAAGGTTGTGCGCGCGTGCAAAGCAAAAGCTCACTGACACGGAGGAGCGCGAGCTGATCGCCAATATCGTCGCGGCAATTGAACCGATCAACATTGCCGGCCTCGCCAAGCCCGAGCGCCGGAACTGGTATCCGGTCGCGGCGAAAGACATACTCAGCGCGGCATCCAAACTGCATAGCAGCCGCAATGAAGTGCAGGAGCTGCTGATACGTTGCGGATTCGAGTGCACCGTGGATCCGGATCACGCCGCTATTGCCGCAACTTCGGCGTGAAGTCGATCGGATGCGCCGAGACGATGCCTTTGCCTTCCTCGATGACCACAAATTGATCCGGCGCCACATCTGTCAGAGATTCCTTGCGGCCGCTCGGCCACGCGATCTCGAGGTTTACCTCTTTGATGCTGCCTGGCTTGCCGAGTCCGAACGTCAGCGGAAATTCGCTCTGCGAGAGATAGCTCGATCCGGACTTGACCATGGCAAGCTGCCGCATTCCTCCGGCCGCAGTCAGCGTAACCCTGGCCCCAATGGCATCGCGATTCGATTTTGTGCCGATCAGTTTGAGCCGCAGCATGTCGTTGCGATTGCCGTTCTCATTGCGGAACAGATGCGCCGGACCGTTGTTGGTGGTGACAACCAGGTCGAGGTCGCCGTCGTTGTCAAAGTCCGCATAGGCGGCGCCGCGGGCAACCATGGGCCGGCGCAACGCCGGGCCCACATCGGCAGAAACATCCTGGAACCTGCCCTGACCGATGTTATGGAAGAGCAGCGGCGGCTCAGCGTAGTGCAGGTTCGGCCGCAAAACACCGATGTCGTCGGCTACGTGGCCGTTGGCAGCGAAGATGTCGAGCCGGCCATCGAGGTCGTAATCGAAGAAGAAGCAGCCGAAGGTGAGCGACAGCGCGGAAGGCCCGGCGATTCCCGCCGAATCCGATTGATCGGTGAAGAGTCCCGAACCGTCGTTGTGGTACAGCGACATGCCCTCATCGGTAAAGTTGCCGATCACCAGGCTTTGCCGGCCCGAGTTGTCGTAGTCGCCGGCGTCGGCGCCCATACCGGCGCGCGCGCGGCCCGCATCGCTGAAAGCAACTCCGGCCGCGAGTCCGGCCTCAGAGAAAGTCCCGTTGTGATTGTTGCGGTAAAGCTTGTTGGGCTGGGTGTCATTGGAGACGAAGAGATCCAGCCAGCCGTCGTTGTCGTAGTCGAGGAGCGCTACGCCGAGCGACTTGCCCGTGGGATCGTAGAGGCCTGCCTGTTTGGTTACGTCTTCAAATCTTCCGTTGCCCAGATTGCGAAAGAGCCGCGAGCTCTCGCCCTTGTAGGCCTCGGGCGTGCAATAGGACTTGTGCTTGCCATCGAGCGAGCAGAACTGGTCGGTCTGCGGCGACCACTCGACGTAATGCGCGACGAAAAGATCGAGCTTGCCGTCGTTGTCGTAATCGAACCAAACCGCGCCGGTGGGGAAGCCGGAATCGGCGAGGCCGGCCCTTGCGGTAACGTCAGCGAAGGTGCCGTTGTGCATATTGCGAAACAGATGGCTGCCGCCTATGGCTGTAATGTAAATGTCGTCGTAGCCATCGTTGTCGAAGTCGCCCACGGCGCAGCCCATGCCGTACATTTCAACATCCAGGCCCGCCTGACGAGTCACGTCGGTAAACGTGCCGTCGTGATTGTTGTGATAGAGCGCGGGGTAGGATTTGCCGGTTCCATGCCCGGGCCAGTTCATCGAGTTGACGAAGAGAATGTCGGGCCAGCCGTCGTTGTCGTAGTCAAGGATGCACACGCCGCTGCCCATGGTCTCCGGCAGATACTTGGCGCCAAACGCGCCACTGTTGTGCTTGAAATGAATGCCTGCCTGCTCGGTCACGTCGGTGAAAGTAACTGGCCCGGAAGGCCGCAGCGCTGCCGGCGGCATGAATCCGCCCGCGGGGATTTGCGAGGGTGCAGGCTGCGCGGCGGTGATGGATTCCCGCTGCGGCGCAGGTTTTGCTTTGCAGCCCCCAAGCGCGAACCCGGCCAGCACGACTGCCAGAGCGGGGAAGAGGATGCGCGGATGGGGGCAAACGGAGGCGGCCTGAGGCATAACGGGGCTAGATCTGCACCGTTTCCGCGCCGGAGGCTGCGGGCGCGAGGGAAGCGCGTGCCCGACGCGAGTCAATCATCATTTGGATCAGAAGCGCTGCCGGACCGACCCAGAAAAGAGCATAGAGAGGCGCGTAGATGCTGCTGTCAAGGCGGAAGAAGAATTCGAGCACTGCGATGGCGACAGCTACAAGGCACCGGCCCAGGCGCGAACGCACGGTGGTCTTCGGATCGGTGATCATAAAAAAGATAAAGAGCTGATACATGGGTCCGGTGATGGGCGAAATCTCAGACTGCCAAGGGTCGCCGGTAATGTGCGCGCGCAAGAACGAGAGGGCAATGAAGCACACCACATAGGTGAAGGTGACATGAAAGCGTTTGGCGCGCCACACAATGACCGAGCCCAGAACCCAGATGACAAGGAGCGAAGCAAGGTTGTTGCCCCACTGAATGCTGAGCCCGGCCACGGCCTGCGACGCAAGAATGAGCATGGTGCAGATGCCGAAGTTCGAGGGATTCCAGATGTGACGGCCGCGAAAGCGCAGCGCGTATTTCGAGGTGATGGAGAGCGCGCTGCACAGTGCATAAGGCCAGAAGGCCGGCGAGCGCAGAAGAATGCCCACGCTGATGCCGGTGATGTAGGAGCTGGCCGGATGCGGCCACTTGCGCAGGAAGATTCTGCCCAGAGCCATTTCCATGCCGATGGCCGTGGCAATGGCCAGCAGAGTCTTCGAATAGCTTTCGAGAATTCCGAAAGACAGATTGCCGACGAGAAGAATCAGCGTGATGAAGATGGGCGGAAGAAAGGGATTGATGAAGTTCGGCACGGACAGGCCCGTCTTCAACGGAGTCTTATCTTCGGCGCCCCGCTGGGTTGGGCTCTGTTGTGCGGTTGGCTGGCTCATCACGGCTCCTTCACAGTGTAGAGCCGATCGGGAGTGAGATTGTCGAGTGTCTGCACGATGCCCGAAGGCCAATGAATGACCGCTTTCTCGATCTTCGGATTTTTGCCGAGCCCGAAGTGCACGCGGCGATCGTTTTGCGAGGCAAAGCCGTTGCCGCCCGAGACCTGCTGCAACTGTTCTTTGCCGTCCCAGTAGAGGGTAATCTGCGCGCCGATAGCGCTGCGATTGCTCCTTGTGCCCTCGAGAGAGAACTCAATCCATTCATTGCCGGGTGCGACAGTGTTCTTGTAGATTAGCAGCGGACCGCGCTGATTGGCGACAATGATATCGAGGGCGCCGGTATTCCACAAGTCGGCAAGCGCCACGGCCCGGCCGTCATAGGTATCGGTTGCCCCAACCGCCTGGGCTACATCGACGAATTTGCCATCGCCATCGTTAAGCCACAGGCGTTTCTGCTGGTAACCGGAAAGGCTGCGGCCGTTGAATGCAGGCCAGTTTGCGGCAT
Organism: Acidobacteriaceae bacterium; assembly: GCA_030040425.1. Lineage (GTDB taxonomy): Bacteria > Acidobacteriota > Terriglobia > Terriglobales > Acidobacteriaceae > Telmatobacter. The sequence continues at coordinate 18,719 of JASHTS010000083.1, read as the reverse complement.
CGCCGATAATGGAGCTGTTGCCGCCGGCCACCTTCGAAAAGTCGTACCAGTAGCTGCGATGCCGATCGAGCGAGATGTAGCCGTTGGCGAGATAGAGATCGAGGTTGCCGTCGTTATTGAAGTCGCCGAACTGCGCGCCGAAGCTCCAGCCGCCCAGCTCCACGCCCAAATCGCGCGCCATGTTGACGTACTTGAGCGCCGGACCAGCCTCAGGCACCCACAGATTGTTGCCCTGAATCAGCACGTCCTCTTCCGAGATATTCGATACGTAGATCGAGAGCTTGCCCTGATCGAAGATGTCGCCGAAGGAGACGTTCATGCCGCTCTTGGGCGCAAAGCCCACCCCCGCCTCCTTGCCCGCCTCGTGAAAATGCCCGTGGTCGTTGATGAAAAGCTCTGAGACGCCATAGTCGTTGGCGACGAAAAGATCGGGATAGCCTGTGCCGCTGAGATCGGCCGCTGCGCAGGCGAGCGCCCAGCGCCGGCTGCTGATGCCCGCTTTGGCGCTCACCTCTTCAAAATGGCCGTTGCCCAGGTTGTGGAAGAGATATTTGCGCCCGCCATTGTTGGCGTATTCGAAGCTGTTGGGCATCATGCGTGTATCGCGCAGATGCCACAGGTCCACGTCCTCGGGATAATAGCCGCCGACGAAGAGGTCGAGCTTGCCGTCGTGGTCGTAGTCGAACCAGACTGCGGTGTTGGCGTTGATCCACGGCGGAAAGCCGGCCTGATCGGTCACGCGCGTAAAATGCTTGCCGTGATCATTGTGAAACAACTCAGGCTTGCCCCATTTAATGAGGAAGAGGTCCTCGTAGCCATCGTTGTCATAATCGCCCCAAACCGCGCCCATGGAGACGCCGGTCCCGGGCCGATTCACGTCGGCGATGCCCATTTGCTCGGCAACGTCGGTAAACGTGCCGTCATGGTTGTTGCGGTAAAGATGATTCTTGCTGCCGATGGCGCTGTTGGTCACGTAAATGTCGGGCCAGCCGTCGCGGTTGTAGTCGACGATGGAAACCGATGCGCCCATGGATGCGACTTCCGGCATGATGCCGTCGAGCTTGGGGTCGAGCGTGGGCGCCTGGTGAACAAAGTCGATGCCGGAGGCGTGGGAGACTTCCTTGAGCGAGAAACCGTAGCGCGCGAGCGCCGCATGCGCATCCGGACCGGAGGCGGTCTTCGCCGGAGCCGAAAAATGGCGCACCATCCACGGCACCGCGAGAAGCGCTGCAAACAATAAGATGACGAGGACGCGCGCAATCGACGATTTCTTCATTGCGCCGTCCCGTCGCGCAAGGCGTTGCGGAAGACGTCCGCACTCACGTAGCGCGTCTGATAGTGTTGCCAGTCCTGGGGATGATGACGATAAACCCATTCGTCTTCGAGCGCGCCCGGCGGCGTGTCGTATTCGGTTCGCGCATGGTAGGGCAACGGTTGCACGGTGCGCGAGAAAGTCGAGTTGTAGTCGCCGTCCTTCACCCATCCGTCGCCGTCAATCACGTAATCGCGCACCCAACCGGAAGGCGGAGGCGGCGGCGCGGCGAAACGCAAAGCAAGCTCGTCGCCTGCATTCATGATGACGTAGCGATCGTCGGTTGCCCTGAGCAGGGCGCGCACGTCGCCGTAGCGGGTGTAAAAACCCTCAAGGTCGCGCCAAATCTGCGTGGTCGCGGCAAGCTGATTGTAGTCAGGAATCTCCGGCGACGAGGCATTCGCCTGGTGGATCACGGAGAATCCGCGATAATGCAGATCGGCAGCTTGCGGCGCAAGACGCGTGATGCGCGTTGGCGCGCCGGGAAGGCCTCGAGCCCATTCGATCTGGTCCCAGTAGATCTCAAGATTCGTGCGCAGGCGCAGCTTGTGCGGGGTTCCGGGGCGGAAGAGGCCGGTGAGATCGAAAAGACAGGTCTTGTTGCGGCCCGCGGGAAATCCAAGATTGGCGCGCGCGACTCTCCATCCGCCGCGGCCGTCAGGAACTTCGAGGCTGAGCGGCTCGGGATGCACGCGGCTTCCCTGGGACATGGCGACATTCACCGACGAGTCGGATGGGTGCAGCCATCCGCGCGCGATGAGCCAGAGAGGCCCGCTCGCCGGCAGATCGTTGCCGAGATCGACTTCGACATAGTGATCGCGCGTGACGCCCTGGTACTGCCCGCGGCCGAAGGTATCAAGATATTTGCCGTCAAGATCGCGCAGCGTTGCAGTTACGTCGTGGCCCAGGTCATCGGTCGCGCGTGCGATCGCATGCGGTTCAGCGACTGTGGTGACAGCCAGCTTGACAGGCGGAACATCGAAGCGCTCGTCGGTAAAAATCTCGGTACCTGCAGGGTGGTCGACGACCATCAGGCCGAGGTAATCGTAATAGTACGTCTCCCACAGTTCGCCGGTAATTCTCAAGTCAAGCGAGCCGTTGCGGGGCACGAGGGCGCTTCCGGGAATCTTGTACCACTCTTCCGTTGCCGCAATGCGCGCCGGTCCCATGGAGTCGATGCGCAGGCCCAGCGCCGCGCCCCAGGGCACGGTGTCTTTCACAAACTGCATGGAGGTTCCGTTCCATGCGAACAGAAATGGGCAGGAACCCTTGAGACGCTGCTCGGTGAGGATCTCCTGATCGGCCTTGAGCGCAAACTCCGCGCGCACTGTGCCGTTGGGCCACACGATGCGCGCCACCTCGGCACCGCTTTCGTTGCCCAGGCCAAAGTGGAGTTGCGGCGAGTTGATGGGCTGCATCTGCAGCAGCAGTCCGGAACGGATTTCGATCTGGCCGCCAATGCCGAACGAATTGATGCGCTGATCGCCCGCTGCCTGATGTGCGCGCGGCCGGATGATCTGCCAGTGATAGTTCTTTGTGGTGCGATTCACCGCATCGACCGGCTGGCCGTCGGAGGTAAGGCCGAGCAGGTCGAGGCGGCCCTCGGCGCTTACTGCTGCGGCATCGAAGACACGCGCCGGACCCTGCGCCGAAGAGAGAAGCGCAAACCGCCGGTTCTGGTCTGCGAGCCAGACGATTGCCCCGCCGGCATTGCGTGGTGCGCCGGTGTTGGCAAGGAGAAGATCGAAGGCGCCATTGTTGTCCAGATCGGCGACGCGCAGGCGCACATCGCCGGCGAATGCACCGGCCGCGCCGGGCAACTGTGCGATGTCACCGGTGTCCCATGAGCCGTTGAGGCTGGATAAGCGGACAATCGCGCCGCTCGCCTGCACCACAAGCAGATCGAGAATGCCGTCGTGATTGGCATCGGCCGCGGCGATGGCCCGCACGTCATCGAAGCCGGCGGGGAGAGTCGATTCCGCGAAATTGCCGAGACGCTGGTTGAGGAAGACGTGCAGGCGTCCCGCTCCGTCGATCAGGGACGCGTCCGGATTGCCGTCGCCGTTCAGATCGGCCCAGACGAACTGGCGGATTCCCGAGACGGCAGCAAAAGGGTGGATGGGCTTGAATGTGCCGTCGCCGTTGTTGCGGAGCACCGTCGGCAATCCGCCGGCAGTTCCGAGCACGACATCGAGATCGCCGTCGGCTTCGATATCGACGGCCCATGCTCCCGTGTACGGCGCGGTGAGAATGCTTTGGGCGAGCTTTGTCTGCCTGGTCACATCGGTGAACATGGCAGGCGTGTCCTGGCGCATGAAGCGCAGGCCGCCGGCGCCCGCAAGCACGAAGTCGGTTTTGAAGTCGTAATTGAAGTCGATGGGCAGCACGGACTCGGGCGTCAAAGGTGCATTGCCTGCACCGCCCGGGAACGGGAATGAAGCTCCCGTCGCGAGCCGCACGGTGCGCGAGTTGGCTGTAACCACCGTCGGTGCGCCCTCGCCATTGAGTGAAACCGCACCAATCCAACTCCACTTCTCGGCGGAAGGATTGGCGATGGGTCGATTCTCGAAGTGCAGCGCGGTGTCTGGCGGCGCGGGCTGGCCCGGAGGCGTTTCCAGGCGCAGCAGATGCGTGAAGGGCTGCGCTTCGTCTCCCGGAGCCGGCTTGATTTGAGCCAGGCTCTGGCGGAACGCAGGAACCTGCATCAAAACATTGTGCAGAAACACGCTGCGGATGGCCGCGGCGCCGGGCGGACCGGATTGCGCCGCCGCCTGAAGCTGCGCAAGCTGATCGCGCGCATCCTGCGGCCATGCGGCCGACTGCGACGCGATGCGATCGACTGCGGAGCGGAGCGTCGCCTCGTCACCCCGCTTGGCGGCGATGCGGCTCAGCTCCAGCAGCGCGGCGGTATTGCCGGGTTGCGCAGCCAGGATCTGCTCGATCAAGCGCTGAAATTCGGCTTCGCTCCCCTCGGCGCCCTGGCGCTCAACTTCGAGCGCGAGCTGATATTCGGCCTGCAGATTGGCGGGATCGAGCTTCACCGCTTCGCGCAGATTCGCGATCGCACCGGCCGGGTCGCCACGGTCGCTCGCGAGGATTCCCAGCAGGTAGTCGATATGATCGTTTTTCGGGGCGAGCTTGCGGGCGCGCTCAAAACGCGCGGCGGCAAGATCGAAGTTGCGCTGCCGCAGGGCAAGGATTCCCCAGTCCGTCCATGCGGCCGGCTCGCCGGGTGCGAGCTGCGTGGCGCGCGACAGCATGGCCTCGGCCCGCACATCGTCGCCCACCTGCAAAGCGGCCAGCCCAACGTAAAACGAGGAGATGAACGCATGGTAGTCCGCCGAAGAGCCGGCGGGCAATCCCCTGTGGCAGCCGCCGACGCTCATGGCGAGAGCGCCTGCTGCGGCCGCGGCGGCCAACCGCGCTGAGATATGAAGAGGTGTGGATTTCATCTCGATCTTGCTGGAAGAAATTCTAATCAACTCTTCGTGCAGTGCGATACCCGGCGTCATCCCGCGATACCGGCCCTTGCCGCCCGAACCCGCCTTCTTCTGGTACGCTTCACGCTTGCCGCCTTGAACCACAGCCCGCCGATGCCGAGAAAAGGAAGCAGGAACAGCAGGAGATTCCAGCGGCCCAGCAGTGTGGGCGTTACCGGAACGTCTGTATGGGCTTCGCCATTGGCTGTAGAGCTCGAGAATACGATCTGAACATGCCACATTTCCTGTTTGTCGAAAGGCACCAGCGTCTTGAACTCGACGTGGTCGAGAAGTTTCTCACGCCAGGTGTTATAGGTGGCCGCGGGCAGCCGCTTGCTCACCGGCTGCACCGTGACCTGCACTCTCATGTCCGCGGGCACTTGAAGCCGGCTGCCCTTGGGCGGATCGATGATGATATAGAAACTGCCGGTGCCCACGTCGGGGTTGCTCCAGACTTCCACGTTGAAGGGTCCCACCTTCCGATTCTGCATGATCGGATAGGGAGGGCCAATGTGCGCCCATGCGGGAGGGCAGAGGCAGATTGCCAAGAGCAGCGCGCACAGTGCGCGCAGCGCAGTTCGAGCAGGAAACCTGCGCAAGATCTTCCGGGAGCTTTCGAATTGAAGAAACAGCGAATGCATTCCGTCAACCGGCCAGCATGGTAGCGCGCATGTCCATCGGCTGGGTCATCAGCCATACGCAACAGAGGAACAAAATCACGCTGAGCGTGCCCCAGGGAAGAAAGGCGCGCACGGGGTGCTCGCGGGAGTCGTCGTGTGCCAGCCGCCAGGCGATGAGCATTGAGCCAAAAAGGCCGAGCAGCAGGAATCCGAACTCCAGCGGCTCGACGAAAGTTTTGGGCAGACCGACAAGCGTCCATTGGGGCGCGCCGAGGATGGGCCAGCCAAGCTCAGCCAACGCGTTTTGCGTAACCGGAACGATGGTATAGAGTCCGGTAAAGAAGTGGTAACCATAATGAGCCAGCCACATGGCAAAGCCGAGTGGCGAGAGCGCGTAAGAGTAGCGGACGGCGATGGCGAGCCAGCCGCTCTTGACACCGCCTATTGTGCGCGTCAACAGCGCGGCCAGTCCAAGCAACAGCGCGGGTTCAACGAGGATGACTGCCGCGAAGAGAATTCCCAGCGCCCCCGCCTGGCTGTTGAAGTGCAGCGTGCGCTTGAGCCAGCCCTCGACCGTATAGACCGGGCTCACCATGCCAAAGGCGTTCATAAGCGCGCCAAAGCAGAAGACCACGGCGAGCGCGGCAATGTCGTTTCGGCGTGAAAAGCGGCCGATGCCCGAGCGTTGCGGATCGCTCATGAGTTCCTCGGCCGGCAGGCGGCTCAAGATGCCGACGTTATCGTGCGGACAGGCGTGGACGCAGTCGAGGCAGAAGGTGCAGTCCATGTTGCCGACCTTGGCCGGCTGAAAGAGCGCCAGTTCGCATCCCCGTTGCAAGACGACCAGCGAGGAAGACGGATCGCGGCGGCCGCGGATGCAATCCTTCGTCGCGCAGCCGTCGCACACGTCGTGGTCCCGAACGGCAACTTCAAGAGGCGATGCCGTGGCGGCAATGAAATTGAATTGACCGATCGGGCAAACATATTTGCAGAAGGTTCCATGGGTAAAAAGGCCGTCGACAATGAGAACGGCGGCAAAGTAGCCCACAATCACCCAGGCCGTGAGCCACGGGGATGCCCAGAGGCCGAAGAGTTCGTAACCGAAGAGCACGCCCACAAAAAGCGCGATCGGAATCCACTTGTTGCGCAGGATGCGCGGCCAGGCGAAACGCGGCGTGATCCACTTGCGCATGAAGTTGCGCGCCAGCATGAAGGGGCACGCCAGGCAGAAGAGATTACCGGCGCAGAGAATGGCCAGCACCAGCGCCCCGCGAAAATGGACCCAGGTCAGCACGGTAGCCAGATTTTTGGGCGAGAGCGTAGGGCCCCACAACCCCTCAACGATCATGATGACGCTGATGGCAAAGAGGGGAGTCTCGAGAAGCGTACGCGCATGCCGCCAACGAAGCAGTGGTCCGAGCGCGGGAATCTTCAGAAGATCGAACGGCTGCGCAGCGAGGAACTCCTCCTCTTCGCTTATCCGGTCCTCTTCCCCCGCCATGGACGTCGCCGTCTCAGATTTACTCAATTCGATTCCACTCCTCTTACGTCCATTTGCCGTTCGACCTTGGGGCCATCGCGCAACGCGATGTGGAAGAGGATCGTCCAATCGCCGCCCATGGTGAAATTCATCGCAGCTTTGTAATCGCCGGGCATGACTTCAACTGCGTCTGCAAACACCGGCGCCATGCCGGGATGGTTCATGTCGCCTTCCAGTTGCACGTGCGCGCCGGTCACGGGCGAGTTGGCCGCATTCAGCAGGCGAAAGGAGATCGTCTCGGTCCCCGTGCGGACAGGCTGTGGCGTGATCGACGCTTCTATCTTCAGGTCGCTGGATGGAGCTGCCGGCTTGCGACAGCCGTCGACCATGAGCCAAGATGCAGCCGCGGCCATAAAGAAAAGCCCAATAGAGAGAGAGGCCGCCGTTCGGCGACCTCCCGAAAAATCTCTCATCGTCTCCAATTTCTCTGGCGTCGGTGGCCTAGGCGCGGGCATCCGCTTTGTTGGTCAAGTCATCCCCCAGCCACGAGCAGGTGCATTTGGCGGGCGCCTCGCCCTCCGGCGGAAACATATGGTAGTACATGGCGATCACCATAGGGATGAACACGATGGAGTTGTAGAAAAGGTGAAGCTGAACGCGCGGAATGAAGAACTGGATGATGCTGTAAGGCACCGGCTTGCCCATCAGGTTGTGATGGATGGTGGCCTGCGTGATCAGCAGCAGATGCTCGATGTGGTGCCAGAACTGGATCCAGAACGCGACCATCCACCAGGTGTAGCTGCGGCCCGTGAATCCCTTGCGCAGCACCCAGATGCCGATGAGCATGACCAGCGCGTAGCCGTAGTGAAGCGCTTCCGACTTGATGAGCCACGGGTACCACAGGCCCAGAATGCCGTTCGCCTTGGGTGTCGGCCAGCCCATCACCCAAATCTGATACGCCTGCGCCAGGTGCTCGCCCCAATGCGCGAGCACGATGGCCATAAAAATCCAGAGGGATTTTTCATGCCACTGGGTGTTGAGTTTCTCTGATAATGTGGAGCGCCCGGACGCGGGCAGGGCATGACCGTGGACATTGGATACGGATGTAGCCATTTCGCAGGACCTCACTTGAGAAGCGAGACGGGGGCATCTCTGAATCGAAGCCAAGTTTACTCGAAGAGCAATTCAACTGGAGTCGGGTAAAAGAGCGATCTTCGCCTCCATCTTTCGGTGGAGAGGCGAGCACAGGAGAGTTGCAATCCCGCGGGCAGCCGGCATGCCCTCACACAGCGGCGCCAATCGGCTGGCGAATCGAAGGCTGGGTGTAGCCGTGATCGGCCAAGTGCCTGCCCATCTGCGCGTACATCCCGGGGTTGTCGGGTTGCCACGTGCCCAGCCCGTCAACATAGCGGTTGTACATGCTGAAGGCCGCGGCGATCAGCACCGTGTCGTGAATCTCCATGTCGGTTGCGCCTTCACGGCGAGCCGCTTCCACATCGGCGGCGGTCACCAGCTTGCCGTCCTGCTGCACCTTGCCCGCGATGGCGAGCAGCGCTTTCAATTTAGGCGAGATCGGCGCCGAAGCGTAATCCACCCTCACTTTCTCAACCAGCGACGCATCGCCGAGATGGCACGTGGCCGCGGCGGAGTGACTTGCGTAGCAAAAATGGCAGTGATTGCGCGCCGAGACGTGAGAAGCAATCAGCTCGCGTTCTCCGGGTGTGAGCGAGTTGGGCAGATGCAACAGGACGTGGGCCAGCTCGCGCATTGGCTTCGCGGTTTCAGGGCGGAACGCGAAGCCCGCGCTGATGCCGGGCAATCCTGGAGGAAGTGCGATGTGAGGCACCTTTGGCTCCTAAGCTTTTGCAGCGGCACCCGCGTGCGCGGAAAGGTACTCTTTGCTGACGGCAACGTATCCTTCGCGGGCGACGCGCTTGCCGCGCTCGCGATAGAAGGCCGGGTCGGCAGGCTGATCGGTGCCCAGGCCGTCGACGTAACGGTTGTACATGCAGAAGGCGGCGGCAATCAGCACGGTATCGTGAATCTCCAGATCGGTGGCGCCCTGTTTTCGCGCGGCTTCAACATCGGCAGCCGTTACCAGCTTGCCGTCCTGCTGCACCTTGCCGGCAATGTTCAGCAGAGCCTTGAGCTTGGGACTGATCTCAGCCTGCAGGTAATCGACTTTGACCTGTCTCACCAGCTCTTCATTGCCGCCAAGGTGGGCGGCCGCGATGGCGCCGTGAATGTTATGGCAGAACTGCGTGCAATTCCGGCTGGAAACGAAAGTGGCAATGAGCTCCCGTTCGCCGAGCGTGAGCGAGTGGGGGCCATGCAGCAACACTTCCACAAGCTCGTTGAGCGGGCGCGCGGTTTCAGGCCGGAAAGCCATGGGTCCGCGAATCCCTGGAAGATCGGGGGGAACCGGTATGTAAGCCATTTTGAACCTCCTGGAGCCCGCAAGAGAATGGGGAGTTGTCACGGCGCCGTGTTTCGCCGTCTCTTGCCAATCGTGCACATCCTACGCCGCCGCCGGCAAGCTGTGGATCGACCAATAGGATGAAGTAACGGCCTGGCGCCGGTTGCATAGACCCGGGTGGGAATGCGGGACGTTCCTCAGGTCTCAACCCGGTTTTTATGCGCCTCTTGGGGCATCCGCCGCGGCGGAAAGTCGCGCCCTCTCGCCAAGCCGATCATGCAACTTGTTCGAGCCTAAGAATAGCCGCAAAGGCGTGCGCTCGGTTCATCGGTATGGCCGCGGGAGGGCTGCGCTAGAAGAGGAACCGCGTGGTGACGGCGATCTCGTGGTTGTAGGTGTGGAACTGGCTGATGGCAATCTGCATGCCGGCGCCGGCGCAGATGGCCAGGCGGCTGCGCTCGCTCCCGGGCTTCAATTTGTGTGCGGCCAGCAGTCCGGGCGTGGCAAACACCTGGTTCTTGCCGTCATTCGCTCCGCCTTTGAAATAAGTCGCATTGAACTCGACTTCCGGCCAGAAGTACTTCGCCACATGCGCCTGGAGAGCGGTGTTCCAGGCGATCGACCGTCCCAGCTTGGCGGTGTCTTCTACGGGCAACGACGCGCCCAGCGTGCTCTGCACGTCGAGCCAGCCGACTCCTTTGCCCACACCGACGGTGGGGCCGACGGCGGCGTCAGTGCTGCCGTTCTTGTAACTGCCCGTGGGAATGGTTCCGAGGAGGGACGCGCTCATCACGTAATTGCCGTGCTGAGCGTTGCCGGCAAGAAAGCGGTATTTCAGCAGGAACGACATATCGCCCGCGCCGTTGAGCACCTTGGGCGTGCTGTGGAAGAAATACGGGGGCAGGTTGGTATCGACCTCAGTGTTGGCGAAGGGGATCAGGTTGAGGCCCTTGCTGCCGTCAATGTTCCAGGTCTGGGTGAGATTGGACGCGGTCTGGCGGTAAAAATCGGACCGATCCACCTGGATCAGTCCGACGTAGCCGGTAATGAGCGGCGGAGGCCAGGCCGGCTGCTTGCTCTGCGTTTGGGAGGTGCGCTGTTCCCAACGCGAAAAGAAACTTTCCTGCGCAGAAAGAGACGTAGTAAAGACAAGCAAGGTGCAGAACAGAAGGGTCGTGCGTCGCATGGAGACCTCACTCAAAGTGACAGGGAAGCGGAATCCCTAGGAGCATGACAGGTGGTTGGCGCGACGGGCAACAACCTAAGGGTGGAGAAAACATTCCATCCGAACTCCGATTGCGGTCAGTGCTCGAGCTGCACGATCGCTTCGGTATCGCTCAGATTTTTCCAGCGGACTCTGCGGGAAGCATGGCGCCTGCGCTTCAGACGGCCGAAGAAGATACAGGCCTATCCTGGCGTAACCGGGACATTTTCAAGAAATGGCTGGATGGTTTAGACCGCCCCCACCCTAGCACGCAAACAGAAAATCCCAGGAAGAATCCAAATACATCCATCGCTGGGTGCTGAACCAACTGGTCGGTAGGCCAGGGACGTGAAGCAGGGCGTGCCCGCCGGTGCAGATCAGCTCCGTTCCGCTCCAGGCGAGAAACATTCTCGAAACCGACCCCACCTGGGCAGGATTGGATACACGCCTCAGGCAAACCGGGCAACGCTGGCGCTGATCCAGGAGCGCCCATCGCATTCCCAACAGGCAAATGGCAAAGGAAGCTGTCCATTGTATGTAAACGGCCGGGGGCGAAAACACCGAAGAATGCCAGTAGGCCAGATCGCCTGATGAAAAATAGGCGATGGCCAGGATCAGAACGATCTTGGCGCCCAGGAAACCAACCCGCATGGCTCTCCGCATCCATGAAGGCTTATGCGAGCTGAAATTGTATTCCGCCAGAGATACCGAAGCAATGGCGGGCAGCGCGAGGAAGGCGAGAAGAACTCCGAACCAAAAGATGCTCGCAGGCCCGGGCAGTTGTTCGTCAAGAGACTTGCCCATGAAATCGTGTTCCGACTTTTGCGCATCGTAGGAACTGATTTGGACAAGCCCGCCCCACAATTCCAAGCGTCCGCTGCGCGTCAAATGGGCCACAGCATATCCCCGTCCATGGGAATCGATTTCTTTATCGGATTCGAGCAACCATGCGTCGCCGTTTCCCGGCAGCTTCCAGGCATCTGCGGGCGCGATGCCGACGACTTGCGCCGGCCGCGATCCCACCAGCAGCACCGTACCGGCGATCTTCGGATTCGCTCCGAACTGCTCCCTCCATACACGTTCGCTTAAAACCACGCGGGCCACATCGCTTCGTGACTTGTCCCTGGGAATCGCATAGTGCAGAGGCCAGCCCGCGAGGGTGAAGAGATTCGAACTGGCCTGGGCTACGCGCCAGGTACCACCGGCATGAGAGCCGGACTCTACGGCCTCTTGGGCGACACGATAGAACGCGAACCCGTCCGCGTAACGCTGGCTGCTCCGCTCCCACATCCGCACCTGATCGATCGTCATACTGGGGTCAGCGCTGTTTTCGGCCCCTTCATCCTGGATCGATATCGTCCCCGGCCTTGCGGGCTCGTTCGATAAATCATGGGCCGCGCGGACGCCGGGCAACAAAATCGAGAGGAGATAACTGGCAAGCAAAAGGCTCCCGAGCCAGACGAGACAAAGGGTTGCCGAACCCCGAGGTGAGGCAATGCTCTTTCGGTCCTGCCACCAAAGGCGTCGAAGACAGGCCGCGTCCCGAAACGCTCCAAGGCAGAAGCCGGCCATTCGACGCTCAGTGCGCCACGAAGCCATACAGGAGGGTCCATTCAATCGCCGCGCATGCCACAGTTCCGACTCCCACTCCAGGCGCCACTCCGCTCGCTGCCTTTGCGGGACAAGGAAAGATGCGCAACACAAAAGTCCGCGATCGACTGCATGAAGAACCGGTCCGGATTGCGGTGTCATAGCGACCTCTCCTCCACAGGCGGGATCATGCGCTCAAGCAACGGATAGCGAGTCCGCGAGGCTTGAAGCGCCGCTGCACCGGCCGTAGTCAGTTTGTAGTACTTGCGCGGCGGCCTCTGCTGGGCTTCGGCGATGGATTGCCGCTCCCAGCGCGAGCAGATGAGTTTATCGCGTTCCAGGCGCCGCATCGCCGGATAGACCGTTCCGCTGGGCAGGCCCGTCATCTCCATGATGCCGAACCCGTAAACCACGCCGGCGTCGATCGCTTGCAAGATCATCGCCGCTGTGTGCGAAAGTTTCGCGGCAGAAGCCATAACGCATTATAGCTATGTAGAAAGCTACTTGACAAAGGATTGCCATGTGGATACAGAATACTACATAGGGGTAGCGCGACTGCGGAATACCATGCTCGAGCTTAAAGGCCTTTACAAATACTTCCGCGGCATCCCCGCCATCGAAGATGTCTCCTTCAGCGTGGCGGCCGGCGAGATCGTTGGATTTCTCGGCCCCAACGGCGCAGGCAAATCGACCACGGTCAAGGTCATCACCGGAATGTTGCGGCCGGACGCCGGCCACGTTTTCTATGAAAGCCGTGATATTCGCGACGACATGGTCGCCTTCCGCCGCGAAATCGGGTACGTCCCGGAAGAGGCCCATCTCTATGGCTACATGTCGGGACTCGAATATCTGCAATTCGTGGGAAGACTCCGCGGCTTCTCCGAAGCGCTTATTGAAACCAAGGCCACGCGTCTTCTCAAGCTTCTTCATCTGGAATCGTCGCAATATTCGCCCGTCGCCACGTATTCCAAGGGAATGCGCCAACGCGTGCTCATTGCTGCTGCTCTCCTGCACGATCCCCGGCTCCTAATCTTCGACGAACCGCTTTCGGGACTCGACGCGATCTCCGCGCGTCTTCTCAAGGACCTGCTGGAGCTGCTTGCGGCGGAGGGCAAATCGGTTCTGTATATCTCCCACGTGCTGGAAGTGGTGGAGCACGTGTGCAAGCGGGTGGTGGTGATTGGGAAAGGAAGAATTCTGGCCGACGCGCCACCTTCCGCGCTGACGCAGTTGATGAGGCTGCCCAATCTCGAAAGCGTCTTTGCGCAATTGGTGCAACAACAGGACACAACAGCCGTTGCACGGCAGATCGCGGAGGTCATGCGCATCGACCATGCATGAAGAGTTTCAGCGCCTCTTGATGATGTCGGAGCCCGAGATTCTCCCTTTGCAGGCGCAGGCTGCCCGCGGCGAGATACGCGAGCCGGAGCGGAGCCAGTTCTCGCATCTGCTCCGTCACTTTCTGGAGCGGTTTTTCAATCACGAAACTGCATCGCCCGACGGCGACGCCAAGACGCGTCTCGTGCAGATTGCCTTTGCCGCGGGGCTTCCGGGATTCGTGGTGTCGCTGTATCTTTGGCCCGTCTATCATCCTTTCAAGGGATGGCCGCCCGGAAATCCATCCAATGGTGGCCCACCGCCCTATTGGCTTCAGGTGAATCATCATTTCTTCTTTGTGGTGTATTCCTTTGTCGTCATGGGCATGGTAACGGTCTTCGAATGGGACCTCTTTTTCCCTGACCTGCTCGACATCTTCGTTCTCAAGCCCCTGCCGGTAAAAGATCGCGGAACTTTTCTGGCCCGCGTGACGGCGATTGCGATCCTGCTTGGCGGCTTCCTGTTCGATGCCAATATCCTTGCCACGCTGGCGCTGCCACCGGCGATCGACCCACCCAATTTGCCGCGTTTTCTCGCAGGTCACATCCTGGCATGCGGAGGTAGCGGACTGTTCGCCGCCGCCTCAGTTTTGGCCTTTGAATGTGGTGCGCTTTCCGTTCTGGGCGAGCGATGTTTCCGGCGCGTCTCCCTCTTCGTGCAGGGCTGCCTGATTTCGCTGTTGCTCGTGATTCTGCTGTTGTTTCCCGTGTTTTCGAGGGTGGTTCCGGCTCTGCTCAAATCCGGCAATTGGTACGTTCGCTGCATCCCTCCGCTCTGGTTCCTCGGCGTCTATCAACGGGTGATGGAAGGACCGGCCGCGATCCCGCTCTACGGTCACCTTGCACGAACCGGATCCCTGGCCACGCTCATCGTGCTCTCGATCGCGGTCCTGACCTATCCCGTCGCATATCTTCGCAAGTCACGCCAGCTCACGGAGGGCATAACTTTGCATCGGGGACGGAACTGGGCGGCCAGGATGATCGCGCGCATGCTTCACGCCACCGTGGTTCGCACGGCGGAACAGCGCGCCGTCTTCCATTACATTTCACAGACCCTGCTTCGCGTTCCACGCTACCGCATCTATCTCGTTCTTTATGGAGGGGTGGGCTTATCGATCGTCATTGCCAGCGTCCTGCGCTTTTCGACTGCGAACAACCAGGTTCACGTGGTGGTTTCCACTGACGGCTTGCGTGTTTCGGCCGGCATCGTCGCCTTCTGGGCGGTCGCGGGGCTGCGTCTTGCTTTCCTTTCGCCGGGCAATAAACAAGGAAGCTGGATCGTCCATCTTGTGCATGGCAGGCCGCCGGAGCTGGGCACAGCACTCCAAGAGTTAAGCGCCGTTCAAATCTGGGCGCTTCTCTTTGTGGGCATCCTCACTGGAGCCGCGTGCCTTACAGCGTGTGCGATTGCTCCACCGGATTTTCTTACCTGGCGTTCAGTCGCCGCGCAATTCTTCGTCGCGGCAGGCATGTGCCTGCTGCTGACCGATTTTTTCTTCCTGCATGTCACCACGGTTGCCTTTACAGACGAGCCGACCGGTGAAACCCCAAATCCAGCGACGGCGGTAGCAAAATATTTCACATTCTTTCCGATCGTCCTATGGCTTTCGCTCGTCGCCGGGCCGTGGATCGAGGACCGAAACTGGCGCTACATCGCCGTTCCAATTGTCATTGCAGTGGCGCATTGGCTGATCGAACTGCGCCACCGTGAAATTGTTCGCCGGCATTGCCTTCTTTTTGACCCTGACCACCGTGAAAATCTGTTTCTCCTGCAACTCGATCTTCGCCGATACGCTGTTGGCGCGAATAACGCAGAAGGTCCGGCAATAGAAGAAAGCCCCGGTCTTCAGCGCCAGGATGAGCCTGTCTACGAGGGCCTGGATCGTAGCCTCTGAGTTCCTGGCAGCAATGCGCGCATCAGGTCCGAGTCTCGACCTGAGCCTCGGATCCATTCGGGGATCTTGTCGCGGCCGCCTGCTCTTCATCCCCGCCTTGCGCATTCGGCTCCGGTCCGCATCATTGCGGCAAGATCGGCATCAGCGCTCTTCACGCGCTTTGTGCCTGGCACGCCTGCCGGAGTAATCTCGTAATCTGGCCTGAGGCGATGCTATGAATCGACGCAATTTTCTAGCTGCCAGTTCCGCAGCGGCAGCGGGCGCGTTGGCTGTGGCTTGCGCACCGGCCACGTTTGCAGCAGAGCACGCCGGCTCCAGGATCGAGCTCGATCTCACGCGACATCGATTCGGCGTCAACTACACGCCTTCGCATGACTGGTGGTTTTGCTGGAACGACTGGAACGCCGATCCAATTCAGCGCGACCTCGATGCCATTACCGCGCTTGGCGCCGACCACATGCGTCTCATGCTCATCTGGCCGTTTTTTCAGCCCAATCCCACTTGGGTGAGCCCCGCGCATCTCCAGCGACTGGATCAACTGCTTACCTGGATGGGCGAACGCCGTCTCGACGCGCTCGTGACTGTCTTTACGGGGCAGTTGAGCGGCTGGTTTTTCCTGCCCTCGTTCAATCGCCTTAGCGACGGGTTCTACGCCGATGCGACCATGCGCTCTGCGCAGGAGCTTTTTGTCCACGAACTGGCGCGCATCCTTGCGCCGCATGAAAACATCATCGGGTTCGACTTCGGCAACGAACTGAACACCTGCTGGAAGGCGCCCGTCCAGCAGGGCGATGCGTGGATGGGGAAGATGTTCGAGTTGATGAACGGCGTGTTGCCGAGCGGTTTGCACGTGAATGGAGTGGATCACAAGCCATGGTTTGAAGTGGACACTTTTTCGGCGCCGGCGCTGGCGGCGGCGCGTTTTCCTGTGATGCATTGCTATCCTTACTGGACCGGCGCGCTGAAATATGGCGGCGCCATGGATCCTCCCAGCGTAAAGCTGCTCGCGGCCATGGCAACGCTGATCCGCTCTTTCGCGGGCGCCCGGCAAAAACCGGTATGGGCCGGCGAATTCAATACGTGCATCGAGGAGCTGCCGGAAAAGGGTCAGGGTGAGTGGCTTGAGAAGGCCGTGCTGGCGGCAATCGATCAGGGCGTGAGCTGGTTCACGTACTGGGATAGCCATGACGTGGACCGCAAATTTCAATTTAATCCGCTTGAATACTCGCTCGGCTTGCTGACCAATGACGGGCGCGTGAAGGACCAGGGCCGCGTGTTCCGGCAACTTGCGAGTGCGTACGGCGGCAAGCCGGTGAAGTTTCCCTCAGACTCTCCGCCGTCGCCTCCCACTGACCGGACGCTGGACGGAACGTGGCAGTGGATTTTGAACTGGCTGCAGTGGAAAACGAAAGGCCTCTGAAGACCGATTCACAAAACATCCCAAAATCAGCGGAACGCGTGTTCTGTTGTGCTCCCCGGCCCAGGAATAATCTCCCGACCTCGCGCGCAGAAAATCGGCACTTCAGTTTCTGCCGCCGCGCTCGCCACCTCGCGCCTCGCTGTTTGCCCATCGGCAGTCTTCGGGCGGACTGCGCGTTGAAGTAAACGAGAAGCTAAGTTACCTGCAAATAGGTGGTATAGGGTAGATCGCCCAGGGATGTGAAGGGCATCATTTTCACCGGCCCGCCGGCGGAGTTCGCCAGCCATTGCCGCTCGCTCACGCGCATGGCGCTCAACAACTGCAGCCGCGTCACGCTGGGCAGGGGGCTCTCCTGCCGTTCCTTCACGGCCATCAGCACAATGGGACCGCGCAGCAGGGCTACGGTATCACTGTGCCGCGCATCGATCGCCTCCAAACGCATCTTCAGCGGAAACTCCAGCCCCACGCGGTCGCCCGTCCTCCACTCTCGCCGGATGGCCGCGAACTGGCCCGGTACGGCAAGGCCCGTCTGCCGCCTGCCGTTCACGAAGATCGCAGCGCCCTCAGCCCACGCCGGAATGCGGAAATGAAGCGTTTGCTCGGCAGGCTGGGAGCTGGTCAGCGTAAATGTCACCTGCTCCTCGAACGGATAGTCTCCCTCCTGCGTGAGCGAGAGAGCCGCTCCATTGTCCGTCCAGCGCAGCGTGGAAGGGACGTAGAGATTTATGTAGACCGCTTGCGGCCCGCGGAAATACGCGTTGATCCGGTAATCGGCCGCGACTTGCGGCAGCGTGCCCGAGCAGCAAGGCCAGTGAGCCACGTGGTAGACGCGCTCGCCGTTGAAGTTGTAATCGGAGTAATAAAACGCGTTGCCGTTCACTTCGAGCGGCTTCGCGCCCAGCACCGTGTTGTACATCATGCGCTCCATGCTGTCTCCGTAACGGGAATCGCGCGTGATGCGCAGCAGGTAGCGCGTCACTTTGAAGTGCGCGTAGGAGCCGCACGGCGTCTCGAAGCTGTGATGGCTGTTGGTCAGGCTCTTGTATACATCGTCGCTGTCCGGCGCGCGCAGCTCTTCATCCGGGCCCCAGCCGCCGGTGGCGTAGCTCTGCGCCTGCACCATGGCAAAGCCGTTCTGCCCAGCGCGCAAATGCTTCTCGCTTCCAGCAGCCAGATAAGCCATCACCGCGGAGCTCAGCGAGTTCACGTAGCTGTACGCGTGCCGCCCTGCGAGCACGTTCTCGCCCCGCGACAACGGATCGAACCAGGTCTGGTCGTCGAGGTACTCCACGGCCAGATCGTAGTAGCGGCGTCCGGCGCCGCGCTGCCATGCCAGAAACAGGTTTTCGGGCATGGTGTAGGACTCGTCCCACGTCCACGACGCGTCGTCTGCCGGCTTGTCCATCCGCCAGCGAACATTGTGTTCCACGGCGTGCCCCGGAAGATGCGGCAGGGCCGTGTTCGTGGTTTGATCGAGAATAGCCAAGGCCTGCGGATCGTTCGCGAAGGTGTGCGAGTCAAGCAGCCCCAGCACCAGCTTGTCATAGGTGTACGCCGGGAAGCGATTCTTCTCGTAGAGCTGTCCGGAGATCGTCTGAGCGTAGAGCCGATTCAGCCGCAGCACCTTGTCGCGCGTCGCCGCGTCGCCGGTGATCGCGTAGGCGCGCGCCAGCGCGGAGACCCACTGACCGAAGGTGCACCCCGGGGCAAAACCGTTGTCGAAGTTCCTGCGATAGTCGTAATCCGGATCGTAGTGATACCACCCGCCCAGATCGTCTCCCGGCGCCGGCATCCCGGACATCTGCCGGAACGGCTTGAGCAGACTGTCGTCGCTCAGCGCCATCAGCACCGCTTGCGTCTCGCGCAGCTGCGTCTCATGCAGTTCGCTGCTGATCGATACATCTCCGTAACCGAACTGCGCCAGCGG
>JASHTS010000082.1 GCA_030040425.1 Acidobacteriaceae bacterium | reverse complement strand
TGGATTGCGGCCAAGGAACTGGCCGATGTGGTGCTGGTGGACGTGGTGGAAGGCGTGCCGCAGGGCAAGGCGTTGGACCTGCTCGAAGCGATGCCGATTGAGAAACGCGACGTGCAAGTGACCGGCGCCAACGACTACGCGGCCACCGCGAACTCTGACATTGTAGTGATTACGGCGGGCATTCCCCGCAAGCCGGGCATGAGCCGCGACGACTTGCTGCACACCAACTTCAAGATCATGGCGGACGTGGTGCAGAAGGTGGTGGCGCAGTCGCCGGAAAGCATTCTGATCATCGTTTCCAATCCTCTCGATGCGATGGCGCAGGCGGCGTACCGGCAGGCGGGGTTCAATCGCGAACGCGTCATCGGCATGGCCGGCGTGCTCGATTCGGCGCGCTTCCGCACTTTCATCGCCGAAGAGCTGCACGTGAGCGTCGAAAACGTGACGGCCTTTGTGCTGGGCGGGCACGGGGACACCATGGTTCCGCTGGCGCGGTATTCGACCGTAGCGGGCATCCCGATCACGGAGCTGATTGCGGCCGACCGGCTCGAGCAACTGATCCAGCGCACGCGCGACGGCGGCGCGGAGATTGTGAAACACCTCAAGACCGGCAGCGCGTACTATGCGCCATCGGCGGCGACGGTGGAGATGGCGGAGGCGATTCTCAAGGACAAGAAAAAGATCCTTCCCTGTGCAGCGTTTCTCAAGGGCGAGTACGGCATCGACGGCTACTACATCGGGGTGCCCTGCAAGCTGGGCGCGGCGGGACTCGAAAAGATCATCGAGATCAAGCTGACGGCGGAGGAACACGCCGCGCTCAAAAAGAGTGCGGCGGCGGTGAAGGAACTTTGCGCGGTGATTGGGGTCTAGGCGGAGGACCCGCTTTCATCCCCCGGCCCCTGAGTTCGAGGGACCCGTCGACTCCGCTCAGGGCAGGCTCGGGGGCACCCGGCGCTTTCATCCCCCGGTCCCCAAATGCGAGGGACCGGTGCACCCGCCTGGTTAGGACGAAACGCAGATCCTTCGACTCGTCCGCTTCGCGGACTCGCTCAGGATGACAAACGCGGTTGGGTTGGATGCGGAGAAGAAGAGAAGCCGGCGGAAATTCAATCCATGGCCATGGAGAGCTGGTGGCGGACGTCGGCGCCGCGGATCCAGAAGATCACGTCGGTGGCGATGTTGGAGGCGTGATCGGCGATGCGCTCGAGGTTCTTGGCCACCAGGATGCCGTTCATGCACTGCTGCGTGAACTGAGGCTTCTGTTCGATCAGCTTGAGCAGATCGGCGTGGGCGCGGCGGTTCATGCGGTCGATCTCGTCGTCCATCTCGCGAACGGAGTCGGCCAGGCGGGCATCGCCGTCAAAGAGCGCCTGCAGCGCGGTACGGATCATCAGCGTGGCGAACTCGCCCATGGCAGCGAAATCCACCGGCAGCTCGACCGCTTCGTAGCCGAGAAACTCCTTGGTGCGGCGGGCGATGGCGACGGACTGGTCGCCAATGCGCTCGAGATCGCCGTTGATCTTGATCACAGCCAGGATGAAGCGGAGATCGACGGCCATGGGCTGTTCCTTGGCCAGGAGCTCGTAGGCCATCTCGTCCAGCTCGCGCTGCGCGGTGTTGATGGCGGTTTCGTTTTGCTTGACGTATTTGCACAGGCCCTTATCGCCCTGAAGATAGGCATCCACCGCAGACTCGACCGCCTGCTGCGCCAGGGCAGCCATGGCAAGGAGCTTGTCCTTGAGTTCGGCGAGCTGCAGATGAAAGTGAATGCGCGGCACTAGAGTCGATCTCCCATCTGACTATTGTGCATCAAGCCATATTACAAGAGAACAAAATTCCGTATATGCATCCAAAGTGTTATCCCGGCGCTCGACGAGCCAGCGGCAAGCCCAAATTGAATCCGCATCCAATAGACGCACCGTGGGGTGAAAAGGATCGTCGGGCGGTGAAGGCGGCCGGCGAAATCCCGAGCGCCTACGCGGCGCCGGTGCGGCCAGAAACGATGCGGTGCGGACGTTCGATGGCGCCCAGCAGGAAGAAATAGGCCGCGATGCCGATGGCGAGGTAGATGGCGGAGACGCCAAAGGCCCACGCGTAGGAGTGAAAAGCGGCGACCAGATAGCCGGTGAGGATGGCGGCGGCGATTCCCGAGGCCTGGTTGGAAAAATTCAGGATGCCGCCGACTTTGCCGGCGTCGTGGCGGCTGGCGATGAGCGAGGGCAGCGACCAGCCGACGGGCGAAGCCGCCGACAGGCCGCCGATGGAGACGCTGATCCAGAAGAGCGCCGGGGCGGCGCCATGCGCGTGCGCCGCGCCCAGAATGCCGAGGCCGCACGCAGTTCCGCCGATGAGCACCGTGCGGCGGACCAGGCTCGCGTTCAAGCCCCGTTTTACCAGGAAATCGACCAGCCAGCCGCCGATGAAAAGGTCAGTAAATGTGGCCACGAGCCAGGGAACGCCGGTATAGAGGAAGGAATGCAACAGATCGATGTGCAGAGAGAAATTCAGGTAACTGGGCAGCCAGTTGAGCAGCAGATAGAAGACGTAGTTGTAGGAACCAAAGCCGATGGAGAGGCCGAGCACCTTGGGTTCCTTGAGCAAATCGAACAGGGTCGATTGCGGCTCCGGGGTGGAATCGGGCGAGGCAACGGGCTCTTCCGAGTGGATGTAATCCCATTCCGCTTGGCTCAGACCGGGATCGTCGGCGGGGTCCTTGTAGACGCGCCAGAAGAGCAGAAGATACGCGAGGCTGATGAAGCCGGTGAGGGCAAAGCTCCAGCGCCAACCGGCCTTGAGCAGCACCAGGCCCACCATAGGCACGCCGATCACCGAGCCAAACTTGGCCAT
>JASHTS010000081.1 GCA_030040425.1 Acidobacteriaceae bacterium | reverse complement strand
TGAGAGCGCGCGGATGAGCGGCAGGCCGGTTGCGTGTCCCTGCGCAACGGAAGAATAGAGATAAGGCAGAAGCCGATAGCGAAGGTTCAGGTATTTGCGGCAGATCACTTCAACGTCCGGGCGATGCAGATCGGCTGCCGGCGGCCACGACGCCACCCAGTCGCCCTCCATCTCCTTGGGCCCCGCATCGCCGGTGTTCCAGCCCCAGGGCAGGCGCAGGTGCCAGGCGCGGCCATGACCCCGGAACAGCGGACAGAATGCGGCCCACTGAAACCAGCGGACGTAGAGCTCGGGCGTGAGTTCCGGTGTGGGCACAAATCCGCCGATGTCCGTTCCCCAGTAAGGAATCCCGCTCAGCCCGGCGCCGATGCCCACCATGATCTGTGCGCGCAGCGTCTGCCACGTGCACGAAGTGTCGCCCGACCAGAGCCATCCGAAACGCTGCAGGCCTGCGTAGCCGTTGCGGTGCAGCGCGAACGGCCGCCGGTCGGGTTCGGTCTTGCGCGATCCCTCGAAGTACATGCGGTTGCGATCGAAGCGCGCGGAAACGGAGAGCTTGTCTCCTTCGTCGGGCCACCATCCATCCACGCCGATTCTGTCGAGGGCCGCATGCTTCTCCCAGTACGCAGCCGCGTCTCCGGGCTCCTCGGCCGCGGCGCCGGTATCTTCGATCGTTCCGTGAAAATTTCCCGGCGGGACAACATGGAGCACGACGCGGAAGTGCCGGTCGTGAATCGCGCGCAGCATCTCCAGAGGGTCAGGAAAAATCTCTTCGTTGAAGGTGAAGGAGCCGTGGCCGGTGTTCCAGCCCGACGGACAAAATCCGGTGCCGAGATAGATGACCGCGTCGCAGGGCAGTTTCTTTTCGCGGAAGGTTTTTACCACGCCAAGCACTTCTGCGCGGCTGGCCAGCGTGCGGTGCGACTGCAGGTAGCCGAGAGCCCAGCGCGGCGGCATGTGCGGAAAGCCCGTGAGCCGCGCATACTCCTTCAGCACGTCCGCGGGGCCGTCGCCCAGCAGCAGAAAAATGTTGCGCGTGGAGTAGGCTTCGACGGGGCGGAAGATGCCCTCCGTCTGCGTAAACTCGAATGCGCCGAGCGGCTGGCCGATGAAGATGCCCCATCCTTGCGGGCTGATCGCCCACGGAATCTGCACGCGCGCGCCGAAGGTGCGGGCGTCCGGCCCCACCTGGCCGTTGATCGCGCCCTCGGCCGTTCCGCGGCGGTCCAAGGGGTGCGCGCCTTCGCCGCCGCCGAAGACCGGGCCATCCACGAGAAAGCGAATGTTGGTCGAGTCCAGGTCAAAGCCGATCTGCTGGCGCGTCCTTTCGCCCTCGCGAACGGTAATGCGCAGCGGATCGGGACTGACGTCGATGCTGTACTTTCCCCAGGCGAGCGAGTGCGCGCGCGCAGGGCCGGGAGACTCAAGTGGTGCGGGCCATCGATCTCGAGCGACGCCCAATTCGCCGTCGGGCGCCTCTCCGGTGACGGGCGCAATGCCGATGCGCAGCGTGTTCCCGCTCATCGCCGTCAGCGCAAGATCAAGCGCACCGGGAGCGGCGGCGAGCGCGGTCGCCGCGCGCAGCCGCCACGGAAGGAGCATCTGCGCCGTGGCCGCCGCGGTGCCCGCCATGACAGTTCTTCGTGAAAGGTGACGATCCAACTGCGCCTCGTCGAGTTTCGTGCCTCGGCTCCGTGAGGAATTGTAAACGCGGAACGCGCATTTTCGAGCAGGCTGTTTGGTCGAGCTGCAAAAGGCGCCTCTACTTCGTCTCCAGCACGCGTTCTCCGTCGTGCACCGCGGACTTCGAAGCCACGTAGAGCGACACCACCGTAATGTCGTCCGTCTGCCCGAAGTGTTTCGCCGCCGAGGCAATGTAGCGCGCGGACTCGTGGCTTACCTGCTGCGTGCGCTCGAACCCGAAGAGCTCGCCCTCGGCATTCGTGGCCTCCACCACGCCGTCGGAGAGAAAAACCAGCCGGTCTCCGCGACGCAGTTGAAAGGTCGTCTGCTCGTACTGGTTGTCGGCGATCACGCCCAGCGGCAGTCCCGGCGGCAGGGGCATTTCGCGCCCGTCGCGATAGGGGCTCAGGTGGCCCGCGTTGGCCACCGTCAGCGTGCCGTCGGGATAAATGCGTGCGCACAGGCAGGTGGCAAAGCAGGGCGCGCAGTCGAGCTCCGGCACCGCGCCTGCCGCGGGCACCGCGCCCAGCAGCACGCGATTGAGGTGCTCCAGCACGGTCGCCGGATCGTGCGATAGCTCGTTGCGCAGTGCGCCCACCAGCGTGCTTGAGTTCATCGCCGCCTGCAATCCTTTCCCGCTCACGTCGCCCACCACGATCAGCAGCGAATCGTCCTTGACGGGCAGCACCTGGAAAAAATCCCCGCCCACGCCGTTCACCGGCAGGTACGCGCTCTCCAGCATGAAGTTGCTGTTGGAGGGCAATTGCGTGGGAATCAGCAGCGCCTGTACGCTGCGCGCGGCCGAAATCTCCGCATGCGCACGCTGCTCGTCCTGGCTCACGTGGATAAACCGGTAGAGAATCACTGCCACAAGGCTCACCAAGAAGATGGCGTAGGCCAGCGTTCCGAACCCAAACGCAATCGGCCCCACATGGAACCGGTAGTTCGCCAACGGGGCGGGAACCCACCCGCTCGCCGCCGCAAAACCCAGCAGCGCGTCCGCCGAACCCGCCGTGGCCGCCAGAAAGAACGGAATCAGCATGGCCCCTGCGTCGCCCTGCCCGCGGCGCCACGCCTGGAAAAGCATCGCGCAGACGAGCCCGCAAAAGACTACCTCCGCCGCCACGGAAAGCGTTTGATTGAGGAGCTCGACGTGCGCCAGCAGCACCCCTGCCAGCACCAGTACGGCAATCTGCACCACCCGCACCAGCCGCCGCCACTCGCTCGCCGTGAATCGCAGCACAAACTCCAGCGTCACGGCCATAAACACCCGGCCGGCCACCACGGAAAGCCTGTAGTAAATCCCAAGAGGGATCGCCGCCAGCCCGTACGACGCATCGAGCACACCGCTCACAGAGACGGAGAGACACAACAGCGCCAGCCACAGGTACTCGGAATGGTGCCGCTGCGCGAGATAGAGCGCCGCGCCCAGTCCGGCCACGCACAGAAACAAGAACGCCAGCGCCAGCGAGGCAACTGCCTGCTCATCCCACTGCCGGCCCCTGGCCAGCGCCAGCCAATCGGCAGTCTCCGCCGGGGTTCCGATCTCCACCTTGAGCAGCAACCCATGGCTGATTGTCTGATCGGGCCGCGCCCACGTCCGGATTGCCAGCACCTGGGCTCCGCTCGCCTCCGGTGCGGGGAGCGCAACCGAAAACGGCGGCGACAGGTACTCTGCCGGCTGCTCCGTCATACCGCGCGTATGCCCGGTCTCCGCGCCGTTCACGAACGCCG
This sequence comes from Acidobacteriaceae bacterium, assembly GCA_030040425.1. Classification (GTDB taxonomy): domain Bacteria; phylum Acidobacteriota; class Terriglobia; order Terriglobales; family Acidobacteriaceae; genus Telmatobacter. Next base: position 10,747 of record JASHTS010000081.1, on the reverse strand, counting down.
CAATCTGTCCCGGAGAGTTGCCGGTGATCAGCAGCTCCAGCTGCCCCTGTCCGGCCAGACTGCCCAGCGCGGCCAGGCCCTTCGCGTCCAGACGCATCCGATACCACGCATACCCCGAGTAGGAATCGATTCCCTGGTCCGTAAGGGACTGGCTCAGATTCACTGACGTCCAGCTTGAATCGTCAAAGTTGGAATCGGCCCACCGCGGATCGTCGCCCACCTGAAAGCGCCAGCCGCTATCAAGCGTGAGCACGCCCTTGAGGTTCGCCTGCGGGCCCGGCGCGCTCGCATTTGCCTGCGCAACGGGTGCGCTGCCCGCCGCGCCCGGAGCCGTCTGCGCCCGTGCGGTCCCGGCGAGTACGCACGCGCACAGCAGCACAAACCCGCGGCGCATTAAAAGATCAATCCATCGCGGGTGCTTGAGCCGTCGCGGGTGCTTGAGCATCGCCATGCGCAGCGGAACTCTCATGCGTACTCTCAACTATACGAGTCCGGCCGTTGGATTGTTCGCAGGTTGAACTGCGCAGGCGCCGCTACGCTTTGCGCCGCTGCCGCCCGCTGAGCAGGTAAATGGCGGCTCGCAGTTCAAGCAGCGGATCGGCCGAAGGCTCGATCCCATCCACGCGCGGAATAGGATCGAAGATGATCTGCTTCTGCTGCTGCAGCGAGTCGGGCATCACCGCGTTCAGCTCCACCGCGCCCAGTTCCTTGAGTTCGCGGCTCTCCGGCCAGTGCACGGTCGCGTCGCCGGTCGCATCGCCGGGCGCGGCCACCTGCACCATGACGCGAAACCGCACCGGCCCCTTGTTCACGCGTTCGGCAATCTCGCTGAAGTGGTAGCTGGGCCCGAGCTTCGCCGCCTGCGCCTCGCTCAGAAAGTCGTTGCCCGCTTCCGGCACGATGCGGTAACGGCCGAACGTCTTGACTCCGGCCGAGTTCGTGAAGGCGAACGCGGTTACGGCGTAATACGTCTGCCGCGCCAGGCTGGAAGGGAACGGTTTGGGCGCCTGCACAAACGCAAGAGCCGCCGGATGCGAGCCGAGGAAAACCTCCACCGGTTTGGGCGAGGGAACATCCGGCCCGCTGGCCGCTGCCGCGCGCAAAAACTCGAGGAATTCGTAGCCGTCGCGCGTCGGGAAGCCATCCGTCGAGTGGCTGACGATGTCGGTGTGCACGTGCTCAGCCAGGTTGAAGCGGATGGCGAAGCCGCGCGGGTTCGCGTCGCCCACGTTGTCGGGAAGGTCGGGCAGCCCTGTCGAATTCGAAAAGCGCGCCGTCACTGGCGTGGAGGGGCGGGTGACATGCGGCGCGCGGGTAAGCTGGTTGGCGCCGGGCGCCGGCGTAAACGACCCGGTGAGCATCAGTCCCTTGGCGTGCGCCGGCCGGAACCCCGGGTGGGGGCCAAACATCGCCTGCAGTTGTTGGAGCAGATCCTCGGCCAGCGCGACAACGCGTTCATCCTGCGGCAGCGGCATCTCGAACGACCTCCCTGGTGGGAAGTCCATTGTAGAGCTTGCCCGTGCCCGCCCTCTTTGCTGCCCAGGTTAATTTCGATTGAGGCGCAAGCGGCTTTCGCCTTTCAATTCCCTGCGCGCGGGCTGCCTGCAAAGGCAATCCCAGAGCCTCACGCCCGCCGCGCGCGTACCGCTTCCTTGGCTTCCGCCGGTCCGCTCGCCGGCACCGCGGGCACCTCGGCCTTGGCCGGCGCAATGTTCAGCCGCTTGCGCAGCTCCGCGTCGATCTTCCCGTACACGTCCTTGTTCTCTTTGAGAAATCCCCGCGTATTCTCGCGTCCCTGCCCGATGCGCTCGCCACCGTAGCTGTACCACGCGCCCGACTTCTCCACGATATTGTGCAGCGCCGCGAGGTCCAGCACATCGCCTTCGCGACTGATGCCCTCGCCGTAGAGAATGTCGAACTCCGCCTCGCGGAAGGGCGCGGCCACCTTGTTCTTGACGATCTTCACCTTGGTCCGCGAGCCCACCACCGTGTCGCCTTCCTTCACCGCGGCGATGCGCCGGATGTCGACCCGCACCGAGGAATAAAATTTGAGCGCCCGTCCGCCCGTGGTGGTCTCGGGATTGCCGAACATGACTCCGATCTTTTCGCGGATCTGGTTGATAAAAATCAGCGCGGTGCGCGACTTCGCGACCGTGCCTGTGAGCTTGCGCAGCGCCTGCGACATGAGCCGCGCCTGCAGTCCCACGTGGCTGTCGCCCATCTCGCCGTCCAGCTCCGCCTTGGGCACAAGGGCAGCCACCGAGTCCACCACCAGCACGTCGATGGCGCCTGAGCGCACCAGCGCCTCCGTGATCTCCAGAGCCTGCTCGCCCGAATCAGGCTGCGAGACCAGCAAATTGTCCACGTCCACGCCCAGCTTCTTTGCGTAGCCGGGGTCGAGCGCGTGCTCCGCGTCCACAAACGCCGCCAGGCCCCCGTTGCGCTGTGCCTCGGCAATCACCTGCAGCGTGATCGTGGTCTTGCCCGACGACTCCGGCCCGAAGACCTCCGTCACTCTTCCGCGCGGAATGCCGCCCACGCCGAGCGCGGCGTCGAAGCTGATCGAGCCGGTCGAGATCACCGCAATCGGCAGCAGCGCCTCCCGCGACCCCAGCCGCACAATCGATCCCTTGCCAAACTGTTTTTCAATCTGGGCCAGGGCAAGTTCCACGGCCTTGGTGCGTTCGTCCATAACCGGCATGTTTCATGCTCCTTCTGGGGGTCCGCGCTCCTGTCCCTCACGCCCCGCGGCGTGCCCGGCGAGCGGCTTGATCGGGATTCGAAGGGGATTGTAGCAGGGCGGGACAGGCAAAGAACACAAGAAAATGGCGAAGAAAAGAGGAAAATCGAGGTGGAAATCCGGGGTCGGCGTGGTTCGCTTTTCATAAAGCGGTGCAAAAATAATATTAGGTGCTGTTTTGTAAACTGGTGCATCCGTGAAAATTGGTGCATAATCGCAGAATGAGAACCAGCATTACGCTCGATGAAGACGTCCACGACTTTGTCCTTTGTTATTCGCGCGGCCGCGGAATTTCTCTCAGCGCCGCTCTGAACGAACTCATTCGCAAGGCAGAAGGGAGTGCGGCGCCGGAAGCCCGAGATTTCGAACTCAGGCGAACTCCAAGCGGGTTTCCATTGCTGCCCAGGACGGGGCACACGATCACCTCCGAGATGGTGAAGAAGAACTCGGAGGACGAATTTGAGTAGAAGATACCTGCTCGACGTCAACGTGCTGGCCGCACTCAGCAGCGACGAGCATGAGCACCATCAAAAAGCTCACGACTGGTTCGATCCCATGACAAAAAAGGATGAGTGGGTAGTTTGCCCGCTCACCGAAATTGGCTTTATTCGGCTGGCGGCCAACCCGGCAACGCGAGTAGGTCCTGGAAGTATCAAACGAGCGACCGAGGTTCTCGCGGAGATTCAGAAGCTGCCGGGCTACCACTACTGGCCCATCCGCGAAAGCTGGGTGACCCTTACGGCTCCGCTTGCAGCGCGCATCTTCGGCCATCAGCAAGTGACAGACGCCTATCTGCTCGGCCTGGCCATCAAGGAAAACGGGGTGCTCGCTACTTTCGATCGAGCACTCGAATATATGGCCGGTACCCGGTTTGCGAGCCACATTCACCTGATCGAATAGCCGGAGTCCGAAGCTTCACACCGTGTACGCGCCCACCCGTGTCTCCCGGCTGGTGAGCGCATCGCAGGCGCGGTCCAGCACCTCGTATTCGGCGTCGTGCTCTTTGCGGAAGGTGCGAAAGTCGCTCTCGCTCGCCCACCGGTCGATGGTCAGGAATGCGCCCGGCACGTAGGCATCGCGCAGCAATTCCGTGCCCAGGTAACTGGGCGAGCGGTGGAAAAGCTGCGCCCACGAGCCCCCCGGCCCGTAAGCGGCTTCGAAGGCGCCAATCTTCTCCTCGGCTACCTCGAACTGCCACACCACCACAAACATACGCGCTCCCGAACCCGCCTGATTTCCATCCTAGCGCAGCCGCGTGTGCCTCGCCCTCAGGGTGAGCCTATTGATGCCCTGAAGCCGTTTTCGAGAAAACCAAATTGCCGCTTCCACAACTCTTACATTCAAGGAGGATTCTGGAAATGAATCGGTTTTTTTCCGCTTTTTGCTGTGCGGCTCTTCTGGGCTCGCCGCTGCTGGCCCAGCACCATCATGCAGCCAGGGCTGCGGCCTCGGCGGCCATGACCGATCAGCAGTTTATTGACATGGCAGCCCAGACTGACATGCTTGAGGCCCATCTCGGACAAATGGCCGCCGATCACGCCTCTCGCCAGGATGTGAAAGATTACGCGCAGATGCTGGTCACCGATCATACCGCCGATTACCAGCAGCTCAGCGCCATGGCTCAGAAAAACAATTTCAACGTGCCCAAGGGGATCGATGCCGAGCACTGGAAGATGGTGGCGCCCTTTGAGAAGCTCCACGGCGCGGGTTTCGATACCCGCTATATCCGGGAGATGATCGACGGCCACACCAAGGCCATTGCCGTCTACACCAAAGAACAGACGGACGCGCAGAACGCGGACGTGAAAGCCTACGCCAGCGCCGCGCTGCCCACACTCCAGAAGCACCTCGACGGCGCCAAGGGCCTCCTCAAGAAAAAATAGCGGCTGCGGGATTTCGCGCAGACAGGAACCGCGTCCGGCACATAGTTGGAGCGCCCCAGGCCGGGGTCCCCATCGACAGGACTTCGTCGATGGGGTGGAGATCCCTCGCACCTGGGGCTGGGAGATCGCTCTCGTCTATTTGCCCCGCAACGTTCGCACCGTCCCGATGCCGGTGCACAGGTCGTATCCGGGAATCGCAAAGTTGCCGATGCTCACGCCGCAGTCGCCGTAGGTGATGTCGTTGAAGTCGTTCGAGCGGCCGGAATAGAGCTCGTCGTTCTCCGCCTCGCTGCTCAAGTGAAAGCTGCCCGCGGCGTTCACAATTCCGGCCAGCGACGGCGCCGCTACGCTGGTGCCGCCCACAATGTACCACCCCGTTCCGCTCACCGGGTTGCTGTCGAAGACCCACACGCCCGTGTTCGGGTTCGCGTCGAAGGAGATGTCCGGCGTTCCCCGCGCATCGCCGACAACGTAACCCAGGCCTCTCTGGAACGCCGGCCGCGGTTCCACCTGGCTCGCGCCGCCGCCTGCATCCTGCCACGCATTCTGGAGGATCAGGTTGCCGGTGTTGGGATTGCGCGAATCGGTCGTTCCTCCGGCGGAAACCACGTTTGGAGACGCGCTGGGATATTCGACGCCCGCCGCGTCGCCCGCCGAGGCAAAGTACACCACGCCCGGGGTCGTAAAGAGCGAATCGAACTCGGTCTCCTCGGTAAACTCCTCCGAACCCCAGCTCATCGAAACCTCGCCGCCGCCCGCCTCCGCCACCAGGTTGCTGGCCACAAGCGCCGCGGTGAACAAGTTGACGAGTTTGTTGTTCGCCGCCTCCACCAGGAAAAGCCGGGCTCCGGGAGCCATGGCGTGCGACCACTCCGTGTCCAGCGCCTCCTCGATCTCCCAGCCGCCGGTCGGATCAGTCCCCGGCTCCGTGCCGTTTGCGTAGACAATCGTCAAGTTCGCTGCCGGCAATCCGAATTGCGCGGAAAATGTGGCCAGATCGGTCACTGCCGTGGGATCGTCGTAGGCGTCCACCAGCGCAATTGCGCGGCTGCCGCCTGTTGGGTTTGCCGTGGTCACGTTCGGATTGCAGCCGGGCAGCGCCGGCTCGACGAGCTGGTAGACGCAGGCCAGCGAGGCGGGCGTCTCGAACGTAAAGCCGGGGAAGGGCGGCAGCTCGTTCGGCTGGCCTGCGGCCGCGGATGCGCCGAACTGCATCTTGCCCGACGAAGGCACCAGGATGCGCAGATGCGTTCGCGCCAGAATGTTGCCGTTCGCATCCCTGGGTTGGGACAGGCTGGATGCCGGCGTATACACGTGGCCCTGCGCCCGGGCCATGGCTGAAGAGCCGAGCAGCATCGCGCATGCCGCCGCAGACAGAAACGTAGACACAAACCAACTCCTGCGTCTCATAAGGTCTCCTTGAACGTTGAGTTTCGAATGTTGAGTTTCGAACGCTGAGTTTTCGATCCCCGGGTTTCGATCCTCAGGGCTTTTCCGGCAGGCTTCCTGCGATGTTGGGCTTCTCCTGCCAAATCTCAAGTCTGGCTCTCGCATGGAGAAAGCGATGGGCGCGGCAATAGATAAGGGGAATCGAACAACCGGCCTGGAGCGGGGACCAATTGCTCCGCAAGGCGCGCTCCAGCCCGCGCGCAAACATAGCCTTCCGTGAAACGCGATGTCAAGTGAATTTTCTTGGCGCACGAGAGGCCGCGCCCGCAGGTTTTATGCTTGTTCGCGGCCGCCGGCGCCATTGCCCAGCGCAGGGCCGTCGGGCAGAAAGATCTGGAACACCGTGCCTGGCGACCGGCCGGGACAGCCGGGGTCTGCGGTGCGGCTGCGCACGTGCACCAGGCCGCGGTGCTTCATCAGGATTTCGTAACTCACCCACAGCCCCAGTCCCGTTCCCGTCTCGTCTTTGGTGGTAAAGAAAGCCTCGAAGATGCGCTTCCGCACCTCCGGCGGCATGCCCGCGCCGGTATCGGCCACGGCAATGCGCACGCCGTTCTCCGAAGGGTTCTTCCAGTTGTGGGAGCGGCGCACGCGCACCAGCAGCCGCGCCCCGTCTCGGGTGGCGTCAATGGAGTTGCCCACCAGGTTGGCAAACACCTGCCGGATCTCGCCGGCAAAGCAGAACAGATCCATCTCCGGATCGTAGTCCCGCTCCACGCGCAGATTCATCGCGTTCATGCGGCTCTGGTAGAGCGAGAGCACACTGTCCAGCAGCTCGCTCATGGTGGTCCGCGCCGGCAGCGTGGATTGCCGATAGAAGCGCAGCGTCTGCTGCGTGATCTCGGCGATGCGATGCACCTCGTTTTCGGCCATGGAAACGTAATTGCACGCCATTTCGGAGAGGTCGCTGTAGTTGCGCAGCAGGAAGAGCAGGTTGGTCACACCCTCCAGCGGATTGTTGATCTCATGGGCAATGGAGGCGGCCAGCCTTCCCGTCACCGCCAGCTTTTCGCTCTTGCGCAGCGCTTCTTCGCTGCGCTTGCGCTCGGTCGCGTCCAGCACGATCACGCCCACCCAGCGCACCTGCTGGGGCGTGGTGCGCACCGGATAGGCGCTCGCCAGCCAAGTCCACGCGCCCCCGAGCCGCGAGGCCGCGGAGAGCGGCTTCTCGCCGTTCAGCTCCAGGTTGTGCACCGCTTCCTCGGTCATGAAAACCCGCTGCACGGCCTTCTCGATCTCGCCCGCCACCGGCTGCGGCAACAGCTCGGGCAGAGTCCGTCCCAGGTGGCGGCTCAACGGCACGCCGGTCAAGTCCGCGAATACCTGGTTCACGCGCACAAAACGAGGGCCGCGATCGAGAAACGCCAGGCCGATGGGCGCATTGGCCAGCATCGAGTCCAGCAGGGAGAGCGTATCGCTCAGTCCCGAGCGCTGCTCGGCCAGCGACGCCACCATGCTGTTGAAGGTTTCAATCAGGTCGCCGATCTCGTTGTTTACGGTCACCGGCAGGGGGAAGCTGCCGCTGTTTTCAAACGACTCCGTCAGCTCGCCCGCGCCGTGGTGCAGCAAGGCCAGCGGCTGCGCGATCGACCGGCTCATCAGCACCACCAGCAGCGCCGACGCCGCAATCCAGACTATGCCGAAGATGGTCGTGTCGCCGAACAGCGACACCAGTTGCTCGTGCGCCCAGCTGTTATTGCGCACTACCCAGGCGTAGCCGCGGAGATCGCCGCCTTTGACGATCGCCTGCGCGCATTCGATCACGTTTCTGGCCAGCGTCAGGCATGCCGCCCCACGTTGCTTGAGCACCGGCAGCTCCGTGAGCTCAACCGGCAGCAGAACGGCTGTGCTCGCGTCCCCCCTGCTCAGGAACAGAACCTTGCCCATGGGGTCGGTGATCTTGGCCACCTCCACGGTGGGCGAATCCGCCACAGTCTTGACGGAGTTGGCAATCCATGCGGGACGATCTTCGATCATCGCTTCGTGGGTCTGCAGCGCCAGCGACGAAGCCTCGTACTCCAGGCGCCTGCGCGCAATCTGGTTCAGCTCCTGCCGTTGTTGCTGCACCAGCAGCAGCGCGAACAGGCCGATGGACAGACTCTCCAGCAGCAGAAGACCACCGAGCATCTGCCAGCGAATCGATCGCGGCCACCAACGCATGTGCAAGAAATCTCCTCCACGGGTGAGGGGAAATCCCGGGGCTTTTTCGCCGGCCTCGGCGGACCCATGCCTCGGGCGATGCCCATCCCAAAAGGGCAGGCAAATTCCGGAACCGCTCGAACGGGCGCTCTCAGCGTTCTCGAGGGTCGTTCTTCCGGTCGAGCTCTTGCTTGAGGGCCGCGGCTATCTGCCTTCCATGGAAGCGGCCGTTCTCAATGAAGATTTCGTTCGTTCGTTCGCCGGCTACGATCACGCCGGCAAGGTAAACGCCGGCAATATTGCTCTCCAGCGTCTCTTGATGACAGGCCGGCAGCCGGTCCACTCCGGCGCACGTCACGCCCAGCCTCTCCAGAAAATCGAAGTCGGGATGATAACCGGTCAGGGCGAAGACGAAGTCGTTGGCCAGCGTCCTCCGCCCCAGGGGAGTTTCCACGAGCACCGTGTCCGGCGTGATCTCCACCACCCGCGACTCAAACAGCGCCTGAATTTCGCCATTCTTGATGCGGTTCTCGATATCGGGCTTGATCCAGTATTTCACATGCCGGTGCATGCCCGCACCGCAATGAATCAGCGTAACGCGCGCGCCGTGCCGCCAGAGCTCCAGCGCCGCAATGGCCGCGGAGTTCTTTCCCCCGATCACCGCCACATCCAGCCCCGAATAGGGGTGCGGATCGTTGTAATAATGATGAACCTTGCTCAGCTCCTCGCCGGGGATGTCCATCATGTTGGGCAGATCGTAGTAGCCGATGGCCACCGCCAGCTTGCGCGCGTGAAAGTCCTGCGCCCGGCCGAAGCGGTCTCGCGTATGCACGGTGAAATCGCCGTCCGCGCCGGTGACCCGCTCCACCAGCCGGTACTGGCGCACATCGAGCTTGTAAAACGCGGCCACCTGCCGGTAATACTCAAGCGCCTCATTGCGCGTGGGCTTGGCGTTGGTCGAGGGGAAGGGAATGCCCCCGATCTCGAGCAGCTCCGAGGTGGTGAAAAACGTCATGTGCGAGGGGTAATGAAAGAGCGAGTTGCACAGGCAGCCTTTCTCCACCAGCACCACGCGAAAACCCGCCTTCTGCGCCTCGATGGCGCAGGCCAGGCCCGTCGGCCCCGCGCCGATGACCAGCAGATCGAAGGTGCCGTCCGCGGCCAACTCCCGTTCGCTCATGTTTCTAGATTAGGGCATGAGACCTTTCGGAGTGTTAGAGCGCGTGCCGCATCCTTTACCCTAGAATTTGCACCTCGGGAGCACCACCATGACCGTCATCCAGCAGGAAGATTTCATCGCCTCTGTCGCCGGCGCGTTGCAGTACATCAGCTACTACCACCCGGTCGACTACATCACCTCGCTCGCCAAGGCGTATGAGCGCGAACAGTCGCCGGCCGCGCGCGACGCCATGGCGCAGATTCTCATCAACAGCCGCATGTGCGCCGAGGGCCACAGGCCCATCTGCCAGGACACGGGCATCATCACCGCGTTCGTCAAGGTGGGTATGGATGTTCGGTTTGAGCATGCGGCCGGTGAGCCCGATCTCGACCTGCAGGGGATGGTGGATGAAGGCGTGCGGCGCGCTTATCTCGATCCCGATAACGTGCTGCGCGCGTCGATCCTCGCCGACCCTGCGGGCGCGCGCAAGAACACCAAGGACAACACGCCCGCCTGCGTGAGCGTGGAGCTGGTCAAGGGCTCGACCGTCGAAGTCACCGTTGCCGCCAAGGGCGGAGGGTCGGAGGCGAAATCGAAGTTCACCATGCTCAACCCGTCGGACTCGGTGGTCGACTGGGTGGTGAAGACCGTGCCCACCATGGGCGCGGGCTGGTGTCCGCCGGGCATGCTGGGCATCGGCATCGGCGGAACGGCGGAGAAAGCCATGCTGCTGGCCAAGGCCGCGCTCATGGATCCTATCGACATGCAGGAGCTCAAGGCCCGCGGCGCAAAAACCACGGCGGAAAAACTCCGCGTCGAAATTTACGACAAGGTCAATCGCCTCGGCATCGGCGCACAGGGACTCGGCGGCCTCACCACGGTTCTCGACGTGAAGGTTCTCGATTACCCCACCCACGCCGCCAATCTGCCTGTGGCCATGATTCCCAACTGCGCCGCCACGCGCCACGCGCACATCGTGCTCGACGGCTCCGGGCCCGTCTTCCTCGACCCGCCCGATCTCGACGCCTGGCCCAAGCTCGAGTACGACCCCTCCGGCGCGCGCCGCGTGAACCTCGACATGGTCACGCGCGAAGAAGTCTCCACCTGGAAACCTGGCGAAGTGCTGCTGCTGAGCGGGAAACTGCTCACCGGGCGCGACGCCGCGCACAAGCGCATGGCCGAGATGCTCAACCGCGGGGAAAAGCTCCCCGTCGACTTCAAGAACCGCTTCATCTACTACGTCGGCCCTGTCGATCCCGTGCGCAATGAAGTGGTCGGACCCGCAGGACCCACCACGGCCACGCGCATGGACAAGTTCACCCGCCAGATGCTCGCGGAGACCGGCCTCTTAGGCATGATCGGCAAAGCCGAGCGCGG